>NZ_NSJY01000012.1:0-122440 GCF_002289535.1 Bradyrhizobium sp. UFLA03-84 | reverse complement strand
CTGTTTGCCGTCTCAACCCGGCTCACGGGTTCGGGCTTTTCCTTCTCGGCCGATTTGCCGCCGAGAGTTGGCTTCCAGAGCGGTGGAACGTGAAGCGGCCGCGAGCTGTCGTCCAGTGCCACTGGAGCAACCGGCAGCGGCGGGACCTCCGCGTCATAGCTGATCTTTGGCGGCACGTAGGTCGCGCACCCGCCGAGCGCCGACAAACAAAGCAAGAGCGCCGACAGGAGCGCTCGCTTTGAGGTCACAAACTCGGGCCGAGGCACATTGAGCTTGCTGTGCGGGAGGAAACGCTTCGAATGAACGTCAGACGGCGTCTTGGTCACTGACTCAACTCCTTTGACCAGTTGATGGCGCGGACGTAGACGCCAAGGGGATTCTTGCGCAGGCGTTCGGCATCGCGCGGCGTTTCGATCACGATCGTAAGAATCGCGGTCCAACGCTCCGTCGAGCTCAACGATCCGTTGTCGTAGGTGCGCTGAGTCCATGCGACCCGGAAGCTTTCCGACGACGCACGAATGACGCTCGAGACGTCGACAGAAATTTGCGCCTTACCCAGCTTGGCAAAGGGGTCATTGTTGCGCGCATAGTCGTTCAGCGCAGCGGCGCCACGATCCGTCGTAAAATCATAGGCCCGGAGCCAGTTTTGGCGCAGAACGATGCCGTCGGCGGGCAGACCTCTAACATCTTCGATAAAGCGCGCCAGATGGTAAGCGATCTGAGCGTCGTTGGGTTGATAGTCGATGTTGGCCGGCGCAACCCTTTGTGTCTGGCCGAGTTGATCGACTTCGACCACCCAGGGCGTGATCGAGCCTTGGCCCGATTGCCAAACAAGGCTACCTGCGAGACCGGCTGATAACGTCAAGCAGCCGAACGCCATCAAGCGCCAGTTCTTGGCCTGCACGCGGGCAGATCCAATGCGTTCGTCCCAAACTTGGGCTGCCTTTTGATAAGGCGTGATCGGTTCGGGCATGCGCCCGTAGTGAACTGATGGTCGTTTGAACATCGATGTTTGCCCCTGCGATCAAGTGATCGGTTTCAAGTCGTGCGAGGGAAGAATTTGAGGCGCTGCTCTGCGTTGGGGGTGCAGTGGTGCGTCTCAGCGCTCTCCTTCAGACAAATCGACGGAGGAGCCGCTGCCGCCGTGATCGCCTGAGCGAACCGCGTGGCCGGCTGCCGATGCGCCGTGCCGAATAGTCTCGGCACGCTTCATGCGCCGCGCCCAATCGGGCTGACCTTCGGCCGAGGTGCTCGCGGCCTGTGCGCCGGCTTCCCCACTTCCGCCGAGCGCAGCCGCCGCACGACGTAACGGACTCATGGCAGCCGAAGTGCCAGCCTCCGCTACGCCGGCAAGGCCGCCGCTGCGATAGGCGGCTGATACTCCGCTTATGACAGCGCCGCCACCGCGCGCGGCGCCTGCAATCGCCCCACCAGCGAGGCCAGCGCCACCGGCAACAACACCTGCGCCTGCCGCAACAATGCCGCCGGCAGCAAGGCCTGTTCCAATCGCGGCGCCCGCGCCGAGCTGAGGTCCGCCCGACACCAGGCCGTTTGCGATACCCGGACCGAAGATACCAAGCCCCAGCAAGGAGAGCGCCGCGAGCACCAGTGTCATCGCGTCTTCGATAGTTGGCTGATTGCCACCAAAGCCAGCGGTGAACTGCGAGAACAGGGTCGATCCAATGCCGACGATGACAGCCAGGACCAGGACCTTGATCCCTGATGATATGACGTTGCCCAAAACCCGTTCCGCGGCAAAGGCGGTCTTGCCGAACAGGCCAAATGGAATGAGCACAAAGCCGGCTAGCGTGGTGAGCTTGAACTCGATCAGGGTGACGAAGAGCTGGATCGCCAGGATGAAGAAGGCGAGCAACACCACGACCCAGGCGAACAGGAGAACGACGATCTGAACGAAATTCTCGAAAAAGCTGATGTAGCCCATCAAGCTGGAGATCGACTCCAGTAGCGGCCGCCCGGCGTCGAGTCCAACTTGGGCGATCTTTCCCGGCCGCAGGAAATCCGATGCAGACAGGCTTGCGCCCGATGCTTTCAGTCCAAGACCGGCAAAGCTCTCGAAGACGATGCGCGCCAAGCTGTTCCAGTTTCCGATGAGGTAGGCGAAGACCCCCACGAAGAGCGTCTTCTTGACGAGGCGCGCGATGATGTCTTCGTCCGGTCCCCAACTCCAGAACAACGCAGCGAGCGTGATGTCGATCGCAGCAAGGGTTGTTGCGAGATATCCGACATCGCTGCCGAGCAGCCCAAAACCGTTGTCGATATAGCGCGTGAACGTTTCCAGGAACTGGTCAATGATCCCCGTACCAGTCATGGCTTGTTCGCCTCAGGTGTCGCCAAGTTCGAATATCCCTGAGGGATCCGGCTTTGATCCTTTGAGACAGCTATCGAACTGGTTGAGCCATTGTGGCCGGAAGCTGCAGCGCTGTCCTTCTTGCCAAAGAAACGACGCCGATTTTCGTCCCAGACGCGCTTACAATGCCGATAGCCCGCTGTTTCCTCCGGAGTGACACCGCGGCAGCGTGCGAGATCGGAGGCGGTTGCATCGGTCGTCTGCTCCGCCTTCGGTGCCGGCGGAGAATCGTCCCCGCCACGCAGCTGAATCGTGCAGGCCGCGACGGCCACCAGACCGATTGTCGTAAGCAGAGACAACGCCTTGAATGCCTTTACGTCGGTCATCAGTGAAACATCTGCACGTTGGAGGATTGATAGCCCTGCCCCGGTGTCAGGAACCGCCGAAGCTGTTCTCGTCCTTGATCTTGGGCTGAGGCGCGCTGAGCCGCTTCGAGGCTCTGCGCCCTGCCCTGCGCCGCCGCCGCAGCCGTGAGATCGGCAAGTTGTTGGGCTTGTAGCGCGAGGATCTGGTTGCCGGCCTGAGTCGCCTGCAGGGCGCCACTGGCGCTCTGGCTTGACGTTACGAGCGCTGACGTCTGGATTCGATTGGTGTCGAGGTTGCCAACAATGCCGGCCTGGACGCGAAGCGCGTCTTGCGTCGCAGCATAGGAATTCTGCCATCGCGATTGAGCGTTGGAGATCAGCAACTGGTTCGACTGGCTGCTGGTCGCTGGCGCGTAGCTTGTCGAGAAGGCATGATCGATCTGCTGCACGTCGTAGGCGATGCGCTGGGCTTGGGCCAGTAATTGCTGGGTGCGCTGGATCGATGATTGCAATTGCTGCAGCGACGAATACGGCAAGTTTGCCAGATTCCTTGCCTGATTGATCAGCATCTGCGCCTCGTTCTGCAACGAGGTGATCTGATTATTTATCTGCTGGAGCTCCCGCGCGGCCGTCAGAACATTCTGGACGTAGTTGGTTGGATCAAAGACGATCAGCGCCCGTGCGGGCAGCGTAACGCCAAGCAGCAACGCGAAGGCGGCCGTGGTCCCCAATAGGCCAAGAGGTCTCATAGCGATTTCTCCAGATTGACGAGATTGGGGATCAGATCTGTCGCCCAGGCGACACCGCGGTGCTGGAGCCAGGCAGGCACGAAGCCGTCGGGTCCATGTTCGGCGGTGAGTTGCGAGATGGCAGCCTGGTCTGTCCTGGAAGAGGCTGCGGTGAATGCGAGCGCAACCTCACCAAGGCCAAGTTCGAACATCCGGTTACCGCGACGAGACTGGCAATAGTAGTCGCGCTTTGGCGTTGCCCGGCTCAGAAGCTCGATCTGGCGGTCATTGAGGCCGAAGCGACGGTAGATGGCAGTGATCTGCGGTTCGATCGCCCGTTCGTTCGGCAGCAACAATCGCGTTGGGCAGCTTTCGATGATAGCCGGCGCAATCGCGGAGCCATCAATGTCCGAAAGCGACTGTGTGGCGAAGATGACGGACGCGTTCTTCTTCCGAAGCGTCTTCAGCCATTCCCGGAGCTGCCCCGCGAAATCCTCATCGTCTAGGGCGAGCCAACCCTCATCGACAATCAAGAGCGTCGGCCGGCCATCGAGATGATCACCAATACGATGGAAGAGATACGCCAGCACGGCGGGCGCAGCACTCGTTCCGATCAAACCTTCGGTCTCAAACGCCTGGACGGACGCCTCGCCAAGACGCTCGAATTCGGCATCGAGCAAGCGTCCGGACGGGCCGCCGAGGCAATAACGTTGTAAGGCGCGCTTTAGGGAGTTCGATTGCAGCAGGACTGACAGACCCGTGAGGGTGCGCTCTTCCCTCGGTGCCGAGGCGAGAGACGTCAGCGCCGACCACAGATGATCCTTGACCTCCGGGGTGACCTCGACCTTCTCCCGTACCAGGATCGCGCCGATCCATTCGGTGGCCCATCCGCGCTCGGAAGGATCATCTATCCAGGCCAACGGTTGCAGCGCGACGGGGTTTTCGTCTCCGTCAGACAAGGCGCCGCCCAAATCATGCCAGTCACCGCCCATGGCGAGCGCGGCCGCCCGAATTGAGCCGCCGAAATCGAACGCAAAGACCTGAGAATTCGGATATCGGCGGAATTGCAACGCCATCAGAGCTAGCAACACGGATTTGCCGGCACCGGTCGGGCCCACCACGAGGGTATGACCGACGTCGCCGACGTGGAGGGAGTAGCGGAACGGCGTTGATCCCTCCGTCTTGCCGAACAACAGAGGCGGACCCTTAAAGTGCAGATCCCTCGCCTCACCGGCCCACACGGCCGACATCGGAATCATATGGGCGAGGTTGAGAGTCGAAATCGGTGGCTGCCGCACATTGGCGTAGACGTGTCCCGGCAGACTGCCGAGCCAGGCTTCGACGGCGTTCACCGTCTCGACCATGCAGGTGAAATCCCGCCCCTGAATGACCTTCTCAACCAGCCGTAACTTCTCGTTGGCCGCATTCGGATCGCGGTCCCACACGGTGATGGTTGCCGTGACAAAGGCTTGTCCGATCTGATCCGACCCCAGTTCCTGCAACGCCGCGTCGGCATCAAGCGCCTTGTTGTGCGCGTCGGTATCGAGCAGCGTCGACGCCTCGTTGGTCATGACCTCCTTGAGGATGGCGCCGATGGACTTTCGCTTGGCGAACCACTGCCGCCGAATCTTGGTCAGCAGGCTGGTGGCGTCGGTCTTGTCGAGCATGATCGCGCGGGTCGACCAACGATACGAGAAGGGCAGGCGATTCAGGTCGTCCAGGATTCCCGGGGTCGTGGCGCCCGGAAAGCCGACAATCGTGAGGACCCGAATGTTGGCTGAGCCCAACATCGGCTCTAGCCCACCGGTCAGCGGCTGGTCGGCCAACAGCGCATCGATGTATATCGGAATTTCGGGCACGCGAACGCGGTGACGCTTGGTCGAGATCGTCGAGTGCAGGTAGGTTAACGTGTCCTGATCATCGAGCCAGGCGCATTCCGGCATAAATCCTTCAAATAGCTGCAGCACGCGGTTGGTTTGATCGACAAACCTGCGGAGCACCTCGCGCGCGTCTGCTCCGACGGTCCGATTCCGGCCCTCATAGAGGAGTCGCTCTGCCCGGGCAGCGCCCTCTTCCGGGGGCAGGTAGAGGACGGTCAGGAAATAGCTGGACTCATAGTGGGCGCCCGCCTCTTCGAACTGAGCTCTGCGCTCGGCGTCGACCAACGCAGACGCAACGTCCGGAAAGGTGTTCGGCGGGTAAGCACCCGCAAAATGGCGTTGCGCTTCAACGAAGACCGCCCAACCAGATCCCAGACGGCGCAGGGCGCTATTCAGGCGACCCGCGACGCCGACAAGTTCGGCCGGCACCGCGCTGTCGAGGTCAGGCCCCCGGAACTTTGCTGTCCGTTGGAACGAGCCGTCTTTGTTCAGGATGATTCCCTCGTCGACGAGGGCTGCCCAGGGCAGGAAGTCGGCGAGACGCGCGTTTGAATGACGATATTCGGCAAAGTTCATCATGACCGAGAACTCAGGTGTTGAGATGGCCTGGAATGCGCAGATGTCGGCGCACCACATCGACAAAGGCGGGATCGCGTTTGGCGGCCCAGACGGCGGCCATGTGGCCGATGAACCAGAGAGCAAGACCCGCGATCCAGAGCCGCAATCCCAATCCAAGAGCTGCCGCAAGCGTGCCGTTGACAATCGCAACCGATCGCGGCGCGCCGCCCATCAGGATCGGCTCGGTGAGCGCGCGGTGAACGGGCACGACAAAGCCTGTGACAGGTTCATCCATCAGATCACCACGCCGCCGCCGAAGGAGAAGAACGACAGGAAGAAGCTCGAGGCGGCAAATGCGATCGACAGGCCGAACACGATCTGGATCAGCCTGCGGAAACCACCCGACGAGTCGCCGAACGCGAGCGTGAGCCCGGTCACGACGATGATGATGACGGCGATGATCTTGGCGACAGGCCCCTCCACCGACTGCAATATCTGATTGAGTGGCTGCTCCCACGGCATATTCGAGCCGGCAGCCCACGCCGGTGCTGACGCCAAAAGAACCATCCCGGACGCGGTCAGTGAAGCGACATCTCGAAGAAAACGAAATTGCGGGCGCATGTCAGTCTCCTGCTGATGAAAGGTTGTAGTCACCGGCGGCGCCGAGCCCAGTGACGATGGCGAGTTCAGCGAGGCGACGGTCACCGCCGCGCCCCGCAAGCACGGCAACGAGGTTGATGGTCTCCGCGATCAGGGCGCGCGGAACCGTGACGACGGCTTCCTGGATGAGTTGCTCGAGTCGCCGCAGCGCGCCGAGCGCGCTGCCCGCATGGATAGTCCCGATGCCACCGGGGTGACCGGTGCCCCAGGCCTTGAGCAGGTCGAGCGCTTCGGCACCGCGAACCTCGCCAACCGGAATGCGATCCGGGCGCAATCGCAGCGACGAGCGAACCAGGTCGGAAAGCGTGGCCACCCCATCTTTGGTCCGCAAGGCTACGAGATTAGGCGCCTTACATTGGAGTTCGCGCGTATCTTCGATCAGAACGACCCGATCGGAGCTCTTCGCGACCTCGGCCAGCAGCGCGTTCGTCAAGGTTGTCTTGCCGGTCGATGTCCCGCCGGCGACGAGGATGTTCTTCCGTGCCGCGACCGCGTCCCTCAGATTCCGTGCCTGCTCCGAGGTCATGATCCCCCTGGCGACGTAGTCGTCGAGCGTGAACACCGCCACGGCCGGCTTGCGGATAGCAAAGGCCGGTGCCGCAACGACCGGAGGCAATAGCCCTTCGAAGCGCTCGCCTGTCCCAGGCAATTCGGCCGAGACCCGCGGCGAGCCGGCATGCACCTCCGCACCTACGTGGTGCGCTACCAGGCGAACAATGCGCTCGCCGTCTGCGGCCGACAAAGTTTCGCCTGTGTCGATCAGGCCATTCGACAACCGGTCGACCCACAACCGTCCATCCGGATTGAGCATCACCTCGATGATCGCCTCGTCTTCGAGGTAGCCGGCAATCGCAGAGCCAAGCGCGCTGCGCAGCATTCGCGCGCCGCGCGAATTCGCTTCCGATTGAATGGAATGAATTGCCACCGCCGCCCCCACTAAACGAGGCGCCTACGGGGCGCCTAAGATGGGATGATTAGAAAAGGCATCGATGGACGTGGCGCAACAAGCCGCTTCAACGATCGTGGACTAGCGTAGAAAAAGAAAGTCTGAGAATTGATACTCGAGGTGACGGTTCGCTGGGAGTGGCTTGCTTACCACTCCACATCGTCATTCGCGGGCAAGAGGATGACCGAGTCCTCATACAACCCAACTGACTCGACAGCGCAGCGAGTGTCAGCCGGCCTGAAGAAGAGGATTGAACTTATCCACGAAGCGATGGATCGGCGCCAGGGCAGCGCGAACCAGACCAGCGTCGCGATCTGCAGTACTACGTTGAGACCAAAAGCGACTTGATAGGCTTGGACGGGCCTATGGCCATCGTTCCTCACCCATTGCTCTAGGATCAGGCCTGTTGCAGATTGTGCCAGAAAGGCCCAGCCAAAGTGCAAGACGTTCAAAGTGCCATTGGCACGACCAGCAAGCTCAGGCGGAAAGTAATCCGCAATTACCGCAAAACTGACCACGGTCGCCGTTCCGGCAATTGCGACAACGGACCAAGGGAAAATGGACGGCAGAGGCGCTCGCAGGATCAAGGCCAGCTCGGCTGCGATAAGCAAGACTGCAACGATCGCTAATACCGTCTCCGCCCCGATTCCCCTTCGTTTGATGTGATGGACCGTCATGCCGAACAACCAGGCACCGCCGCCAAGCATGATCGACATTATGAACAGTTGCCTGACAAGACTTGAACGGTCAAACCCCTCGACGTCTGTCAGCCACGGCGATGCCCACAATCCCTGCAGGGACCAGGACGATCCAACGCAAGTCGCCGACAACGGTGCCATTCGCCAAAAGCGCCGATCGCTGAAGACGGAGCTCAGGGAAGCGGCCGCTGTTGATGGGGCCACTCCTCGTTCAGGCACTACGACGTAGATGAGAATAGCTGTCGCACCGGTCGCGAGGGCCATGATGTCAAAGAGCTGCCGCCAGCCCATCCAGGCGAGCAGGTATTCGACGGGAGCCGTGGCGGTCACCGCTCCAAGCGATCCCAACATGATCATGTAGCCATTGAGCAACGCAACTCGCTCCCTGGGGAACCAAAGGATGATGGACTTCAGTCCTGCCGTGAGCGACGCCGCGACACCAAGCCCGATCATTGCGCGCGCGACCAAGAGGAGTAGGAAGCCGTTCGATACCGCGAATAGTCCGGCGCCGAGTGCTGCGAGCAACAGCAAAACGCTCTGTACGCGACGCGGACCAAAGCGGTCCAATAGAATACCGATGGGGATCTGAACCGCTGCGAAAACAAAAAAATAGACTGACGTAAGCAACCCGAGATCAGCAGCACCAACGCCGATATCCGAGCTGAGATGGCTGGCGATCAGAGCGTTGATCGTTCGAAACAGATAAGAGAAATAGGACCCCGCTGCAAAAGGCAGAAAGACGCGCGCGATTCGACGCCATGCTGTTAAAATTTGCATGCTGGCCCCTTTGCTCTCAGCTCGCTCGAGCCGATAGCGCGTCCAGCTTTTGTCAGTTCGGCTAAATCGCTGCGGTCGTAGGCTGGGGTAGAAAAAGAAAGACCGGCGAAATGCTCTTTCTACATGGTTCAATCAGATTTCTTCAGCCGGTTCCTGACGGCGTATATCTTCTGGAATTTCGCGCAAAAAGCTTTGCCCCTTTTGCAAACGCCGACCGAGCGCCTCGACAAATCCTTCAAAGCGCTCCCGGCCCTTTGCCTGTGCGGCCACCTGCGCGTCGTTGGGTAGCGGTGGCGTGATCGTCAGCCAGAAACGGATGAACAGGGCCAAGCTCTCGGCGGTCAAACCGACGTCGCGTTCCAGTCTCTGCATCTGACGGGAAAGCCGATCTAGGCGCCGGGTAAGCGCTGCCTCCCGCCTGTCCGCGCCGTCCGGCGATAGAAACGAGGCAACCGCCGCCTCTACGATCGCAGACCGGGAAAGCTTCTTGCGATCGGCGAGCTCCGAGATCTGTTTCAGAATCTCCGGTGGGAAGTAGACGTTCATCCGGTCGCGCATATTACCTCAGAGCTCCATACCGTCATTCGGGTCCATGGCGACTTGACGGGCGACACCGCGCATCTGCTGGCGTATGAACCGGGACTGACGGATGGCATCCTCGTCGTCGTCAAGAACGGCCGCAAATTCCTCTGCCGGCGTCGGTTCGGTCGTCTCCTTAGCGATCGCGACATGATCGGGGAGTTCGGGCTCACGACGGAGCCCGCTGTTCGCCGCATCTTCCTCGGCCTCCGCGGCTTTGTCAGTTGGACCTCGCGTCGGCTTCAGAGTTCCAAGTGTTGACCATCCGTCCATTCGCGATGACTGACCTGATGCCGCCGGATCGGGCGGTGGCAAGACACGCTCGGTAAATCGCTGATCCTCGTAGTAGCGGACCTTCTTCGCCCGGATTGGCGGCGTGCCCGCCACCATGACGATCTCGTCCATCGGTGGAAGCTGCATGACTTCGCCGGGGGTCAATAGCGGCCTCGCCGTCTCCTGGCGCGACACCATGAGGTGCCCCAGCCATGGGTTCAACCTGTGCCCGGCGTAGTTCTTCATCGCTCGCATCTCGGTCGCCGTACCCAGCGCGTCGGACACCCTTTTGGCCGTCCGCTCGTCGTTGGTCGCGAAGCTGACGCGGACGTGACAATTGTCGAGAATGGCGTTGTTGGGGCCGTAGGCCTTCTCGATCTGATTGAGCGATTGCGCGATCAAGAAACTCTTGATGCCGTATCCCGCCATGAAGGCCAGCGCGGACTCGAAGAAATCAAGCCGTCCGAGTGCCGGGAACTCGTCGAGCATCATCAGAACGCGATGCCGGCGATCGCGGGCGTGTAAGTCCTCAGTTAGGCGCCGGCCGATCTGATTCAGCACCAGACGAATCAATGGTTTGGTTCGCGAGATATCGGAAGGTGGCACCACAAGGTAAAGCGTCGCCGGTCGGCTATTTGCGATCAGATCGGCAATCCGCCAGTCGCAGCGACAGGTCACCTGGGCCACGACGGGATCGCGGTAAAGGCCGAGGAACGACATCGCGGTGGACAGGACGCCTGAACGTTCGTTCTCGGATTTGTTGAGGAGTTCGCGCGCGGTTGAAGCGACCACGGGATGGGCACCATGCTCGCCAAGGTGCCGGCTGGTCATCATCGCCTTTAGCGTGGCCTCGATCGGCCGCTTCGGATCAGATAGGAAAGCTGCGACGCCGGCCAAGGTCTTGTCTGCCTCAGCATAGAGAACATGGAGTATGGCGCCGACTAGGAGCGAATGACTGGTCTTCTCCCAGTGGTTCCGCTTGTCGAGCGAGCCTTCGGGGTCGACCAGGACGTCGGCCACGTTCTGGACGTCTCGAACCTCCCATTCCCCGCGTCGGACTTCGAGGAGCGGATTGTAAGCTGATGACTTTGGGTTGGTGGGGTCGAACAACAGGACGCGGCCATGCCGCGAGCGGAATCCGGCGGTCAGTTGCCAGTTCTCGCCCTTGATGTCGTGCACGATGGCCGAACCCGGCCATGCAAGAAGAGAGGGAACGACGAGACCGACGCCTTTGCCGGACCGGGTGGGCGCGAAACATAGCACGTGCTCCGGTCCGTCATGACGGAGGTAGTCGCGGTCGAGTTCGCCGAGTACCACACCGTCCGGACCAAGAAGTCCCGCCGCTCGAACCTCTTCCGCATCAGCCCAGCGCGCCGAGCCATAGGTCTCGACGTTCTTGGCTTCACGCGCACGCCACACGGACATGCCGATCGCCGCCGCGATCGAAACGAAGGTCCCGGACGCGGCGATGAAGGCTCCCTCGACAAAGACCTGAGGCGCATAAGCATCGTAGACGAACCACCACCAAAAGAAGATCGGTGGGTAATAGATCTTGAGGCCCAACAGTTCGAACCAGGGCCGGCCAAGCTCCGGTTGATAGGCGAGCCGCCAAGCCGTCCACTCTGTTGCTCCCCAGATAGCCAGCAGAACGATCAGGCCGACAACGATCACCTGTCCCCAGAGGATTTTGGTTCCGGACATTCCGAACGTCCCTTCCGCAACTTGATTGGAGAGATTGCTAGAGACCGAGGTCACGCTTCCGACCAAAGCCCCATTCGATGCCCCCACCGTCCTTCACGACGCCGGTGACGTGTTGGCCAAGCTTCTTTTCGAGTTCACGCGACCAGGGCACCAGCTGAAAGCCCAACCCATTATCGATCATGGCGAAGCGTCCCGAGGCTAGCGTCAGCCGCTGGCGATACGTGCCCGCCACATGCTCCCCGGAGTCAGCCTTTACTTGTGGTAGGCGGATGTCGGCCGAGACTTTTGCGCCAGCCTCGTCCAGTTCGCGCCGGCGCAACGTGTTCAGGAGGTCGCGCTGCAAGATAATGCGTTGACCCTGCCGCCGCGCTAGGCCCTCCTGGATCAGATGCTCGGTACGGGCTTCCATGGCGTCGCGGGTCTCCCGCCCAAATCCTCCCATGGCGAGCGGCATGGGGTCGCGCTCGACCAGCCGGTAGTCGAGCCAGGTTGCCCCCTTCGCGGTGACCTGCTCACCAAGATCGAGATCTGAACGGGTCGCGAGCACCAGGGTGGGACGCGGGTCGTCGGCTTGACCGAAGCGTCGGACTTCGACGATTCCGCCGATCGGGGGGGCGTGGTCGAAAGCTTCGAGCCCTCGGAAGCGCACGTGATGCGCGCGTCCGTCTATTCCATCGATCAGGGCATAGGCCTCGCCGGTCAGTTCGTCATGCAGTCCACGGTCGACCAGGCGTCCGACAAGCTGGGACGTCGGCTGTTCGCCTTCGATGACGTAGTCGGCAACGCCGCGCGCTTCCCCGCGGTTGGTAAAGACGCGGTGCATGGTCTTGATGATATCACCACGCATGCCGAGGTCGCGAAGATTGCGCTCGGCCTGGAGCCCGACCATCCACTCCCCCGGCGAGGCGGGTGCAGCAAGACCCATCTTCTCCAGGTGTTGAAGGCGGCCGACCATCAGGCGCCGGATCTCGGGATCGGACTTGCCGGAATTCTCCGGGCGAAGATCGATAGTGCCGGTCTCATCGGCCGCCAGCCGGATCTCCCGATCGAGCCGCGTCCATCGTTCCGCTGTGACTTCCCTCTCTAGCGAATTGCGGATCTCGTGCTCCGGTTTTGGACCCAATTCGCAGGCGACCAGTTCCTCGGCGCGGGAGCGCAGGCCTTGGCTGATGTAGTCGCGGGAGATCACGAGATCCGCCCCCTCCACATCTACTCCCCGAACGAGAAGGTGGACGTGAGGGTTGTCGGTGTTCCAATGATCGATAGCAACCCAATCGAGCCGCGTGCCGACATCGGTCTCCATCTGCCTGACGAGATCGCGAACAAAGGCCTTCAGGTCGGTCATGTCACCGGCATCCTCTGGCGAGACGATGAAGCGGAAATGATGCCGGTCGTCCGTGCACCGTTCTGCGAAAGCCAGGCCATCAGCACGGTCGCTGCCAGCATCAAACATCTCGGCCCGCTCACCACTCCGGGTCACGCCGTCGCGCTTCAGATACGAGAGGTGGGCGGTCAGTGGTGCTGAACGGAAGGCTCGCCCTTTGTGCCGGACCACGCGCGCTTTCACCACAACGCGCCGCGTCGAGCTGAACAATCTGGCGCGGCTAAGGGCGAGGCGACCACGGCCAAACGTCGAGCGTCCATGGGCCGCCGAACGCCTGCCGGCTACCGTCTGACCCGAGGTGTGTCCCGCTTTCTTCGCCGCCCGCAGCACCTGGTTGATGAAGCTCTTGGGCTTTGGCGCGCGTGTACTGCGAATGCGCCCAGGCCGAATTCGCAGGTCGCTGTCGCCTGCGGTCATGACCGGGCCTCGAAGAACGCAGCGACACCTACAGTGCCGAAAACATGTTTGAATGTTCTGGGGAAAGTCTTAGGCGCGGCACGCGCCCCGACCGACCGGCACGCCGGAACCCAAGCCATGTCAATGGCTTGTGGTTCGACCGGCGAGCCCCTTTTATCTCGCCTTCCTAATCGGGCGTTCAAAGTCAACTCATTCCTACGCTTTTCTTCGACTCTTCGCACTTCAGCCATGACAGACTCTCTCCATCGACAACGCACAAACGTCACCACGCCGCGCTTGTGGTTGCAGTCACCAGGCGGGGTCCATGCGTTCCTTCGCGTTCAGCACTTCGGCCGTCGCATGCTCTTCATCAGGTTCATAAGCAGTCCGGCTCCCGTCCCGAAGGGCGCGAGCAGGCAAGAGATAGCGGACATTCCCCGTTTCGCGGCCCCGCCAGGGGACGCTCACCGCGCGGATCTCTAGTTTCGTTCCTCCTCCACATGCCGGGCGCAAACCCAGCGCTAATCCGTCGTAGTCTGCACCGCGGCTACCGTGCAGGCTTCAACCGCAGCCGTTGCGTGATCTTGGCGCCGAACCGGACGTGGAAGTCGGTCTCACTGACCCACATCCGAGGCAGAATGCTCGCAAGCTTGCGCGCGACCGCGGTGATAGCGCACAGCATGCTCGACCGTTTGGCGATCCACAGGCCCCACGCCGGCAGTGCCGACCGTTTCCTGACCCGCAGCAGCAGGCTTGCGGCCGCCTCGCAAAGCGACTCGCGCACTGCGACGTCGCCCTGTTTGCTGATGCGCACTTCATGATCGATCGACATGCCGGACTGGTGCTGTCTCGGCGCCAAGCCAAAATGTGCGCCTACCGATCGCGATCGGGCAAAGCGCCGGGAATCATCGAAGCCGACATTAAACGACAGGGTCGCAACGGGGCCGACGCCCAGAACCGTCATCAGGCGCCGGCAACCTGCATCATGCTGGACCACCTGCAGCAGCACACGATGCAGCCGATCATAACGCTCAAGGATGGCGCGGAGCACATCCGACATGGCTCTAATGGTCATTACGAAGATCGGATCGCTGCGCTCGATCAGCTCGCGGACGCGGGCCTCCAAGGCGCCACGGGCGACCGCTCCAACGAGCAAACCATAGGCCCGCAGCGCACGAATGTTGTTTTCGAAGTCGATCAGTTTGCGCTTGAGCAGCCTAACCTTGACCTCGCGAACGGCGAGACCCTCGCCATCGACGATGCAAAGACTGGTCTCCACAAGACCGATGCCCGACCCAACGAAAAGCCGCATCGGAGCTCTCCTATGTGGCAACGACCAGCTAAGTCGTTGCACCGGGCTGTCGGATTCGCCCACACGGCGGCTATTCCTGTGCACCGGTTTCTCGAAGCCCGATTTGAAGGGCCGCTCTGCCATCAAGTTCCGTAGGCAATCGCAATAGTCATTTATTGCGATGACGTTGCCTGAAGGTTCACAATTGCGATGCGGTGAATCTAAAGAGGTGACGACGCGGTCTTCCCGCGATGAGTTGAATGCCAAGCTGGTCGCCGAAGCCATTGCGGTGCTTCGCGAGTTGGTCTCACGCGCGCGAGACGCCGCAGACGAGTCGTACGATGACGGCCATTCGGTTAATACCTGGAAGAGCGAGGACTTCCGCGCCGCGATCGAGTGCGCCGAAGCAGTGATCGCGAAAGCGGCATCTGCCATGGCAGGGCCCCGCACAGAGTAGGAGCTCGCCGAGTCGACGCATTGCCGGCCGAGGCCGCTAGTCTCGTCAAGACGTGACGTCCTGTGTAGCCCCCGGACGCACATGTCCTGCCTGCCCACTGCTCTCGCTCCTCCGCCGATTGATTGCTGAAGCAAGCCATTACTGGTCATCGTAATGCCCTCGAGTCCGATCGAGCTACAAAAACGCCAGTACGCCTGGGGGCCATCTGCGAAACATCGGGCGACGAGATTGCAATCGTTGCGCAGCGCGAGAGCGCGAACGATGTCGGCCTACCGCGGATTTCCATCCGCTCAGCTCGTTCAACGAACAGCGTCGCGGCTGCTGATGACCTCCAGCTCGCGGTACACGTCGGCGGCAGTTGAATGCCAAGCAAATTTGCTAGCTTTGCCACGTATGCTCGCGTCTCGTCTGGCAAAGGTGCTCCCGCGAGATGTTCTTCGTAGCGAGTTGGTCCCGCGTTGTACGCAGCAAAAGCGCCGCGCGAACCGTAGCGGTCGAGCAGTTCACGGAGATACGCCGTGCCGGCCAGAATGTTGTCACGCGGATCGTACGGATCGCTTCCTAGGTCATAGCGTTGGCGTAGTTCCGCCCAAGTCGCCGGCATGATCTGCATCAGTCCCATTGCGCCCTTGGGCGACCTAGCATGCATGTCTCCAGCTGTTTCGATGCTCAATACCGAGCATATCCACCGCGCCGGGATCGCAAAGCGTCGTGAGGCTTCTTCGATGAAGGCCGGAAGCGTGTGGTTGGTTCGACAGATCGCTGGGAGCGCGGCGGACCCGTTTTTGGCCAGAGCGGTAGTGTCCGATGCGGTCAGAGCAAGCAGCAGCGACGCGACCACCCAAACAGGCACACCTGACCGAGCCAAGTCTGCTATCGTGCTCGCGCCCGTGCGGCGTAAAGCAGCTTCGCGCTGATCATTTGGACCACCGCTGCGCCCGCCAGGCTTGCGAACGTCGGCTGGGACGGAGGAATGGTCCCGCAACCGATCCAACCGAGGAATGGCGGGATAAACACGTAGAACACGCACGGTCACTCCTCCCAGGTCCAGACCGGGAGCGCACAGCCAATCACCGCCGACGCCGGAAGAAAGCCAAAATATCGGCCGTCCATGGAGTCGTCCGACTGCCAATTCATGAGAAAGAGCTCGCCTTCGCCGACGGCGCGGCAGCCCTGCCATTTGGGCAGCGGCCGGCCGCGTCCGTCGCGGTCCTTCGCCTCGCCCACCGCAACATCATCCACCGAAATCGTGAGCCCGCTTCTGCAGACCGTCTGCCCGGGGAGTGCCAAGACCCGCTTTAGCATGGGGACCCCGACCGGTAGATAGCCATTCAAATCGAGGAAGGTCGCGAGCGGCTCCGGCGGTTGAACGGCGACCAGCTCGGTGACATGGAAGCGCTTCGTCGGTCGTAGGCTGTAGAGACCGATTGGCACGCTTGCCGATGCATTCCAAATGTAGAGTGGAAGTGGCTCCAGGACGATCGTCGCGATGAGTGCGGCAGCGGCCGCAAGCGTCGTGGTCAGCGTCATCAGGCGGCTCGTCATCGCATCACTCTGCGACGATGGAGCCAGGCCTGGTGGCGCGTTCTCGTGTATGGACGCGGGTTTTCGTTGACGGACAGACGGTTATGAACGTGATGCCAATGATCGGGAGCGACGTCAGCCGGATCGATTCCAAGCGCCTCGACGGCATCGATCGTCTGCAACACGCGCTCGACCTTCGGCCAGCCAGAGAGCCGCAGCACGATCTCTCCGCCGGGCCTCACATACGGTACGGTCGAGCAGCGCTGTCCCGGTGCGACCGCGCGCAAGATGTCAATCCGCGAGATGATCGTGCCAAAGTCGTTGGATGTCCAACGGACGAAGGCAAAGATGCTGCCCGGTGCAAATGACAAGACACGGCGGTGACGATCAACCTTTCGTTCCTTGACAACATGACCGAACCGAATGCGGTTTTCGATACGCTTCTCGAGCCACAAAACTTCCACTTCCGTGAGATCGTTCATGCCGCCGCTCCCTGACGCTCGAATCGGGAACGGTATGCCTTGGGCTTAGCGAAACGCGTGTGCCTCTTCTGAAGGTGAGCAGGCCTGGCGGCCTGACGTTGCCAGTCAGTTCCCATGAAAGTTGAGGCTTGGTTCGCCAGAAAGAAGCCCAAGTATATATGGCTAGCAGCAGTACTGAGTTGTGCCCCCTTGCATGCCACGCTACGGCGACGATGCCGCGCAACGATTCGCGGCTGGAGTGCGCCGCGCATTCCAGCCGTCGGCGACGAAGTCGAAGGATGGACTTGCACGCAGGGTACGACGTGTCGCTGGATCCGAGACGATCTAGGAAATCGACCAACGTCCGGGCCGATTTCGGATTGGCGCCACGGCGCCATCAATCCGGACAAACCGGTCGCATCGGGAGCATCACCAAATGCGGCGACGAACTGACGCGGGCTATGCAGCACAAGGCGGCCATCACGATCCTGACGAGCATTCCCGACAATTTCAAGCCGGGTCTCGGGAGCCCGTAGCTCGCCGGGAACAAGGATCTGAAGTGCGCCGCGACACCGGCGGCGGTGCGCTGAGGATTTGCCAACGGACATGGCCTAGCGCCGCTCTTTGCCCGCATAGGGAATTGGCGCACGCCGTTTTGCGGGCAGTACGGTGCCGACACCAGGATCCGAGGTTGACTTCTTCTTGCCGAGTTTGGCCCATGCTGTCAGGTCAGCTACTGAATAGACCACGCGTCCGCCAATCTTGTGATACTCGGGACCGGTTCCGTAGGTTCGGTGTTTCTCCAAGGTGCGGCCGGACAAGCTCAAGAAGCGCGCGGCTTCGGACGTGCGTAAGTAACGCGGCGGCTTATCCGTGTTCGGATCGGACATTTGAAAAGCTCCGTGCTCCTTTGGAGCGCGTACGAGGTTCGCCGCGCGTCGACTGCCACGATCGCGGAGTAGAGGTGCTTAGGGGGATGCCGAAGATGATGCGGTGATTTTCGATACCCCCATCGAAGGCACTCGCCGCAGAAGCCTTTCAATGGCCGCCGATCTGTCAGAGCGAGGCTCCGCCCCCTCGGATCGTTCGATTGCGAGGAACCATGTCTTCTGAGCGCGGTCGGAATGCGTTTTTTGCCGAGCAGCGCTCCGGCGATGATTCGATGGACGCCATCCCTCAGCAATGCGCGGCGGGCGCTCGGACATCCGCGACCCGTTGCGGAGGGCGAGCTGCCGCTATGGGAGCGTCTACCGTCTGACCGTTATTCGGCGAAGTGGACCTCGACGTGCGCTTCCAAAATCGATGGATATCCGAAAGCTCACGTTCCGTAGCACCTTTGATGCGATGAACTTGGAGCGAAATACTCACGGTCCAGAGCTTGAGGAGCGCTCCGGCGGTGCCTGAGATGATCGAGCAATATCTTCCGCGGGTCCGTGGCACGGTCATGCTCAAGCAAGAGCGAGGCTCGACGTGCGGCCACGCTCGGCTGGTATCTCTTGCTCAAAATTGAAATGATCCGCTCGGATCGAGGCTGTGCCCTGGCATGGCTTGCCAATCGATCGAATCCTGACGGAAGCAGATGGCTCAGTCGGACTGACAGAAATTGCAGCCAGTCCGCCGTGTGAAAGCCGGAGCGAGGGGCCGCCGAAGTCGGAAACTCATGGCCGGCAGCCGCGAGCGGGGTAAAATAGTACCTTATGTTATTCTGCTTCCCGGTTTGCCAGCTAGGCAAATTGTAATTGTAATCTTCCTGCTACATATTGACCAAATATGAAGCGCAAAGACGTCAAATATGCCTACGCCACACAATCCTCCCGCTGCGGTACGACGCGCGCTACGCAAGCTTGGGGCGGACATCCATGATGCCCGTCGACGCCGACGGCTGCCGATGGCGGTCGTGGCCGAGCGCGCCTTCACGTCCCGATCGACCCTGCAAAGGGTCGAAGCCGGTGACGCCAGCGTCAGCATCGGCATCTACGCCGGCGTGCTGCAGGCGCTCGGCCTGCTCGAGGGGCTGGGTCAGGTCGCCGACATCAGCAACGACAGCGTCGGCCAGGCCCTTGCCAGCGCGCAGCTTCCCAAGCACGTCCACCTCAAGCGGCGAACCGGACCATCCCACGATGGCTGACTTCGAGGTGCACATCGATCTGGACGGTCGCACGCGCCCGATAGGGTTGGCGAGGAGCAATCGCGTCAGAGGCGCGGAGACCATCCTCTTCGAGTACGACGCTGCATGGCTTGAGAATCCGGATCGCTTCTCGCTCGAGCCCGCACTTGCACTGACACGCGGCGCATTCGCTCCTCCCGCCCGATTAGCCATCTTTGGCTCCATTGGCGACTCGGCGCCGGACACCTGGGGCCGCCGCCTCATGCAGCGCGCCGAGCGCCGCCTCGCCGAACACGAGGGCCGTGCCGTTCGCACCCTTGCGGAAAGCGACTATCTGCTGGGCGTCGCCGACGAGAGCCGGCTAGGCGCGCTCCGTTTCCGCTGGATCGACGACGACGTTTTCCAGGCACCGGCCCGGGCCGGCGTTCCTGCCCTGATCGAACTCGGCCGGTTGCTCCAAATCACCGAGCGGATTCTCCGGGATGAAGAAACAGATGAGGATCTCCAACTCATCTTTGCCCCCGGCTCTTCCCTCGGCGGCGGGCGCCCGAAGGCCTCAGTCATTGACCAACATGGTCGCCTCTCCATCGCAAAATTCCCGAAGGAGACTGACGACTATAGCATGGAGACCTGGGAAGAGATCGCACTGCGGCTGGCTGGCCAGGCAGGTATCGCCACTCCGCAACACGAACTGATCGACGTCGCCGGCAAGCCGGTCATGCTGTCGCGGCGCTTCGATCGCGACGGTGCGATCCGCATCCCGTTCCTGTCGGCGATGGCGATGATGGGCGCCAAGGACGGTGAGCGCGGCAGCTATCCGGAGATCGTCGATGCCCTTGCTCAACACGGCGCACAAGGGAAAACGGATGCCCATGCCCTTTATCGGCGTGTCGTCTTCAACGTGCTGATCTCCAATGTCGACGATCACCTCCGCAACCACGGTTTCCTGTGGCTGGGAAAGGCAGGATGGTCTCTCTCGCCGGCATACGACCTCAATCCCGTTCCAACTGATCTCAAGGCCCGGGTGTTATCGACGAACATCGATCTCGACGAGGGCACCTGCTCGCTCGATCTGCTGGAGGCCGCATCGGAGTTTTTCGCGCTCACGCTGCCGCAGGCCCGCGCGATTATCAAAGACGTCGCCGTCGTGACGGCAACCTGGCGCGAAACCGCCAAAACGGTCGGCGCCCGCACGGCCGAAATCAACCGCATGGCTAGCGCCTTCGAGCACGAGGATCTAAAACGGGCGCTGGCGCAATGACGAGAACGTTCCTTCACAGCTTCGAGCCAGCGACAGCGAGCCCCATCACCGGCGGCAGACAAAGCTCGAGCCAGCCGACACCAAGCGCTCGTCGCGACCTGCAAGGGCGATGCGGCGACCGCCTCGTTAGAGGCGAGCCATGTCAGGGACCCGGAAGCCGGCCACGCCATCCCTCGCCTCGGCGCCCTTCGCAGCCTGTCTCGTGTCCACGTGCTGGCGCCAGGTGAGCGCCTCTCGACAAATGCAGTCGCCGCTGCTCGTATACTCCACCTCGGGATGCGGATGTTCACCACTATCGGCATAACGCAGCGACCGCGTCATTCAAGCGGCGGGCGTCGACCATTGCTTGTCTTGATGGAGCAGAGCGAAAATGTGATCCTCCGCGACCGGTCGACCGATGAGATATCCCTGCACTTCATCACAATTGGTTTGACGCAAATAGTCGAGTTGCTCGGTTGTTTCGACGCCTTCGGCGACCACGCCGATCCGCAGGTCCCGCGTCAGTGCGATGATCGATTTTACGATCGCCGCATTATCCGGTCGCCTCAGCATGTCCCGTATGAAAGACTGATCGATCTTGATGCGAGTGTAAGGCAGTTTCAGCAAATAAGTCAGCGACGAATATCCCGTTCCGAAATCGTCAAGTGCCACCGTCACTCCCAATTGCAGGAGTGACGTCAGGATCGATGACGCCGGCGCGTACTTCGAGATCAGCATCGACTCGGTTATTTCGATTTCGAGACGATGAGGAGCAACTCTGGCTTGGGAGAGGGCCTGCACGATTGTCTGCAGGATGCCGGTGTTATGAAATTGAGCCGCCGAAAAATTCACGGCGACCCTGAGGTCCGACGGCCAGTTCGATAGCGTCGCGCAGGCGCGTCGGAGCACCCACTCACCGATTCCGTGGATCAGTCCGGTTTCTTCGGCGATTGGGATGAACTCGGTCGGGGAAATTATTCCACGGACAGGATGCCGCCAGCGAAGCAACGCCTCAAAGCCGGTGATTCGGTTCGCGTGAATATCAAAGAACGGTTGGTAGAGGAGGAACAGTTCGTCTCTGTCGATCGCGAACTCCAGATCCCGCTGCAGCGCCCTGCGCTCGTGCGCTGATTTGTCGTCGTTGATCTCAAAGAAGCAGATCGTTCCCGGCCCCGCCTGCTTGGCACGATAGAGCGCAATGTCGGCATTCCTCAGGAGCACATGAGGTACGTCGCCGTCGCGCGGGGCCACTGCGATTCCGATGCTGGTCGCGCCCGCGATCTCGCATCTTTCGATCGCGAATGGTTCGGCGAAGGCGCCGACAAACCGCTCGGCGATTTCCAAGGCGTCCTCCACCTTGGTCAGATTGGTCATAACAAGCGCAAATTCATCACCGCCGATGCGCGCAACGGTATCGGTCTGCCGTACGCATCGCTGTAGTCTCACCGCCGCCTGCACGAGAAATTCATCGCCAGCGAGGTGGCCGAATTTGTCGTTCACGTCCTTGAAGCGATCGAGGCCGAGAAGAAGAACCGCAAATTCCTCGCCCGTGCGGGCGAGCCTATTGAGGGCACCTTCTAAGCTCTCATTGAAGGCAAAACGGTTCGGAAGTTGGGTCAGGGTATCCCGTCGGCCCCTCCTTTCGGCCTCCAGTTGAGCAATAGCGCGTCTGGTAAATTCGAAGGAATGGGCGAAAACGCCGCGCAGGAGCACGAAGCCATAGGCCACGACCAGGATAGCGACGAGCAGATAGGCGAAATCGTCGTTCTTGCCGAGGCAAATTGCCGTACCCACAAAGATCGGAGCCGTGAACGCAACTGCCGCCGCCGGAATCGTGGCGAAGGCGAATGCGCCACCTGCAAGCATTCCAGAGCAG
This sequence comes from Bradyrhizobium sp. UFLA03-84, assembly GCF_002289535.1. Lineage (NCBI taxonomy): Bacteria > Pseudomonadati > Pseudomonadota > Alphaproteobacteria > Hyphomicrobiales > Nitrobacteraceae > Bradyrhizobium > Bradyrhizobium sp. UFLA03-84. The sequence goes on along the minus strand of NZ_NSJY01000012.1, from coordinate 100,231 downwards.
AGACATGTAATGACGAGCTGCCCGCCATTGGATGCGTTCGCGAAGAAAGCCACCGGCACAATTGCCCAGGCGGTCCCGAGAACCAGCGCATTCCGTACCAGCCGGTGCATGGCCTGGCGCGACACGAACTGAGGCTTCGTCATCAGTCGTGATGAACGCGCTTTAAGGCCTATCGATAGCGCGCCGCAGACGACAGTCGCCGCCCAGATCAGGGCAAAGTTTCTGTCGGGCGAATGCCAAAGGGCAATTGCGAGCACGGTCGCATTGCAGGCGTTGGCCAGCATGATGCCCAGCGAATAGCCAAGCACGAGGGAGATCTGCTCGGCACGAACGTATCCTGCAACCGCTTCATCAGTGACCGGCCCGCCAAATGCCGCCAAATCTCCGGCTAGGAGCTTCGAAAGCCAGGAGTTCAGATATGCTCGCCTTGGCGCCCTTTTTGACCCTCATTCCGGGACCCTGCAGGACTGGTTGTAACGTTGGCGCCAGCTCTGGAAGGTCGCGGCAAATCTTTGACAAAAGATAAACTCTTGATTGTACCAACGCCTCGCGACACCTCCCGACGCACCGGATTCATTGCTGAAGCTTGGACCGGTTAAAATTGAAGACGAACTCCGTTCGTTTCGTACAGAACCATCGTTTTATCGGATCGCAAATCAGAGCTTACTCGCATGCGGAAAGCATCAGTACCGCCGAATAGAACGGCTGGGTGCGAGATCGATCGGGCCTGACGAAGGGATGGCGGCCGCGCGCATTCCGCGGTTGGGGCGCGTGCTCCGACGACTTTCTCTTTGCGTGCCTCGCGGATCGCTGTCCTGCTGCACGGCACGCCAGCCACTAAAAGGGGCGATCTTTCGGCAAAGGTGCCAACGATTTTCAGCGTGTCAAAATCGCACTGCAGCTCTCTTACCCTGGAGCGCAACCAGCAGGCGAACCGCAATCTGCGCTGATTGCCGCGCCGGTGTTTGGCGGGCCTCACGACTGGCATGCCAATCCTCCGCGGCTGGCGGCTTCCAGGAGTCTGCAGGCGACATGAGTTCGAGCACCATTCTCGTGACGCGACACATCTTCGCACACTTCGTCCAGAACCGCTCGCAACAGGGCAGCCAATTCGGAATCGACCAGACGAAATACCTCAATCCCTCGACAATGATCATGTTTCGGCGTGTATCGAGCGCAATCCCGTCTCGCGGCGATGGGTTTTGTTGAGCTGGATCAAGCGAACATGGTTCTTGACCCTGCCCAGCATCCCGAAAAGTGGACTAAGAATGGTGACGGTGAATGGCAGCGCGCGGATAAACCTGCACTGTATCTCTCTAAAGCTCGGGGCACCAAGGACAGCGATGCCGAGAGTGTAACAAGCATCTCGACCGATTCGTGCGACAATAACGTTGATGTAGACAAACTCACTGAAGCGCTCGACGAGCTCCTCGCTGAACAATAGGCGGTTTGTCCAATGCTCCCGGCAGCAGCCATTCTGCTTCCAGAGGTGGCGGCCATAGACCCATTGCTGAAGGTAATTGGCTTCTTTGCGAACTTTGACGAGCGCCGACCCAAATTGTGGGCGCGGCTGTAGAGAAGCCAACGTGTATCAGACTTCGTAGGGACTCCTCCTTCGGAATCGACTTCTTTGCCGAACGCATAGTCCGGCAAGTTACGAACGTTTCAGCTCGCAGTCTGAGTTGCCGCCGCCGGGCCAGCCAGTCGTTCTTGATTACGAAACGTTCTCGGTCGGACGCTTAGCCGGCCAACCTCCAGCACCGGTTGTAGGCCGATAACTTCGCATCGGTCGGTCGAGGCACAGCCGTCCTTCGGGCAGATCCATCGATCGAAGAGGTCGTTTCGTGCGCTCGATCCAGACAGAGCTGACATCAAGGACAACGCGGCGACGCCGAGTCCCGCTGAGAAGCCGGCCCAACGAAGATGCTTGCGCTGCTCTGAGTGACGCAACAAAGACGAGGACGGCGAGAGCTCCAGCTGCGTGATCCAGTCAACCTCACTCGACGTGACGTTATCAGCCCATCGCCGAAGCCTTGTCCCGCGGGTCCGGGCGCGGTCACTCGCAGAGCTCCGCATCGACAAATCCGGCCAGAGCGTGGCCACTCAAACAATGGCAGCGGCCGGGCGATCACCTGGCCGAAAACACGCAATTGCCTGCGGCCTGTGCCACGTGCGCATTCTGTCGGACAAGCGCGCTTCATGTCTGAAACCCGCCTCCGACTGTCTTCGAAAGCCACATTGCGTAAAAACGACGCGGGAGCGCCCCTTGAATAGTGCTGGCCCAAATCCTGCACCGGCTATCTGCGCCAGGAAGCTTAACGATGGCAACAAGATGGGATTCGCGTTTGGGCCTTGATCCGTCAATCGACAATGCGGTTGCCGCGCCCGAGGTCGTTTGTCTGCACCACGCTGGGAGAACGCAAGACGTTCCTGCTTGCCACGACCTCGCGCGGCATCGGTCATGCGACCGGACAATTGCGCTCAGAAGAGGGCCGGCACATGTTCACTTTCACGCGGCACGCCTTCGGTGGTGGGCGATCTCGGTGGGATTCGGAGACAGACAACCATGTCCGTGTAGATCCAAGCATTCGTCGGACGGTGCGGTGGGCCACCGTCAAGGTCGCGAAAGGGCTTGCCGGCGCACCGCTACGCTTAGTGAGCCGCGACGCCGGCATTTCGTCATCGACACCGGGCCGTACCCGGCAGATGCCGTTTAATGGCTTCATTCGAAAGCTGGATGAGGCTGCTCCATGTCAATCTGCCTGGCCTAACCCTCCTCCCGCGAGACCCCTTTCCCGCGATCAATGCGGCCTCGGTAATGATCGTCGACATGGCTCGATCAGCAACCTGGCCGCGGAACCCCCAGCACCGCCATTGCCTTCCGCGTCAAGGCTGACGGTTGCCTGCTCGCCCTGAAGCAAGGCGTCAATACATGATTGATGAACTGGATCTGCGAACCTTCACGCGACATCCGCAACGCGACGCTGTGCTCGGCGAAGTGCATGCGCGCCCTTTCACGCGCCTGGTTTCGCCCTTCAGCGTGATCCACTTCGCTTTTCTTGCACAGGGCGAAGCGGCCACGAGCGATCGCTGCCGCTTTATCGATTTTTGCCTCGAGCGCAATCTTACGCCGCCTGAGCAATCGGCGAAACTTCATCAGATTGTCATTGGTCCAGCTACGCTACGCTGGGAGCAGCATTCGGAATTCACAACATTCACCTGGATCTGGACTAACGCAAATCGTTCTGCCGCAGACCAATTTGACAAAGTTGATGGTACCGTCCGATCGCTGATCCGCGCGTTGCGTCAGACTGGACAGTTGCTGGTCGCGATCAGGCTAGAAGTGGAGCAGGACGCCTCGCCGACCAGGCGGGCCGAACAGATTTTTGACAAGAACAGCCTGGCCATGGTTGCCACAAAGAGCGGTGCAGGCGTAGCGGCCTCAGACTTCCGCGCAGACGAAAAAGGCTTTACGAAAATCCTCGTCTGCGACCTCGGGTTGACGTCGCACGATCTCGGAGCGTTGGTGCAACGGCTCCTGGAAATCGAGACCTACCGTCCGTTGGCGCTTCTTGGCTTGTCGACGGCCCTTGAGCTTGCACCATCCGTCGATCGCATCGACCGGCGTCTTGTTGAGGCACTCGAGAAAATGCAAAGCGGTGAAGGGCTGCAGTTCAACAACCATCTGCTTGCCGAGCTGACGGCGCTGGCCGCATCTTTCGAAAGAGGCGCGACCGGCAGCCTGTTTCGCTTCGGCGCCAGCAGGGCCTATAACGAGCTGGTCCAATCGCGACTGTCCATCATTGAGGGCAACGATGTCTCGGGCTATCCAACCTGGTCGTCGTTTCTGGCGCGCCGCATGGCGCCGGCGATGCGAACCTGCGCGACCGTGGAGGATCGTCAGGCGACTCTCTCGGTCAAGCTCGCGCGTACCGCCGATCTGTTGCGAACTCGGGTCGACGTCGAAATCGAACGACAGAATCGTGACCTGTTGCAGGCCATCAACGAGCGCGCGAGACAGCAACTTCGGCTGCAGTGCACGGTCGAGGGATTGTCGGTCGCGGCGATAGGATATTATGTGGTCAGCCTGTTTAGCTATCTTGCCAAGGGCGCGCATGATGTCGGACTGCGAGTAGAGCCCTCGTTCCTGACCGCAACCTTCGTGCCGATCGCGGTCGGCGTCATCTGGCTGGTGAGTTACAATGTCCGAAAGCGACACTTCAAGCACGACGACGCGCCCTCGGTTACTTACGACTAGATCTCCTCGAGGGAATCGGTGCGTCCGTCCGGGGAAGCTCGCATGGTCGTGGTGCGACGCTGCCGCAAGATCGCGGCCATCTCCCGCGCAGGGTAATGCCCCGCCCGGACCAGCCGGGCGAGGCATCGTGGATCGAGTCAGTCGCCGTTGCGACGGCTGGGGCGGGACCAGATCAGGCTGAAGCCCTCGCCTTCCTCGTCGGCGAAGAGATTGGCGAAGATCGGAGCGGTGAAGCTCGGATCGTCGAGCTTGAGGCTCAGATAGTCGCGACCCTCGTTGGAGCGCTTGGACCAGCCGGCCCCGATCTCGGCCCGGCCCACGTAGATGCGGTGGCTCGGAGCGTTGTCGTTGGAGCGGCTGGTCTCGGCGACGATACGGACGCCCTTGGCTTGCAGGCTCAGGGTGACAATCTCGCCCTGGAAATCGTTGCCCACCTTCTTGAAAGTACCGATGTTAGCCATGTCACTTCTCCTGTTGTGTTTCGAGCCCGCGACCACCGCGGCCTCGATGGCGATCTAAAGGCCGAGGACGATCGGCGACGCACCCCTTGCGGGCCGGAGCGCAGCGGAGGACGCCGTTGTGGCGACTTTCTTGGCTCGCGAGGAATGGGCGAAGCCCAGGGGAAGAAAGTCGCATCAACGGCGTTGCGGCTCAGACGATCGAGGCGGAGCCGGTCTTCGGCCAGATCAAGCCATCTAAGAGGCCACGTGCGTCCGCGGGCTGGATCGCAAGCTCGGGAGAAGACTTGGCAAATCTCGGTTGGGCTGCACAAGAGGTTGGAACGAATCGGCGAACAAAGAGAAACAACCTGCCGCAAAGGGCGATGTCGTGATGAGAGAACAATCGAGAACGACTCACCGTGCCAAGCGAAGGGATGGGTCCGGCCGAGATCCGCGCAGCCTGGTCGAAGCGCTGCGAAGGGGCTCGCGATAGCTCTCACTCCAGCCACTTGCCACCGTTCAATTACCGATCCTGCGCAACCTGTTCGATGAGGAAGGTGACGATGGATCATCATTCGCGCGTTGCGGCCACGAGAAAGGTTGAGACTGTTGCCCCACCAGTTCAGCCGGCTCCAACAGGCGGGTCTTCGCAAGCAAGAACAGTCACCTGCGTCCATGTCGCGCCGCCAACGCAAAGCGCGTCAGCAGCCCGATCCCCGCAAGCGTGAGCACCAGGTGCGACGGAAAAGGCCAGGCCGCCACTGACCGCACTAAGGCGGCGCGGCATAACGAGCCAATGCGTGGTGTGGTCAGAACAAGACCAGGCGCGAGCATGGTGGCGGCTTCATTCGGATGGATTAGGAAGGCGTCTTCCACCACCGTCGCAAGCCGCGACTTTGGAGCCAAAGCTGGACGCGCCGGAGTGACAGGCGTCCAGCTCCGCTCGATAGTTTGGAAAAGACGGCGCTCACGCGCCACCGAATTTCCAGACGGGGATGCCGAAACGCCTCGCCTTGTCGGCGAGGTTGTCCTGGATTCCCGTACCCGGAAAATGCATGACGCCGATCGGCAAGAGCTCGAGCATGGCATCATTGCGCTTGAAGGGGGCTGCCTTGGCGTGCTTCGTCCAGTCGGGCTTGAATGCGATCTGGGTCACCTTGCGGCTCGTCGCCCATTTGGAAGCGATCAGTTCGGCCCCCTTGGGTGAGCCGCCATGGAGCAGGACCATGTCGGGATGTTTGGCGTGAACCTTGTCGAGGCGATCCCAGATGAGGCGGTGGTCGTTGAAGTCGAGCCCGCCGGTGAGTGCGATCTTCGGTCCTGCCGGCAACATGACCTCGGTTTGGGAGCGGCGCTTGGCGGCGATGAAGTCGCGGGAGTCGATCATCGCTGCCGTGAGCGTGCGGTGGCTCACCAGCGAGCCCGACCGAGGACGCCAGGACGAGCCGGTGTGAACCTCAAACTGCTCCATCGCCTGGTCGCGGAAGAGTTCCAGGCAATTTCGGCGCTCGATCAGGGTGATGCCCTCCGCCGTCAGGCGCTCGAGCTCGACCGATCGCACCTCTGACCCATTCTGCTCCCGCTGGCTTTTGTGCTGCGCTTGTTCATTGTCGTCGAGCTGTCGTTCGATACGATCGACGGCCCGGTGGAACAGGTTGACTGTTGACCAGAGGAGTTCGCTGAGATCGGGTTCAAGCCGCGTATTGCTCATCGTGGCGACCAGCACGTCGAACATATCGACGATGGTACCGGCGATCATCCGGCCCTCGGGAAGAGGTCTTGGATCTGGCTGGTCGTCGAAGGGGCGATAGCCGAAGAGCTGCAATTCGGTGAGGACGTGTTCGCTCGGAGACGGGGCATGCGTCGGTTCGATGTCGTCGTGGTCGGTCATCGCAAGAGATCCTTTTGGCGGAGCGGCCGCGCCCATCGCGGCCTTCGTGGCGATCACTCAGACGGCGGGCGGAACGGGCCAGAACCCGGAGCGGCTTGTCCGCCTAGGCCCGCAGGGCGTGGGCGGAAGCGAAGGGCCGAAGCGGCAGCGGAGGATGGCGAAGACCGGCTATTTTGCTTCGCGATGCAAAGCGCGCTCGCCAAATCGCGATCGTGTCTTCTCATTGCCTGCGCGCGGCGGAAAATGGCCGGACGCAGCCATTGCCGGCCCGGGCCGCTTGCCGTCCGATCGCCCGCTAGAAGGGCCGAAGGTCGCGTCCTCTCCGCCAATTGGGTTCGGCTATGACCGATCTTTCGCCATCGGTCGAATTACCGCGACTGCCCGGCCTCGATCGTGGACGAGCGCAGGAAGCGGGCGGCATCGTCAGGAACAAGTTGAAGCCGCAATGCTGCCCGGAGAACCTCAAGGCCGAAGACATGCAGATCTTCATTGAAGTCGCCGAGCCAAGGCGATAGCGAGATCGCTTCAACGCCGGCGTCCTCCGCGCGCCGGGTAAGGATGGCTTGTACGGCGTCTCCGGCGGCATCGGCGTCACGGGCGATATAGAGCCGACGCAAGCCAGCCGGCAGCAACATGGCTGAGAGATGATTGGCCGAAAGCGCAGCAGCCATCGGCAAGGTCGGCAGGACGCAGCGCAGCGACAGCATGGTCTCGATGCCCTCGCCGGCAGCGAGCACATCATCCACCAGGCCGAAACGAACAGCGTTACCGAGCAAGTCGCCCATGGCGCGCCGTGGGGTGTCGATGGGAGCCTTGCCGAGCCGGATGCGATCAAAGCCGTCCGGATCGAGCCAGGTGCGATGCACGCCGCATATCCGCCCATCAAGATTCGTGACGCTGGCTATCATCGCTGGCCATGTTTCCATCGGCAAATGCTCGTCGGGTCGATAGTAGCAACGTGGATGGAAGCGCAAGCTGCCGCTATGGTGGATACTGACTATTCCGCGACGCCGCAAATAAGCTTCGACCACCGTACCGTCGATGGAGCTGGACATTGCAAACAGGCGACGGGCGGCTTGCGGCGAACCGGCTCGCGCCGCTGGAGCGTCGGCTTTCGGGGCGGCTTGCTGCTCGCAACGAGGTAGCGTTAGAAAGCGTCGCGCCTCCTCGGCAACCTTGCGAAAATCGCGTAAAGCCATACTTTCGCGGATGATATCGAGCAGGTCCCCATGTTCTCCGGTGGCGGCATCGGTCCACTTTCCGGCGGGCCCCTTTGTCGATTCCTGGAGCCGTACGAACAACGAGCGTCCTGGCGTATTGCGAACGTCGCCAACCACCCAGTACCGCCCCACCCGCTTGCCATTGGACAGATAGTGTCGGCATACGCCCTCGGCCTCGCGTGCGAGGCGGCGTACCAATTCTGAGACATCAAAGACCATCACGCGTCCTCCCGCTCAACGAAAGGGATCAAGTTGAGTTTGCTTAAGAGGATGTCGCGCGACGGCGACAGCTTGATCTTCCAAACGGCGCTTGCCATGTCAGCTTCTCCGAACCGGGCGGCCGGGAGCCTCTCTCGGCCTCCAACCCGTTCGCGGACAAGCCTGTCCAGCTCTCGCTCTCGCTTTCGGCGGCAAATGGCGTTCGTTGGCGTGTGCCGCGCTATCGGAAAAAACCAGGTCGCGCCGTCACATGGCGGATCGGATGAAGCTCAAATGGCCGCCGGCGGTGGCAGAGGCGATTATGTTGACTGCCCCTGAGCCAAGACGTTGGGGCGAACACGAAGCTGAACGCACGGAAATGGGTTCGTGGCAGCGATTGTATGAATCAGCCGATCGTGTCGACGCGAGAAGCCAGAGATTCCGATGTCGTCGTCGCAATCCCTGCGCGGGTCTCGATCCCGCAAGAATTCGAAACTGCCCGGACCTGGCAGTCCGCGATGGACATGACGGCGAGAGAGCAGCGCCCATCACCCCTGAACGTAAGGGTAGGCGTACCAGGCCGGAGACCAGGATCTCCGGCTTGGCTGACATTACGCCGCGCGGTCGAGCAACTTCTTGGCCTTGGTCTCCATGTCCAGGCGGACATCTTGATGCGGCTTGTCACGCGCGACGGCGGTGATGCCCTGCACGAAGTCGAAGATGCTTTCAGGCGGGCGGCCCTCCTCCGCCAGCACCGCATCTATCACCTTGCCTGTCTCGGCCTTGGAGAAGCCGCGGCGGCGCAAGAACTCGGTGCGATCCTCGTCACTGCGTGCCACGATCCGCGCGCGAGCGGCCTTGATGCCGTTGACGAACGGCATGGGTGAAGAGTCGGCGAAGCTCGACAATGCCGGGGCTGCCTCGTGAGCAAATCGCGAGGCTGCGTATTTGGAATGGCGGATTGTGATCTCCTCGAAATCTTCCACGCCCCACAGATTGCGATTCTGGCAAACCGCACGAAGATAGAAGCTCGCCATGCCGAGGGTCTTCGCGCCGACTTCCGAGTTCCAACAATAGAAGCCTCGGAAATAGAGGTCGGGCGAGCCGTCGCGAAGACGACCGGCTTCGATCGGATTCAGATCATCGACCAGAAAGATGAAAACGTCCCTGTCTGATGCATACAGGGTCGTCGTGGCCTTGGAAATGTCGACACGGGGATTGTAGATGCCGCTCGACCAGTCGAGTACACCGGGCACCTTCCATCGTGTATCGCCTGTGCCATTGCCGGCGATGCGCTGTACGGCCTCGACCAACTCGTGGTCGTAGATCCGGCCATAGTCGGGGCCGGTGACGGCGCGAAGCTCGACACGGCTCCCCTCGGTCTCGAGCGTTTTGATCTGCTCCAGACGATTGGCGTTCAAGCCATATTGCAGGTTGATGGCTGCGAGTGACGCAGGGAGCTGCCGCAGGTAAGCGGCCGGAGCGCCAACCTGGCTTGCAAGCTGACCGAAGCTCCAATGCGTCGGTGCAACCGGAGTGTCGGAGCCGGGCAACATCAAGGCCAGCCGCTCAGGGTCGGCACGGCTTGCGTTGACATGGATCAGCGCGCTTTCGACCACGCGCGTCCGGCTGCGGTTCGCCCGATCGTGCACCGTGCGGGCCAGCTCATCGAGCGACAGGTAACGCTGATCTGCTGGGCGGGAAAACCACTCCGAGGACACCCGACCGACGCGCTCGCCGCGCCTCACATCCACTTTGTATCCGCCGCTCGCAATTCGGCCGGCATCAACAATTTGCATATTCATGGCAGCAATCTCCATGACGGGCGCCGGAAGACTCTCCTCCGACCCTCAACCCGTCATGGCCAAGGCCACCCCACTCTGCCTCTCCCTTTTTACGGCCACCCCGAGGCCCAAGACATTCCGGCGCCGCCGCAGCTACCGTCAGGGATGGAAGCCCGAAGGGTGAAAACCCGGCGCAAGCCGGGGTTTCAGCGTGAGCCGACAGCCCGCTCCCGCAGGGAGACGGCAATGAACCCGAGACCTACGGTCCATGGATGCTCACGGCGTGACGATGCCAGATTGCGGCGGCGGAACATACCGATTACGGAAAAGACGAATGTCCCGTGCGCCTCCCGGCCCCCGCACGACTGTACAGGCCACACTATTGATCTCGATGGTCGTCTGTCGCTGGTTCGGCAGTAAGCCGTGCTGACGTAACTGAAGAATCAGGGAAGCAGGGGACGGTTGATCGCGATGGACCCAGTTCGGCCCGACGACAGGGCCGAAGTCCAGATGCCCGGAGCCATTCATCGGCCCTGTTGTTGCGCGATCCAGTCGCTGGTGATGGCGTGAAGGCTCGGCGGAAGACGAAGGTCCGGCGGCTTCTTGATTCTGAAAGCCGAGTCCGCGCAACGGACCCACGACAGACGGCTCGGCTTGATGGCCGCGCTGCATTGCGAATACGTGGGCGACTTCGCGTACCGTTGAGTCGTCGCTGCGTACTCTGTCTCGGGGCGGCACCGGTCGAGTCAACTCGAGGATGGCGCGCTGGCGACGCAGGTCCTCCTCTGAAGCAGTGAAACCCACACTGTCGCTGGTATCATCTCGGCTCTCGATGGAGTTATCGAAACTGTTGACGGTGTCGTGTCGACGCCGCAGGTCCTGGGCCCCTTGAGGACGCACAGGCTCGACGGGAAATGACGATGCGGCTTGCTGACCCGAGTGGTCGGTTCACGGGCGATATCATGCCGCACAAAGCGAGGGTCGTCGGACAACGCAAGCAGCAACCGCTCCGCCGAAGCTCCCTGCCTATTGGCGGCCCACCGCTCAAGGCACCACTGCCTATATTCGTTAGTATCCGCCTCGGAGGCAATACCGCCCGAGCTATCCAAAATGCCGTTGCGGTCGACAATCCCGGTAAGGCGGTCAGTAGGCCGCCCCTGCGACGGATTTCGCACAAGACGAGGACCGTCGCGCAACGCAGACTCACGATAGGGAGGATTCAAGCGAAGCTCGGGCGACGTTCCCCTATCCCGGCCAGCACCGCGCGAAACTCCTGCGACATACTGCCCAGGGAATTGTCGCCCGCGTTGGATGATCCGACTCTTCTCAGCGCGACTGGTTGCTGGCGAAACTCCGTTGGATCGGCTGATGGAGAGGCTTCCGTTCTCGGGTGCTGGATTTCTTCATCCTCGATGATTGTTGGCATAGCGTGCGTAGACAAAGCTCGTTCGATAGAAGCCATACCTAGTCTCCCGGAGAACCGCCAAAGCCGGCTTTCGATAGCGGTAGACTGCCGAGCTTAGCTTACAGGATGCTGACAAGCTCCACGACAAAGGCGGTGCCTGCCTTGAGACGACTCCAGACGTGCGAACTTAAAGCCGCCCGTCGCGCGCGTCCATCTCCCCGGCCGGGGACTTCGGCGACTTCAGCAGCGCAGATCCTGTATCGCCACAGGTAAGACAACAACTTCGCGAATTTACCCCAAATCTCCTAAACGATGACCACACAAGAGAGATTAGATGAAGCCGCGCTGCACGTTCGCTTAACGCGACGCAAGCGGCGCAGGCGGGCGGCGTGGCGTCGAGCCAAAATCGCTCCGTCAAGCAAATCGATCCAGGAGACGTGAATGAAATTGGTGAAGACCTCCGTATTCGCATGCGGCCTTGCGGCTTTCCTTGTTTACCCAGTCATTGCGCAAAGCCTTGCCGCAGATGCCAAGGCTCGCAAAGGCGAAGCATCAAGCGTACAGAGCGGGATAAGCGATGATGACGACCCGTCGCCTAAGCTCAGGGCCGCTGGCGCAAAAGCGGGCAGGAAGTCGACCAAGGGCGCAAAGAATGCAGACGACGGCAACGCGTCCGACAATGAAGCGGTTGACGACCCTGCGTCCAACAGCACGCCGATAGGCAGCAAGCGGCACTGACGCGAAGACCTGTTGGGTCAACCTCCGGTCGCCCTGCGGCCGGAGGTTCAGTTGAAGCGCAACAAGATGGATAGCAGGATTGGGATGGTTGCCAGCTTCCAAGAACACGGCGAAGGAAGGAAGGGTCCAGGCGTGAACTTCCGCGGCTGTCCCGGACGGACGCCCAGGCCCTGACCAACCGCGGCGCAACGGCGGCAATCCTCAATAGCGCGAACAGCTAGATGATCTCGAAGTACCGCCGACGTTCAAAGTCAGTCACCCGATGTTGAACGGCCTCCCACTCCCAGCGCCGGGAGCAGGAAAAGGCCTCGACAAACCTTTCTCCGAACACATCATTGGCCGCCGGCGACTGTGCAAACCGATATGTTGCCTCCGACAGGCTTTGAGGCAGCCTTCCGAAGCGCGGACACATTTCCATGCTTGCGTCACCGACGATCGAAGCCGGCAAGTCCGCATCGGTCTCGACGCCCAGCACACCCGAACCGATAGCACATGAGAGAGCGAGATATGGGTTCATGTCTGCACCAGCCAGCCTGTACTCGAGGCGATGTGAAAACGGCTCTCCCGGAATGGCCCGCACCGCGCAGGAGCGGTTGTCAATTCCCCAGCTTGGGCAGACCGGCGCCCAGTAGCCGGGGACCAATCTCTTGTAGCTATTGAAGTTCGGCGCGGCGAGGACACAGAACTCATTCATGTAATTCAGTTGTCCGCCGACAAAATGCCTCATGATCTTTGAGACGTTGCCAAACGCGTTACTATCGTAAAACGCATTCTGTCCGTCCGAGAACACCGAGATGTGAATATGGCCCGAGTGGCCGGGCCAATCCTCACGAACCTTGGCCATGAATGTTGCCATCATGCCTTTCGTCTGCGCCCAGGCTTTTATCATTGCCTTGAAGATGATGGCTCGATCCGCAGCTTCCAGGGCATCACAATGATGAAGTGATGCTTCAATCACGCCCGGCCCTGTCTCGAAGTGCAAGCCGCTGAGAGGTATTCTGGCCTTCTCACAAAGCGCCAAGATCTCGCCGAACAGCTCCTGGTGCGCGACAGAGCGCGCAATCGAGTAACCGAAAGGCCCTCGCGTGAACGGAGCCCATTGGCCGAACGGTTTGTCCTCAATCGTGTCGGCGTTCTCATTGAACAGCATGAACTCGAACTCGAACCCGGCCGTGCAGCCGTATCCGTGATCAGCTGCCCTTTTCAGGACTTTGCGCAGGATACCTCGCGGGCAGATGTCCTCATGTGCGCCCATAAACTCGGCAAGGTAGAGATCCTGATCGCCGAGATAAGACACCAAACGGCCGGTGCCAGACAGAACACGCAGATCGGCATCTCCGAATGCTGAGAGTGGCTTTTGCGTGAATCCTTCGGGAATGAGGCGGTCCGCACAATCCCACGCCAGCACCGCTTCAGAGAACTTGACGATCTTGTCTCCATTCGAGAGATCTTCACCCAGGACGTGCTTACCTCGAAGGATACCGTCAAAGTCGCTCACGCCAATCATCGCCGCACGAGCTGAGTTCGTGCGCGCCACACGGATGGCGGTCATTCGCCGCCTTCCTGCGCCATCAGATCGAACACCTGGTTCATCCGCAGCGCACGCAATTGGCGATAGTCATCCTCAAGCTGTGCCAGGTCGTTATTGACGAGGTACACGATGCCTGGTGTGGACACCAGGTCGATCGTCGGGACCAGCTTTTGGCCTATGGGAACGAATGCGATGGCATCCGCAAAGCTCGAGAGGTGACGGATTGCATCCAATCCGGAGTAACCGGCAACGACACCGCTCATATCGGAGATCAACGAGACGCACAGTGCATGAGCCTGTCGCTTGTAGGCCCCACGCAACCTCATACACTCACCAAATTCCTTGGGATTTGCGTACCGCCAGGCCGTCAGCGACATATGATTGTCACCCAACGCCATGGTCCTGGCCTTTGCCGACATGGTTCCTTGCAGTCTCGCTCCGAAATCAACCAAAACTGGTCCGCGATCATCGACGATGATCTCCGCATGCGCTGGTCCGTTGACGATCTGAAGTGCCTGCAACGCACGCACAAGATAATCGGACAACTCCAGAACGATTGGCTCCCTGGATCCGAGCAACCACTCGCGTGAGCAGACCGACGATGCGCCCTCGACGGGAACGGTCTCATAAGTCCAGGCCTCGGTGATGAACGCTTCTCCATCGATCGAGACGGCATTTACGGTATATTGCTGACCGTTTATTTTCTCCTGTGCAAGCGCCAGTTCATTGAACGCTCCGACCCGGTTCGTCTTTCCGACGATGGCAGCCAGAGCGCGCTCGACATCCGCATCAGCCGAGCAGAAGAACACGTCCTCCGTGCCTGTGCTATTTAGTGGCTTGATCACGATCTCATCGAAGTTCTCTTGACGTTTCCAGCTAGCGATTTCAACGGCATTGTCAGACACGACCTGCCTGATCGATCGCACGCCTGCTGCGGCCAACGCTTCGGACATCCGCGATTTATCACGCCGGGCGGCTGACAGAGCCGTCCCATTCGAAGGCAACCCCAGCCGTTCCGAGATGGAATCGGCGAGCTCAACTCCGGTCTCAGACCCCGCTATAACGAACTCCAGCTCCCTGCCGCGGAGGGCCTGAAGATGAAATTCGACGATCTCGTCGTGGGCCATGCATTCGTGGGGACGAATGACTTCATCGTACAGGTCCGCGTCGAAATGCGACTGGAAGATGGCTGGGATCTGTGCAGCCGACATCACGTGCACCGTTCCAATTCCGTACCGCCTGAACTCTTCAGGTAGAAATCGGCCAGTCGAATATGCATCGACGATTACACATTTGCGTTCGTTCATGCGGTCCTCCGATATTGCGAGTAGACGTTGCCGACAGCGACAATCGTGATGAGAACATTTCCAATGAACGTGTGGAGCGAAGGCACGATACGAGAATCGAAGTACTGGAACAGGAACGTGATGACAGGGGCGGTGGACAGCACCATGTTGACGGTGAAGGGCTCGACGCGGCGGATGCCCTCCTGGATCAAAAGCAACGGAACAATGATCGTGGAAAGCCCAATCGCTGCGATCGCAGGCCAATGCTGCGAGATCTCAAGCACGATGGAGGAATAGTCGACCAGTCCCAGCAATAGGAAAATCGTTCCATAGAACCGATGCGCCAACACTTGTCGACCGGAAAACCCGCAATCGAATAGTAGTTTGACCAGTATATTTGTGAGCGCCAGCGATAGGCCCGCCACGATTGCGAGGACGATGCCGAAGGACGATTGCGGTCCCCACTGCACACCCGCATTGCCGCTGACCGAGATCCAGATCATATAGCCGCCAATCATCGCAATCGTAACGCTCACGACGATGTCGGTTGCTGGCGGGATACCCTTCCGCCTGATCAGCGCATTCAACCACACCGTTGCGGCGGGTCCTATCGCCACCATGAACGCGACGACGATCGCAGGCTCGGCGTATTTCAGGCCGACAAATAATCCGATCCAGCTGACCGCGGTCACGAGATTGAGCGACACAAAAGCGACGAGCGCTGGCTTCGTCACTCGTGCCTTGCCCGTCCCGTGACCAGCGAGCAGATTGAACGACAGACATACCGCAGCAAAGGACACCAACAGAGCGACGAACAGGTCTGCCTGCTGAAAATACGATGCCGCATACACCTCTCCTGCCGCGCTCAGGACGACGTAAAGCGCCACGAAGAGAACTCCCAGAGCGAAGCGGCTTGTCGATCGTCCGCCGTTCGTTCGAGGTTGCTGCGGCGCAGCACGCAGCCCGAACCATGCCGGCGCGTCGGTTTCGACGAACTCCTTTTTCGATCTAGGCGGACCGCGTTTGGTTTGAAATGTCACTGTCCACCTCTCGTGCTTCTTTGTTCGGCGTACGCAACACACGCCTCTCCGAACGCCGTGAATAGTCGCTTGCTCAGCAGATCGGTCGAGGCGTGCCATTCGGGGTGCCATTGCACGGCGATCTGCAGCGTCGGCGCGCCCACGACCGAAACCGCTTCGACCAGGCCGTCAGGCGCCCACGCCTCCCGTCTTAGGGCGCTGGCGAGCACCTCTATGCCTTGATTGTGAAGGGAGTTGACCTGTGCTTCGACGGTGCGCGCGATCGGAAAGAGCGCACCGTCGGGACATACCCTGATACTGTGCGCGACATCGTACTGGCGATCTCTCGGGCGGTCTGTCTTCTCGGCATGCATCTGGCCACTTCCTAGACTCCACGCGCTAAGGGATGAGCGAAGCGTGCCGCCGAAATAGACGTTGAGCTCCTGCAGACCGCGGCAGATGCCCAGGATCGGCATTCCCTGCGCAATGGCGTTTCTGATCGCTACCCCGGAGAGCCTGTCCCGGGGACGATCACGGATTCCAATCTCGATGTCTTGCTGATCAGGCCCTGGACAGGACGCAGGCGCCCTCAGAATGGCAGGATCGACGTTGGATTCGTCTCCTGTCAACACGAGCCCGTCGAGAGTCCGCATGATCGCCCGTGCGGTCTCAACGGACGCATCTTCAGCGTCGATCGTCGGCAATATGACGCAGGCCACGCCCGCATGATGAAGCAGAGCCTTGACGTACTTGCGCCGCAACCAATCGCGATGCACTCCATCGACCAACAGACGGTTCGAGGTGATGCCGACCACGGCGCGGGCTTTGTCTGGCCGTTGCAACGTCACGCGGGTTGTCCGCTCGTGCTGGCACCGCGCACAGACTGCTCATACAGTCGTCGGTTTCGCTCCTTCAACTGAGTGATGACGCTCGGCTGACCTTGCGGCCCCTTGACGAAGAGCCCTCCCCAGCTTGCGGCAACCTTTGCGTAAGCCGGATCCTGCATCCTGATTTTCTGGGCTTTGTGCAACAGCCAGAACGGGATGCCAGGCGAGAGGTGATGCTCGAGGTGATATTCATCCAGGTTTTGCCCAAGGATAGCCCGCTCCAGGAAATTTCCTTTGCGATTCCTTGTCAGATAGACGTTCTGCGTCTCGGTCTCGCACATCGGTGAATGCTCGGCGAGTTCAACAAACCAGCCAAGCACCTGGAACGTGGTGAGATAGGGCACGATCCAGAACAGGATCACGATGTGGAGCAGCCCAAGGGCATATGATCCGCCCAGGATGCAGATCCAGAAGAGATAGAAGCCATATTTGTCGATAAGTATGCCTGAGCGGCTCTCGTCCTCGGCATCCCTGATCGAAAACCGGTTGGTCCAGAGATACTTCAGGTACGCCACCGTCGCACCGCCAAATATCGGCTTCCAGATCAGGTTGAACGCGTATCGCTCAGGCGGCTGCACGTCGTAAACACCGTTGGCCAGGAAGAACTTCAGGTCAGGATCCTTGTCCGGGTCGCCGAGATATGGATGATGCAAATAGACGTGTGAGATCCGGTAGGCCCAGTGGCGCTGGAACAACGGATAGGCAGCGAACAGAATCCCAAGGACGTAGTTCCAGGTGGTGTTCTTCGCGAGCGTGCGGTGAGCCGCATCATGGGCGATCGTCGTCAATCCACGCTGGTAGGCGCCGATCAGAAGGACCGCGAGCGGATACAACCACCATGAGACCGACACGGTCGCGAGCGTGCACGCCGCGATCACGACGTAGTCTTTCGCGATATAGGCAGCACCCGTTATGTTATCGGGCCTCAGCTCGGAGAGCTGCCTATTGATTTCGCGACTGAATGGAACGGCCTCATAGCGTGACGACCTCAGTTTCCAAGCTTCTGGCTGATTCATGAGAATCCCTTCCTGATCACTTTCTAGGTTGTCAGATTGCGGCAAGCGCCTTGTGCAGATCGCGGACAATGTCGTCGACGTCCTCGATGCCGACGCAAAGCCGGATCGAACCGCCAAATATGCCCGCGGCCTCGCGCTTTTCTCGTGGAACGGTTGTGTGTGTCGTGGAGACGGGATGCGTCACCAGTGTGCGCGCATCCCCAACATTCGAAACGTGATACATCAAGTCGACGTTCTGGATGAACTTGCGTCCGGCCAGCTCGTCCTCCACCTCAAACATGACCATTGCGCCGTGCCCATATGCCGGGTTGAGCGTCTGGTCGACGGTTTCCCGATCGGCGCCTTCGAAGAGCCCCGGATAGAAAACACGGCGCACCTTTGGATGCTTCTTGAGAGCGTCTGCGACGACCCTGGCGTTGGCGCAGTGCTGCTTCATGCGAAGCGGCAGCGTCTCAAGCCCCTGGATCAGTTGGAAGCTCGCAAACGGAGCGATCGCAGCCCCGGTATCGCGCAGCCAAGTCATGCGAGCCTTCAGCAGAAACTCGCTTTTTCCAAGATCGTCGACATCCTGCAGCGCGCTGCGCCAGATAATCCCGCCATGCGCCTCGTCAGGACCGTTGAACAACGGAAAGCGGGAGGCTCCGCGGTAGCTGAACTTTCCATTGTCGACAATCAGCCCGCCCAACGTGGTGCCGTGACCGCATATGTATTTCGTCGCGGAGTACGTCGTGATCGCAGCACCGAGATCTGACGGCCGGCATACCAGTGGCGTCGTGGTATTATCCACCACCACGGGAACGCCGTACTTCCGACCGATCTCCGCCAGTTGCTTGACCGGAAGCGGAATCAGACAGGGGTTCGAAATCACCTCTCCGAACAGGCATATCGTGCGATCATCGATGGCACGTTCGAACGTCTCGGGCCTTCGAGGATCCGCCGTCCTGACGCTGATGCCAAGACGCTTCAGCGTGTTATGGAGCAGGTTCCAGGTATTGCCATACAGATAGGGCGAGGCGACGACATTATCCCCGACCTGCCCGCTTGCCAGGTTGACGATGGCAAGGAAGGTTGCCGCTTGCCCTGATGCGACGGCGAGCGAATCCCTTCCCGTATCGACCGCCGCATACCTTCTTTCCAGCGCGCGGGTCGTCGGATTGATGATCCTTGTATAGGTGAACCCATCAGCCTTTACGTTGTAGACGTCGGCAATGTGGTTCAGATCGCCATCGAGTTCATAAGCCGTGTTCTGATATATCGGCACGGCCACAGCCTTCGTCACCGGGTCGCGACGGTAACCCGCGTGCAGAACGGCAGTCTCGGGGGACCATGGCACCTGCGCGCTTGCTGCCACGCGAGGCGGCACCTTGACGAGGGCCTGGGACGTCTCCTGGGCGGATATTGGTCGCGCTGCCGCACCCTGACCAGGGCGGAAGTATGTCCGGAAGGCGCAACCCAACTGCTGAATCCATCCGGATTGAATTTCCCCGATGCAGCCGATCCGGAAACTCCGCGTCGCAATGTGCAGCTTGGAGTAGATGTAGAGGTTGTGGCTCGCCAGGTGGCGATACAGCCCATCGAATGCTGCCTGATCCGCCATCCCCGACGGCGCAACGAACGCAACGCAGACCGGCGACTGCACGTTGGCGGCCAGCAGCGGGGAGACCACTCCTTCGAGTTCGTTGAGCAGATCGTCCCTGACCTTCTCATACCTGCGTCGACGGGCAGGAATGCTCTCTTCCTCCAGGATCTCCAGTGCCCTGGTCGTTGCCTGAACGATGTGGGTGGGAGGTGTCGAACGCCATTCACCTGTGCGCTCCAGCGAGAGCCATTGGTCTCTCACGTCGAGCACAAATGACCTCGGCTCTTGAACCGCTTTCTCCAACAGTTCGCGAGAGGCGATGACAAACGCTACGCCCGGAGGCCCCTCTATGCACTTGTTGCTCGACGTGACCAGGACGTCAGGGCCCCCCCTTGCTCAGGTCAATATCGATGCCGCCAAAAGAACTCATCCCGTCGACGATCGTCTTCACGCCAAGCCGCCTCGCCTCCTCCACGATCGCATCCAGCGGATTGACGATGCCGGTCGTGGTCTCGCAATGAACGAAACACAGGTGCGTAACGCCAGGATTTCGGTTCAGATGCTCGCCGATCTCCTGAGGATCCAAAGGGTCGGTCGCCCGCTTGGCAAGCGTCTGCGCTTCGACACCCCATAGCCGCAGCATCTTGTATATGCGCTCGCCATAGATGCCGTTTATGCAAACGAGTGGTTTGTGGGCTGAAGACACGAATGTTGACAGAGCGGCTTCCATCGCAAAAGAGCCGCCTCCCTGAATCGGGACCACCGAATAGTCGTCGGCATTTGCCAGCAAATCGAGGATCAGCCGCCGCATGCGGGCGGTCACTTCCTTGAACTCGCAATCGCGCGATGCAAGGTCAAGCTGCATTTGGCTCCTGACATCCAGCGATAACGACAATGGACCAGGCGTCAGCAAAGAACGCTGTCTTGTCACACTATTCCCCCTCAGTTGTATTCAACGATGCATCTGGAACAAAACCGCCCCAGCAATCGAGACGGCGAGCGCCGTTCAAGAGCTTTGCGCCCTGCGCGATAGAGCCCCGGTGCGCTCCGGATCGGCAGTCGAAGAAGCTGCCCAGGGACAACCTGCACATCCAGTCGCGGATGCGATGTGACGTCTCGCGAGGCTCTTGAGCGATGTCATTCAGATCCCCCAACTGTTCGCATTATGACCGCCCCTCGAACCCCATTTGGCGCGACGCGCCACTCCGATCCCGCCATACGCATCCCGCAGATTTGAGCGCGAGTGTCGGCTTGTCGCCGCGCGTCGACAGTTCAACCGGACGGCTTACGCGGCGCCACTCCGGCAATATTGAAGTCGGATTAGCCGTGCGCGTCCGACCGTGGCGGCCGGCCCGGATCAGCACGGCGCATTTGATGATCGCCGCTTCCTGCGTGAGCCTAAGACTTGAGACATTCTCACACTGTCGTTCGTTGGAGATTTTTGTACGCTGACGACCCTCGCCGTCTATTTTTCAGATGGTACAACTTGACGTTAGGTGCGTTTCAACCCTCTCCGGCATTTTCTCGTGTGAATTTTTCCTGACGTACGCGTCCACCTTCGGGAGACAAGACGACCTGTGCGGAGGTTCTCGGACGAGCTCCGTAGTCGCCTGGAGTTCAATGACGCTGTCGGAAATCACCTGAGCTCGATGGCCACGGACAGGTGAGCTAGCCTGCTCCGCCCGCTGTTGCGTGCGCGGCGCTTTGCCACATCGGCAAACAGATACGCCGTCTGTTTGCATTCGATGGAGCGTCCGGAAAGCGGACTTTGGAGCGAGACGATGAGCGCATAGCCGGATGGCGAAGAGTAAGCAGCTTGCGCGGGCTCGAAGGCAGGTTTCTGACAGAACGATGATGGTCTAGAACGCGCGTTGCTTAGGAAATCGCTAGATGATTAAACCTCCTGAGAGCCGCACGTTTTGATCGCAAGTCATGCGCGGTCTGTCAGCAACCGGCCGCTCGATTTCCGTCCTGTCTGCGTAGTGTTCTGTCCCGTAAGTCCGTAGCATAATTATTGCAGAGGTTTCGGGTATCCTGATCGAAGGAGATACCCGATGCGCACCGGACGGCCGAAGGCGCCGCTGACGATTTCGAATGACGAACGTACGCAACTCACGGCCATCACGCGGTCGCGCTCGTTCCCTGCGGCGCTGACGCTGCGGGCAAAGATCGTGCTGGCCTGCGAACTTGAACCGAGCAATGTCATCGTGGCGACGCGGCTTGGTGTCAGCCCCCATACGATAGGCAAAGGGCTCAATCGGTTCGTCGCAGATCGGATCGAGGGACTCTACGACGAGATGCGTACAGGCCTCGCACGGTTGAGGATGAGGCTGTGGCCGAGATGATCACCAAGACACTCGCTCGCAAGCCCAAAGCCGCAACCCATTCGAGCGTGCGCCATCGCCTAAGAGACGGGCATTGCCAAGAGCACCGTTCATCGCTTGTTCCAACTCTTCGGGCTGCAGCCTCACCGCACTCGCAGCTTCAAACTCTCGACCGATCTCTTCTTTGTCGAGAAGCTGCGCGATGTGGTCGGGCTCTATCTCAATCCGCCTGACAAGGCCGTGGTGCTTGGCGTCGATGAGAAGAGCCAAATTCAGCCCTCGAACGAACCCAGCCCATGCTTCCTATGGGGTTCGGCTACATCGAAGGCGTCACCCACGACTACGAGCGTCATGGCACAACCGCTCTGTTCGCCGCCCTTAACGTGCTCGACGGCGCAATCACCGCTCCATCGTCAACAGGAGTTCCTCGCCTTCCTGCGCCACAGCGAAGCTAAGTGCCGCCCCAACTGGACATCCATCTCGTCGTCGATAACTACGCCACCCACAAGCATCCCAGTTAGGACCTGGCTCGCCCGACGCCCGCGTGGGCACATTCACTTCACGCCAACCTACGCCTCCTGGCTCAACCAGGTCGAACGCTTCTTCGCGCTCATCACCCAACGTGCGATCCGGCGGGGATCGTTCGATTCCACCGCCGACCTCGTCAAAAACAATCGACCGCTTTATCCGCCCCCACAATGCAGATGCTCGCCCCTTCGTCTGGACCGCAACTGCCGACTCCATTCTCCAGAAACTCGCGCGACTTTGTCAGCGAATTTGCTGGACAGAACACTAGGTCGCGCGTGCCACGTTCATGTGGGGCACCTCTGCCGTTTCGAGATGGCCGCGCCTGGCTCGGCGCGTTTGAATTGTCGGACGAGGTTGATACAACAGCACTGAGCAGGGCGAGCTTCGCCTGGCTCGAGGGGTGTGCCCACTCGAGGCGAAGAGACTGTTCATACCGATCAGTGCGCGCGATATCGACAATCAACCTTGTAAGCGGCAAGGTCACGGTTGCGCTCCCATGACCTTGGCCGGTATCCGGTCCGCGCTCGCCTCGCCGCAAAGATGGGCATGCAGCGCGACCACGCATTGATCCGCGCTCCTGTTATTACGCTTTCCCGGGACGATGGTGAGATCGGCAAGTTGATAGAACGGTTCGCGATCGCGGATCAATTGCGTGATCTTGTCCTCCCGGTCCTCGGTCTGCAACAGCGGGCGGGTCGTGTCACGAGCAAGGCGCTTCCTGATCTCACCCGCGTCGGTATTGAGCCAGATCGAGACCCCTTTCTCGGCGACGCGGCGCCGCGTCTCCTCACGCATGAACGCGCCGCCACCAGTGGCGAGCACCGTGGGTCCCCGCTCGAGACACTCCGCGATCAAACTCGCCTCGAGGTCTCTGAAGTACTGCTCCCCTTTGGTCGAAAAAATGTCCGTGATCGACATGCGAGTCATCGCCTCAATCTTTTTGTCGGAGTCGATGAAAGGCAGCCCTAGTCGTCGCGCAAGATGTGGGCCAATAGTGGATTTGCCGGAGCTGGGCATGCCGACGAGCACGATCGGCCGGCCGTCGAGGGCCGCGACAACCTCCTTTGCGGTCGGTGATCGCTCGAACGTCCCTGTTTGTCGGCTAGATCGCAGCGCAAAGCCAGCGCCGACGCCAGCTGTACGCGCCTCTTCGATTGAAAAGTGGGGAATGTTTTTGACACCATCGGGTATCGCAACTTCTCTGCGGACCTCGCGCACGCGCTGCGTGAGCTGCTCTATCTTACGGTCATCCGGTGCATCGCTTCTGCGCAGTCGCTGGAGCTCCTTATAAGTATCGTGATTGGCAATTTTGGCTTTGTAGCTGGCCGGCGTATGAAACTCCGCCTCGAAGTGGTAACCATCCGGCGTGGCGAGCACAGTCTTGATGCCGACAAAGGTCGGAGCGTTCATCCTGAACCAGTTTGCTGTGCTGATTTCGGTGTAGCCTTGCTTCTCAAACGACAGAATGGCTTTCCGGAAGGCCTTTGCAAAATCCTTATCGGACACTTCGAAGACATGGCGCACGGCGTTGCTGATCAGCTGTGAGGCGCCTTCGGGGACATCATTCACAACCATAAGCTGGTCTCTGAGGGAGCTTTCTGTCTTCAATCGACGGCCGAGATGGGGCATCTTCACATCGATGCCCGTTTGTCGGAGATCCTCGGCAACCTGAAGCGCCGCTGCAGTGATCGCTTTCTCTTCGACTGCGGCGCGCGCCACCTCGGTTTGGGCGCGCTCCGAGGCCAGTTCGCGAGTTAGCGTCAATTTGACGGCAGTATCCTCGGCAGGCTGCCGGTCAAAGGGGCGAGGCAGAATCCCTTTCTCCGCAGCAAGATTGATCGAGGCCTCCATGATTGAAGCCGCCAATGTGGGATTGTCCTTCAGATCCTCCAAAGTCGTGTCGACATTGAACATCCCGTGATTAAGGGTCGCCGCCATACTCTTGACATAGGGCACCGACTTCAGGCCCGGCGCCTGCTGCAGGAGGCTCTGGAGCCGTTGGCTTTTCTTCATAAACAGCTGGACGCTGGTGTCGGATTTAAAGGCGTCCGTTCCGACCTTGATGCCGAGGCTCAAGAGGTTGCCTGCGCTTTGCACGAGGTCATCGGCAATGTACCCATCCGGCCGTGGACTGATGCGCGGAGGACAATTGTCGAGCAGGGCCTGGATACGCTCGCGCGGGTGAGTGGCAGCCGGATAGGTCTCCGCCAGGTTTGGGAAAAGCTCTGTAAGCGCCGGGCTCACCGTCAGCTTGGTATCGCGCGCGCTTTCGACCGTTTCGGGCAGCACCTGCTCATCCATGCTTGCTGCCCATGCCTCAAGCTCGGTGACGAGGAACTCGGCAATTTCGTGGGCGACTGCATGATCTGCAAGCTTGATCTCGGGCCTCGCTCTATCGAGCATGTGCTCGACATCCTGGGCGCTCACCTGCTCCTGGGTCAGCAATTGACGGATGTCGCGATGAAGTTCGTGATGAAACCCCTCGAAAGTTCCAAACACTGCGCGCTCGGCAAACCAACGCCGTGCTTGATGGGATTGCGCCAGAAAACTCCGCTGCAGGCCGCTATAAGTCTCCAAAGTATCCCGCGTCGCCGCGAGGATCTGGCTGGCACGACTGAATTTGTAATCATTGCCCTCGATTGCCGGCGTATGCGACTTTGGTGGCTTGAGCGAGCGAACCCCGCGGGCTTGCTCCTTGTCATCGAACAGGCGAACATGCTCATAAAACTGCGGCCGGTCACCGACGATCACAATCGTATCTCCGTCGAAATCGCCGTCGAGCTTTATCTGCTCACCGGTCGGGACGGCGACCAACGAACCCGGAGCAAACACCTCGGTCGCCTGCAGGATGCCGACGCAGTCGACCAGCGTGTCCGCCTTGACGCGGTCCTTGCCCTCGGTCCAGCTCGAATGGCACTTGACGTCCTCAGCCGACATCACCAGGCCACGATCGGCGTAGTCGGCCGGCCACAGCTCGTCCGGCACCACGATCAGAATGCCTTTGGCAAAGAAGCTCGGATCGTCGGCCGCCAGTTGCTCCCGCGACTTCTCAGCGACGCTGAAACTGTATTGCATGGCCACGCATCTATCGAGGAATGCCGCAGTCGGGTCCCCATCAGCGGCTGACTTGACGCGTTCGTGGGCAAGCGGGCGCAGGTTGGGATTGTCATAGGGAGACCGCCCGATCAGCACGCCCCCCGTTCCCGTCAACGTCTCGCTCTTGCGCTGTGACACATGGAGATAATCGTCACTGGACGGGACGGCAACCGCGCCGGAACCGTCGATGTGGCCTGCTGTCACCATACGAAACAGATGCTCGCCTATCAGGCTTTCTCCTCCTCTGCTCTCCAGCCAAGCCTTGGCTTTCTCGCGCGCCTCGCCTGCCACTCGCTCACTACGCGGATAATGTTGCAGCGCCGAGGCCGGTACGAACGATCTGCTTGCTTCGCCATAGGCCGGCATCCGATCGGGACCTTCCTTCGGGCCGGCACGGCGAACGGCGAGCATACGCTCGGCGAGTGAGGCCTTGATGAAGCCACAGCCGTCATGCGGTCGCAGAGCAATCGGGCCTTCCGGTCCGGTCAGTCTGAAGGGATGCGCCACGTTGGCCGGGCGGTCTGGCGCCAGCAACAGCTTGAAAGCGCCCTCGAGCGCGTAGTCGTGAGGGCCGAGATCCTTGATTGCGGGGGGCGCCGCAAATCCCCTACGCTGAGTGTACCAATAAGCCTCTTTGAAGGGCGCCCAGGCGCGCATCAGCTTCTCGAAAGACGTGCCCGGAGCTGTTTCGGCATAGGGAATGGCGAGCAGCTTTCCTCCCGAAGGTGCTATTGCCGGCTTGGCTGGAGCACGGGCGGCGATTTCGAGCACGGTCGGTTTTGGTGCCTTCAACTTGCTGCCGCCGAACAGGTCCATGCGGTAGGGCACCCCCTTATACGTGAACGTGCGCGCCAGCATGAGGGCGCTCGGCTTTGCTGGCAGCTGGACGGCGACCACCTCGATCGCCCCTGAGGTCAGCCGATGAAAGATCGAGTATCGTGTCTCGGGATCCGTGGCCAGCGGCCGTCCCTGCATGTCCACCACCGGCAACCGCATCAGACCAGCCTTGCCCTGTGGGGGCCTCGGCTCGTGATCCATGGCTCGCAATACCTCGTGAACATCGAATATGGACGCAGGATATTTGTCTTGGATCGTTGCGGCGTTCTGCTCGACGAATGCGTCCAGCGCATCGACCGGGCTCTCTGCCTCGATTTGCGCGATCAGGTTCCAGCTCATGTTGGAAAGATCGCCCTGGATGAGGTCGCGCGTCCTGGCCAGGGTCTCTTTGGTACCGTGCCGGAGCTCTTGCTGCCTCTTGCGCAAATCGGCCTTCTTGCCCTCGATATCCGGTCGCTTGAACATGTTCGCCAGGACCGCACGAGCTTTCATCATCTGATAGATCGAGAGCGCAGGACCGCGACTGGCGAGCGGCCCACGGGTTCGCTCTGCCGCGCTTGCATTGAAGTGCGCCGCAATCTTTTGCTCCACGACCGGCTGGAGATCGTTCAGCAAGTGGAGAGCCACTCTGCGGTGCCAGCGCAGGTGCGCGCTGCGCGCCAGCGGCACCAGCGCGGCACAGAGATTGCCCATGGTTTCGAGATTATTCTCAGCGGCAAAACCAGGGGCACGATGCAGTTCGTTGAGCCGATCCAACCCGGTCGGGGCGAGTGAGCCCAGATCCTCGAACAGCCGAGCCTTCGACAAGGCCTTGAAAACGCTGGCTATGGTCCGAACATCGCTCTGCTCCAGCCGATCATTGTCATAGTGAAGGTGATGGGCCAACTGATGCAAACGATCCTTCAGCAGAGCGGTCTCTGTGATCTCGCCCGCCTCCTCTCCTCTCACGATACTTCGCCCCAGGGCATTGGCGATCATGCCGAACTGAGGCGTCGTGAAGGTACCGAAGCGTTGGCCTGCCCGGCCTAGTCCGCGTGCGACATCCACCAGCGCCCGGTGACACGCTGCGTCGTCGGGCCACTTGCTGAAGCCATTTATCAGATGTGCCATCTGCTGCGGCGTGAAATCGGAGAGCGGGCGGCGACCGACCTCACCCGCGATTACGGCCGCGGCTTGGCAAGTGCCCGGGTCTTCCGACCACTTGCTGAATCCGTTCACCAGATTCGCCAGCGCCTGCTGAGTAAAATGGGAGAGTTGATCGCCACGGCGGCGGACCTCACGAGCGATCGCGATCGTCGCTTGGCCCGCAGATGCTTCCTCGGGCCATTTGCTGAAACCGTTCGCCAGGTTCGCCAGCGCCTGCGGGTCAAAACGCAAGAGCTGGGACGGCACCTGACCTGCGATTGCGACGGCAGCCTCGCGACAGTCCACCGCGTCCGGCCATTTGCTAAAGCCGTTCACAAGCTTTGCCAGCTCCTGCGGGTCAAAACGCAAGAGCTGGGACGGCACCCCACCGGCGATTGCGACGGCAGCCTCGCGACAGCCCGTCGCGTCCGGCCATTTGCTGAAACCGTTCACCAGTTGAACCAGCTGCTGCGGGGCAAAACGCAAGAGCTGAGATGGCACCCGACCTGCGATTGCGACGGCAGCCTCGCGACAGCCCACCGCGTCCGGCCATTTGCTGAAACCGTTCACCAGGTTCGCCAGGTGCTGCGGGACAAAACGCAAGAGCTTGGCCGGCACCTGACCTGCGATTGCAACGGCAGCCTCGCGACAGCCCACCACGTCCGGCCATTTGCTGAAACCGTTCACCAGATTCGCCAGCGCCTGCGGGTCAAAACGCAAGAGCTGGGACGACACCTGACCTGCGATTGCGACGGCAGCCTCGCGACACTCCACCGCGTCCGGCCATTTGCTGAAACCGTTCACCAGGTTCGCCTGCGCCTGCGGGTCAAAACGCAAGAGCTGGGACGGCACCTGACCTGCGATTGCGACGGCAGCCTCGCGACAGCCCGCCGCGTCCGGCCATTTGCTGAAACCGTTCACCAGGTCCATCAGCTCCTGCGGGGCAAAACGCAGGAGCTTTGACGGCACCTGACCTGCGATTGCGACGGCAGCCTTGCGACAGCCCGCGGCGTCCGGCCATTTGCTGAAGCCGTTCACCAGGTTCGCCAGCGCCTGCGGATCAAAACGCAAGAGCTGGGACGGCACCTGACCTGCGATTGCGACGGTAGCCTCACGACAGCCCGCCGCGTCCGGCCATTTGCTGAAACCGTTCACCAGGTTCGCAAGGTGCTGCAGGTCAAAACGCAAGAGCTTGGCCGGCACCTGACCGGCGATTGCGACGGCAGCCTCGCGACACTCCACCGCGTCCGGCCATTTGCTGAAACCGTTCACCAGATTCGCCAGGTGCTGCGGCTCAAAACGCAAGAGCTTAGACGGCACCTCACCGGCGATTGCGACGGCGGCCTCGCGACAGCTCGCCGCGTCCGGCCATTTGCTAAAACCGTTCACTAGGTTCGCCAGTTCCTGCGGGGCAAAACGAAAGAGCATTGACGGCACCTCACCGGCGATTGCGACGGCCGCCTCGCGACAGCCCGCCGCGTCCGGCCATTTGCTGAAACCGTTCACCAGGTTCGCCAGCCCCTGCGGAGCAAAACGCGAGAGCTGGGACGGCACCTCACCGGCGATTGCGGCGGCAGCCTCACGACAGTCCGCCGCGTTCGGCCATTTGCTGAAACCGTTCACCAGGTTGGCCAGCGCCTGCGGGTCAAAACGCGAGAGCTGGGACGGCACCTCACCGGCGATTGCGACGGCAGCCTCGCGACAGCTCGCCGCCGAGGAATGTCGGCCGAACGATAACGCAAACAAAGAGAGTGCGATGGGATCGATTTGCTTCATAAGCGTCTTGTCGAGGCGCGACAACCGAACCGCTAAGGCCTGGCAAGCTCTCATGCCGGCCTCACCTCCAGCTTCCCGGCTCAGCTCATTGCATGTCGTGGCGTATCCCCACGAGGACCGGATATTTTCCTCCAACAGCGGCACAAATCGAGCATCGAAGCGGGCAGCTGCGGTTTGCAGAAAGTCTGAACGATCCTGCCTTCCCAGCTGCTTGCTGTAACGTACAACTGCGCGTGAGAAAACGCCGATGTCGCGAGCGCTGGCGATTTCCCTTAAGGCGGCATTTAGTTCATCCGAACGTCTAGAACGCCTTTCCGGTGTTCCAACTTGGACAGTCTGCAGGGCAGCATTGTCGACATGCGACCTTCCGGTTCGGCCGCTTCGGTCAGAGATGGATTGGCCATGCGGCGCTAGCCTGCCTGTTTGCGGGCGGTCAGTGGTCCGATCGGCGCGTTGCCGGTCACCATCCGAAGCCGATGGAGTAATTTCCAGATTGGCTGCGCCACGATCAGGTCCATGGGCTCGCTCCGAGCTCCCAGGCTGCAATGGTTGCGCAGGCGCATCGCCGACGTACCACCTTCCTGGTCTACCACTTCCCTCAGACACGGACTGCGTATCCAGTGGGCGTCTGCTCGCGTGCGAGCTTTCAGCCTCTCGAGCGTCGCGCCATAGCTCCTCGCCACTTTGACGCGAGAAGCCTGCATCTCGCCTTGGTCTCCCACTGTGCGTTCTATAAGGTCTTTGCAGGCCCGGGGTTTGGACATTCTGGATAGGCGCATCGTGGACGCGCCCCCCTTCTGGTCCATCCGCTTCGTGCGACGGGAGAGGGCGCCCTAGCGGGCTTTCCGTCTCTGGATCATCGCGCGGCAGTTCCCCATCCGTTCGCGACGAGCCGGATTCCGGCAAGGAGCGCAAACGACGACGACTTCCACCGATTGCGGCCTGCAACGCGACCCCGAGGAGCCGATGTGCACCGGAGGAGGGAGCAGCAAATCGGCCTGCACCGCTGTCGCGCTGCATGCTGCGAGAATCCGAAGGACCTGAATCCTGAAGCTCGGACCGCATCCGATCCATAATGGAACCGAACGATGGCCCCTCTTCACCAGGAGCACAAGCCGGTTTGGCGCTAGAACCGTCAGCGCCTCGACCTTCAGCGGCATCAAATTCCGAAATGGGCGACTTGTCGCCCTCGTCAATGCGTCTCATTATCTTTATCCAATGTACCTGGATGCCCTGCCCTGACGAGTGCGACACTCACTTGTCGGCTCGACCGCTATCCTCGTGGTCTGATGAGCCACCGAATGACTTCGTCGAATCAGCGACTGCCAAACACGCGAAGCTCTTTGAATTGCATGCTCCCGTTTAGGCACAAGAGACTTCGAGCTCGCGGTGAACGCAAGCGGAGCCAAGTACGTCCCCTTCTTCGCTGCCCATGTGCTGACCGATCGCCGTGATTCCTTCGCCCTTCGATTGCCCATCGGCAACGCGACAGGCGTATTGAAGACTGCAAATGATGTGCCCATTCCGATCACCTAGAGGCTGGCTCGCGATCAGTATCGTGTATGGTGCAGTCGAGCGACGGACAGCAAGCGCAACTCCGATTAGGGCCCGCAAACCGAAAGTAGAACATAGTACAAAAGAAAATGGTTGCTTCATTCGTCAGTGCTTTCGCGGGCATGTCTGCGCGAACTGTACAACTTGACGCAGGGTCCGATTCAAGCCCTGCGCTCTATGTCGCGTGAGTGGTACTCCTGAACTTTCGTCGCTCTTCCGTCATAGGCTTTGCGGCGACGCTCACCCGAGCCAAGCTCGACTCTGTTGGATGGTCAACGGCGCTCGCAATTCGAGAAATCGACGAAAGGCCAATACCTCGGTCAAAATCAGCTATGAGCCCATCGCGATCGAAAGTTTGCGTTTGTTGACTGCCCCACCTAACGCATCCTCCATGCGTTTGCTTATGAACAGCTGACGAACTCAAGCAGGATCCAGGGAACCCACGGCGAATGCGTGATTCTCCGGTCTTAGCGCGAGTGGTCGCCGGCTTAGGCAGATGTTGTGGGAGAGCGTTGATGACTGCCGGATGATGACTCCACAGAGCAAGTTCAGGAGCACTATCGTCGTTTGCAGGATCACAGGTCGAAAGGTTTGAAAAACGAGACGCTTGCGAGATCTGATTGGCCGCGACGGACAATGCGACAACCAGCATCGTCGAAATTCTCTGTGCGGGCGCTGATCGCGTCAATGAGACAATGACCGGTTGCTATATGAGTCTATTGCGACCATTCCTTTAATCATAGATTATCGAGTTGCGCGTACTGAAAAGAATTATCGATCACGTAGGTCATTCTGCATTGGGGCATATCGACGCTGGCGCGCTCGGACATGATGACGCGATCCGCGTCCGGATCGCACTATGCGTATTTCCCCCGAAAGCTTGTTCCTGCTTTTCGTTTGCGGTAAGCACATAAGCCGCTGATCGAAAGATCAAATGCAATGGCAACGGATGTGATTTTTCGCTAGCGGTTGGTCCTTAGTGCTACTTCGAAATCCGAGATCTCGTCTTTTACAATGGCCGGCGTCCCCACCCGAGCCTTGACGGGGCCACCCCGGATCAAGCTTACTTCAGCTCGCTGCCGTTCCGCGGCAGCTTAACTAGGCAGAAGCTCCACTTATCGACGCGGAATTGCTGTTCAGACAACCGAGGCCAGCTCTGACCCCGTACCGGATCGAAGATGGTAGCTGCCGCAGATCAGTCGGTATTCGGCGTCGTCGCCATGGTGAAGGTGCCATCGAACGTCAGATTGCCGTTGGCGTTGTAGGTCGGCGTGACCGATCCAAACGCGCTGACTTCCGTGCCATTGCTTAACGAGCCACGCGTGGAGGTCCGACACGCTCGCCTGCCAATTCTGCAAGTTTTTCGTGCCGCCTTCTTGCATCATCTCCTGCGTTTCCGAGTCCTTGGCGATCCGATCGATCACTCTAACCGCCAGCTGCACGAGGTCTCTAGTGTTCTGTCCCGCAAATTCGCTGACAAAGTCGCGCGAGTTTCTGGAGAATGGAGTCGGCAGTTGCGGTCCAGACGAAGGGGCGAGCATCTGCATTGTGGGTGCGGATAAAGCGGTCGATTTTTTTTGACGAGGTCGGCGGTGGAATCGAACGATCCCCGCCGGATCGCACGTTGGGTGATGAGCGCGAAGAAGCGTTCGACCTGGTTGAGCCAGGAGGCGTAGGTTGGCGTGAAGTGAATGTGCCCACGCGGGCGTCGGGCGAGCCAGGTCCTAACCTTGGGATGCTTGTGGGTGGCGTAGTTATCGACGACGAGATGGATGTCCAGTTAGGGCGGCACTTAGCTTCGCTGTGGCGCAGGAAGGCGAGGAACTCCTGTTGACGATGGAGCAGTGATTCTCTCCAGGAAGCGCTTTACTCAGCCGATTTCGAGAAGCGAGTCTCACCTCAGAAAAATTCTCGATGACACGTTTTGTTGCTCACTTGATGGGTTCACTTAAACCTGATTCCAACTGTTTCCCTCGGGCCGTGGCAACAAACTGTCGAGAGGCAGTTTCGGGTGATCGTTGACGGACCCGGTGAGAACATCGATGGCACGGCTGCTGAAATATCGGCCGAGTTCTTACCTAGGCACACGCGGACGCCGCCGAGCACCGGCACATTGCCCGGCATCGTTGGCGTTTCACCACCCCCGACTAACTCGGCGTGCCTTTTAGACTGCCGCCATAAGCCGCAACCTCCGCCCAACAATCGGCGGTCTCATAAATCCGCACACTCGCGCAATTGGAAATGCGATCAAAGAACCAACGGGCGATGATCTCGGCGGTTGGGTTCTCCAATCCATCGACATCGTTGAGCAGTCGGTGATCGACGCGCTTCAACAGCGGCTCCAGTTCGGCATCCATCTCAGCGAAGTCCCTCACGAAGCCCCTCGCGTCCACCCCTCCGCGCATCACCACTTCCATACGATAGTTGTGGCCGTGTAGGTTCTTGCATTTATGGCCATCGGGGAGATGGGGAAGGCGATGAGCTGATTCAAAACTATAGGTGCGGCCAATCAGCGTGATCACTGCATCATCGTCGTTCATTCCGTAACTCCCTCGCGCCGACAATTTGCTCCGCAGGCAAGGGCCTACTAACCCTCGCCGGCCCTTCTTTATCAGATTGACGGAGCAATGCCAGGCCGAGCAAGGCGGAGAGAGCAGAGCCGAGGCCCGGGAGTATCAGCGTGACAGCATAACCAAACCTCGCCACGGCAAACCCACTCGCTGCGAAGCCCACCAACGCTGACGCCGACATTACCGAAGTCAGAAACGTGACATCTGTCCCTGCCTTGTCCGGCCGGGCGAGCCCGAGAAACCAGTTCGTGAATGTAACATGCTGAACAGCGAGTGCCGCGAAAACGATGCCGACGCCCACGACGGCGCTTACGCGAACGCTGACGTAGCGATCAACCATCGCAAGTGCGCCGAAACTTATCGCCATGACTGCGCAGCCCCCGATCAAGCCTCGCTGCGGTGCCATTTGGCCGATGATGGCGCTGGTCAGCGGCGCTACCACCGTATACGTCAATACGTTCGAAAGCGCTCCGATCCATCCAATGTCGGCTGCGGCGAAGCCGAGGTCAACGAGCCGTAACTGAACCGTCGCGAACGCCACAGCGATCCCGATAACTGCCGGCACGATCAATGCGGGAGTCGTCCACAGACCATGGTAGCGAAAGATCGCGGAGATCGAGAGGCGCTGCGTCGAGCTCCATCGGTCGCTGCGTTGGAGCGGTTCAGAAATAGCGAACACCCAACCAGCGAAAACGGCTAGCAGTATCGCCAAACCCAACAAAGCTGGACGCCAACCGACCATCTCGATCAATTGGAGGCAGACGGCGCCGCCGATGACATGGCCGATGGCCCGCCCCCAACCCAGCAGCGCTGCGCCGAGCGGCCGTTCGCTGGAAGTGAGAGCTTCGGCTATATAGCCCAAAGATGCGATCCGCTGCGTGGCAGCAATGGTCGCAAGTACCAGGGAAACAAGGAAAAGCGAGACAAAATCGGTTTTTGGATTCAAGAACGCCATCGCTGCCAGCACAATGGTACTGGCGACTTGGGTCAGCAAGATCCACGAACGTCTCAGCCCGAGACGATTGAGGCTCCATCGATCCACCACCGGGGCCCAAAGGAAGTTAACGGTGAATGCAAAGAAAGCGGTGCCATATAGGCCGACCAGTTCCAAGCTGGCACCGTTGCCCCGAAGGATCACGGGATGGCCGAATAGATGAACGCGATCGCCAGATACTGCTGACTAGCCAACGCAACCATCCCAATGAGTGGCACGTAACGATTTCCCATCTGCCTATTCCTCCCGAAATCGATTCCGCACGTGCCCTAAGAGAACGGTTTGAACTGATAGCGGCTAGCCGTTATCAGTTCGGATCAGGCCATACTCGATGAATGCAGACCGCACCTGCCCTTCATCTTGTTGAGCCCAATTGCCTTCCCAGTAGACGGCACTGTCGACGTCACATTGACAAGCAAGGCTCCCTGACGGACGCCAGTCGCAGCCATCGCCGACCCAGCGCGTCTCCAGTTCCTCAGGGAGGTCGACAGCGTCATCGCTGGTTAGAAATCCACGGTCCGAGGAGAAGGTGCACTTGCCCGTGGCGTTGTCCTCTCCAAGGGTCGCGCTTGTCGGCAGCAACGCCAGCGCGGCGGCGACGGCTGTGTCTGCCCACATCATCACGTCTTCACCACGCGTTCGTGCAATCGGGTAATGGCGTCGATCGCCGACAGGATCGCTCCTTCCTGCCATGGCAGCTGCGAGGCGTGCTCGCCTGCCAGCGCGATGCGGCCGTCGATCTGGCACAGATTGCGGTAGTGCTGGGCGCGGGCGGCCTCGGTCCACTGGCCGACGCAGCCGAGCGTGAACGGCACGCGATGCCAGGCCACCGCGACGCCGTGCTCGAATTCGCTTCGGTATTGCGGATGGATCGCGGCGCCGAACTCGACCGCGCTGGCGACCCGCTCGGCCGGCGTCATCGCGGTGAACTCGAACGAATTGGCGCCGCCATACATGTAGGCACCGAGCAGGAGGCCGCGGCCGCCGCGGTTGAAGCCGTAGTTCGGATAGGCGATCTGCTGGATCGGCAGGTCGGTGTAGCTGATACCGCCGTAGATCGCCTCATCCTCCTCCCAGAACCGCCGCTTGAACTGCAGCCCGACTTTCACCGAGGCGGCATAGGGCAAGGAATCGATCGCATTCTTCATCGGCGCGCCGACGTCGACCGGCAGCTGGCTCAGGATCGGCAGCGGGATGGTGCAGATGCACCAGTCGGCGGTCGCCTGCTGCACCGCCGATGGACTGGCGGTGTCGACATAGCTCACGGTGACGCCCGAGCCGTTCTGCTGGATCTGCGTCACCTTGGAATTGTAGCGGATGAGATCGCCGACCTCGCGCGCGAACGCCTTGCCGATCATGTCCATGCCGCCGATCGGCTGGAACATCGTCATCTGGAAATCGTAGCGTGCAAAACTTTGCAGATAGCGCCACATCCGCGACCGCAAGAGCTCCTGGAGCGGGATCGGGTCGCTCGGCAGCGGATCGCCCATCAAGCCGCCGCCGGGATCGCGCGCATAACCGCGGAACTCGGCGGAGCCGAGGTTGGCATTGTACTTGTAGTCGCGATCCAGCGCACCCCAGTCGCGCAGCGCCTGGAGCAGGATCTCCTGATCTTCCTTGGTGACGAACTCGTCGAGCCTGCCCTGCTGGCTGATCTTCGCCAGCAGCTCCGCCACCCCGCCCTGGAAATCGGCCTTGATGCTGCGAAAGCGTTGCGGCTTGCCGCCGAATGCACGCGTCGCGTGCAGATAGGCGTTGTGGTTGAGCTGGATGAAGGGTTCCAGCGTCACGTTGAGGCGGCGGCAGTAGTCGAGCAGCGCGCGGTGATGATAGGGAATCCGCCACGGGCCGGGATTGAGATAGAGCCCCTGCTCGAACTGGCAGGTCTGCTTGAAGCCGCCGAGCTCGGTAAAGCTGTCGCCGCCGCGGATCGACCAGTTGCGGCCGCCTGAACGGCTGTTGAATTCGAGGATCTGGACCTTGTAGCCGGCCTTGCGCAGCTCCAGCGCCGCCGTCATGCCGGCAAGTCCCGCGCCGAGGATCAGCACCGAAGCGCCCTTCACGTCGCCCGCGAGCTTGAGCGGCCCCTTATAGGCGGACTCGGATGCGAAGCCGAGGCTCGTCATCGCGTGATACATCGCCGAACTGCCGGCGATGGTCCCGATCAGCGCCAGCAAATCCCGCCGCCTGATCACAGATTCGTTCTGCACCTGCGATCATCCCTCGGCTCGTTCCGACGAAGACGAACGGCTCGTGCGATCGGTTTCAAGAAGCGCGCACATTGCAGTGCAGACTGGTCGCACTGCCGCGGTGCGCCTGCGAGACCGTCTTCGATCATGTCATTTTCGATCATGTCATTCCCACATTGGTCCTGTACCGCGTCGTTCCTGGTCGATAAACCAAACATAGCTATCTAACCGGCATTCTGAGGTCGCTAGCCCGATCCGCGGTCGCTTCAGGGGCAGGAGCTGGTCAGTACACTTGAGTTGATGAACCAACGACCGGTCACCTCTGGCGGCTATTAGCGAGCGGTCGATTAGGGCTCGATGCATCGAAGACGCAGATGTTTCATTCCTGGAGGCGTCGCTTGCCGTCCGATGGAAAGCGACGCAGTTGATCACGCGACAGGAAGAACTTGGGCGGCTTCTTAAGCACTCGACTGACCCTGTTGTGCACCAGCAAGAGCGATGCCAACATTTCATGACATCGAAAGGCGGAGAAGCGGACTACCCAGATGTGAAGTAGGCCGGACGATGACTAATATCGTCATAGGGTGTTGCCGATATTCCATGGTGACTTTCGAACTCAATATCGGAGGCTGTTCTAGCCGCACGACCAAGCCGCTTTGCCGGCTATTACCGACGCAGCGAACCAGTGGAACTCAGGAACTCCGTGCGCTTGGCCATAGAGCGGCAAAACTATTCACGCTTCTGAACGCTTGCGATCGGCTATTTCGTATCGCTTGTGTGCCGGTGGTATTGAACCCGACATTGTTCGATGTCAGACCCTCGAAGCGGATGACGCTGAAAAGTGCGGTGATTGGATTGATCTTGTCATCATGTGCAACGATAGTCGCCTCAGCCGACCGCGAACCGTCTCAGTTGCTCCTCTCGATCGAACAGCTGAGGATTGCAGCATTAGCATGCCCGCCTTCCTGGTCAGCCCACAGCTTGGGTCGCGCCGGCGACACTAGTCACGCAGCTTGTGTGATCGAAGCCGCTTGTGGTCGGCATTTTTCTTGATGACAACCGTCACGATCCAACTATCTACCTTGCTGTGCTTCAGAACGCGTATCCGCCCGATGTCGGTTTGCACCAGTGTCCCTGCAGGCGCGAGGTACCAGATATGACGTCTGCTATCAACGATAGCGGAACAGCTCCACAAAACTGTCAAGTGTGAGACTAGGGGGATCAATCATGCAGGAAATCCCCATGCTGCATCACAACGAGCGGGAACTCCCCGACCGAGATGCGTTCGCGCATCGAGTCGCGCTTAAGCTTGGAGGCTTCCGGAGCCGAAGTTTATCCGATCGTATGAGCTCACCCCGGCTTGAGCGGCTTTTCGAGTCCTTGCCAGCGATAGATCGCAAATGACAGCACCCAACTGACCAGGAAGATGCCAACTACGAGATAGCCGAAATTGGCCAAGCTGGCGTTGAGATCGTCCACCGCGCTCCAGAAGGTGCCTTCAAGGGCCAATTTATTGGCGAGCAGGCCAAGTGTTTCGATGCCGCCGATCAGCAACGCCACGACGACTGAGATTGCCGTAATGGTCAGATTGTACCAGATCTTGCGGATCGGATTGAGGAAAGCCCAGCCATACGCCCCGACCATCAAGACGCTGTCGGTCGTATCGAGAAGCATCATGCCGGCGGCGAAGAGAGCCGGAAATATCATCACCGTGCTGAAGTCCAGCCCTCCCGAAGCTTGACCGGCTGCGACGGTGAAAAGGCTGATTTCCGTCGCGGTATCGAATCCGAGGCCGAACAACAGACCGACCGCGAACATCTGCCAGCTCGCCGTCACCATGCGAAACAGAGGGCGCAAGAGCCGGGACAGCAAGCCACGACCGGACAGAAGCAGATCGAACTCATGCTCTCCAATTCGTTCGCCACGCCGCGCACGCTGAAAGCTCCGCCAGACATCCCGTAGGATCACAAGATTGATGGCAGCAATCGTCAGCAAGAAGAAGGCTGATGCACCGGTGCCGATGATGCTGCCGACCGCCCGGAACTCCTGGAAACCGCTTTGCAGGGCGAGCGCCGCAGCAGCGATCGCGGCGACCGCTACTGCAACCGACAAGGAATGGCCAAAGGCGAAGAAAAGTCCGACCGCGAGAGGGTGCCTGCCATCCTGCATCAGCTTGCGAACGACATTGTCGATGGTCGCAATATGATCTGCATCGACGGCGTGCCGAAGGCCGAGCACATAGGCCAGCAAGGCTGTCGCCAGCAGCGTCGGCCTGTCGGACAGCGCTACGATGGCCCAGGTCCAGGCCAAGCAATTGATAACCAACAAGAAGGCATAGAGCGAGATGATACGACTACGCGAGGCCGCCGATGCGTCGTCTAAGGCAAGCTTTAGATATGTGAACATGATCTTGCTTCGGTAGCGCGTCTAGGCATGAGTTTGATTACGAACGTTTCCTGTTGCATAAGCGCCGCGCACGCCAAAGCTGGTCCGTTCAGACTGAATACGAACCGACGGATACAGCATCGGATGATCATGGCCATTCGCAGCGCGAGGTGGACAATTGCGCTGGTCGCAACGGCAGTGGAGTTGGGTGGCATTTCCTACTTATCAGGGTTGGTGCCCCCTCGCGGTGCAGGTTTCATGCCGCTCTGCTGGGCTAACGTGCTTGACCGCTTCGTGCGGCTTCTATCCTGGCGTCAGCTCGTGTCGCGCGATTGCGCCGCCGCGTTGACGCTGCAATCTGGATCTGCGCCGTGGTGAAGTTTAACGGGCCAACCAGTGCCTCAGGTCACCCCGTCCGACGCATTGCGCATGACCAAAGCTGGCAGCAGGTTTCCTGGCTCCGGTTCGCCGCTCTTACCGCCCCGTCTCAGGATTGCGACTACCGGTTGCATGAAATGGTCATCGCCTCGCCGCTTACAGTTACGTAGGGCAGCTCCGGCATTGTCCTGATAGAACCCAGCCAACGCCCTCAATAGCCTTTCGAACACTACCGATGATAAAGTGAAATGGCCTGAGGGCGCGTCAAGTAGTCGCCGGCGGACAGCGTGAGACGCCGTGGCTGAGGAAAAAGCGGTAACCTAGCCCCTCAGT
Source organism: Bradyrhizobium sp. UFLA03-84 (assembly GCF_002289535.1). Classification (NCBI taxonomy): domain Bacteria; kingdom Pseudomonadati; phylum Pseudomonadota; class Alphaproteobacteria; order Hyphomicrobiales; family Nitrobacteraceae; genus Bradyrhizobium; species Bradyrhizobium sp. UFLA03-84. The sequence continues at coordinate 60,890 of NZ_NSJY01000012.1, read as the reverse complement.
CTCGGAGTTGCGGACGAGATCGAGGCTCCAGGACACTGCGGCTCTGCCTGCACAGCAGCTCAGAGCGGCGCTGGCCCCACGCAGAAAAAAGGACGCTTGAAAACACTTAGACTGGAAGGCTGACTTCCTCTCTGTCCTTCGTCATGGCGTCGTACACTCTGACCTGGAGCATGGGACGGCGCCTCTTAAGTTCTTGCGCTCCTGCCCAGGCGCCGTCTCTTGTCGCAAACTCGGTTTTCAATTGACCATCGACTTCGAGCACATAACCCGAAGCCGGCAATCGACGAGTGGATGCAACCATCTTAATCCCTTAGCATCGACGAATCCGATCGATGCTCCCACTTAATCCGAGTCGCCCTTGCCAGACCAGTAGCCTGGTGAGCGGCATCCACGACGACGAGGCGACAGGCTTATCGCCGCTCATCGCAGAGGAGCGTACGCGCCATCACGGCGGCGATGACGACTTCCGCTGCTTGCTCTGGCGTCTGCTCCGTCGTCCTGAGATGAATTTCCGGCCTTATCGGCGCTTCGTAGGACGCATCGATGCCTGTGAAATTCTTGATCTCACCGGCTTTCACCTTCGAGTAGAGACCTTTTGGATCCCGCCTTGCGCATTCCTCGATTGGCGTATCGACAAAGACTTCGACGAACTCGTCCTTGCCAATCAGGCTGCGAACCATGTCTCGTTCGGACCTGTAGGGGGAGATGAACGAGCAGATCACGATCAAGCCGCTATCCAGCATCAACTTGGCAACCTGTCCGGCGCGCCTAATGTTCTCCACCCGCTCAGCTTTCGAGAAGCCCAGGTCCGCGTTCAATCCGTTCCGGAGGTCGTCACCATCCAGCAGCATGGCATGCCGCGACATCGCGAGCAGCTTCTGATCAACCAAATTTGCGATTGTCGACTTTCCCGCGCCAGACAGACCGGTGAACCAGACGACGCAAGGCCTCTGATGCTTGAGCGCGGCGCGTTCACTCCTGCCCACCGAAGGCGCCCGCCAGGAAACATTGGTGGCCCGCCGCAGCGGAAACGCAATCATGCCGGCGCCGACCGTACGATTAGTGAAACGATCAATGACGATGAATGATCCGGTTTTCCGGTTGACGTCGTAAGGATCGAATGCGGCGGGCAGTGCGGTCGCAACATTGCAGAACGCGATCTCATTGAGAGAAAGCGTCTCGGCCGCCAGGTGCTCACACGTGTTGACATCGATCCGATACCTGATTGCGGTAACGCTGCCGGCAACCGTCTGCGAGCCAATTCGCAGGATGTAGTTTCGTCCGGGAGCGAGCGGGTCGCTGTCCATCCAGATCAGATAAGCGGCGAATTGGTCGGCGACACTGGGGCGTTCGGTTGGCCGCGACAGAAGATCGCCACGGCCGATATCGATCTGGTCTTCAAGCGTAATGGTAACGGCATCGCCGGCTTCGGCATGGACAAGGTCGCCGTCCTGGGTCACGATCCGCTTGATACGGGTGGTGCGTCCGGATGCGGCGACAACGACATCGTCGCCTGCCGAGATCCTGCCGGAAGCCACCGATCCGGCATAGCCGCGAAAGTCCGGGTCGGGCCGGTTCACCCATTGGACTGGAAAGCGGAATGCCTGGCTTGCGGTGTCGGACTGGATATCGACGCTCTCCAAATGCTCGATCAGGCATGGACCATTATACCACTTGGTATGAGCGGACCGATCAACGACGTTGTCGCCATGGCGGGCGGAGATCGGGATCGGAACAATCGAGCTAAAGCCAAGGCCGGCGGCAAAGGCCAGATAGCTGGCGACGCTCCGATCGAAAGCAACCTTGCTGTATGCGACAAGGTCGATCTTGTTCACTGCCAGCACAACATGGCGAATGCCAAGCAGCGAACAGATAAAGGAGTGGCGGCGGGTCTGAACCAACGCACCCTTGCGGGCGTCGATCAGGATGATTGCGAGCTGCGCATTCGAGGCACCGGTTGCCATGTTGCGGGTGTACTGCTCGTGGCCGGGAGTGTCAGCCACCATGAAAGAGCGCCGCGACGTCGTGAAGAAGCGGTAGGCTACGTCGATCGTGATGCCCTGCTCCCGTTCGGCCTCGAGCCCATCCACGAGCAGCGCGAAGTCGATGTCGGCGCTGCCGTGCCTGATGCTGTCGCGTTTCACTGCCGCAAGCTGGTCTTGGTAGATCATCTTGCTGTCGTGCAGCAACCGGCCGATCAGGGTCGATTTTCCATCGTCAACCGAGCCGCACGTTATGAATCGCAGCTGGTCCCTTGCACGAGGGTGGACAGGTTTCGATATTGCTATGGAAGTCATCAGAAGTAACCTTCCCGCTTCTTCTTCTCCATAGAAGCGGCTTCATCGGTATCAATCAGGCGACCCTGACGCTCCGACACCGATGCAGTCTGCATTTCTGCGACGACGTCTTCGATCGTCGTCGCATCGGATTCAATGGCCCCGCTCAAGGGATAACATCCCAGCGTGCGAAAGCGGATCATGCGCATTTGCGGCGTCTCATCGCAGTTGAGCGGCAATCGCCTGTCGTCGACCATGATCGTCGCGCCGTTTCGGCGCACCGTCGGTCTTTGCTTCGCGAAGTAGAGCGGGACGACCGGGATTTTTTCAAGCATGATATATTCCCATACGTCGAGCTCGGTCCAGTTTGACATCGCAAACACGCGCATGCTTTCGCCCGTCCGTATCCGCGTGTTGAACAGGCTCCAGAGCTCCGGCCGCTGGTTGCGGGGGTCCCATACGTGTCCGGCCGAACGGAAGGACAGTATCCGTTCCTTGGCGCGGCTCTTTTCCTCGTCACGCCTGGCTCCGCCAAGCGCGGCATCAAATCCGTAAAGCTCGAGCGCCTGCTTCAGGGCGTCGGTCTTCATCACCTGGGTATGAAGCGCCGAGCCGGAGTCGATCGGATTGATGCCGCGCGCAATACCCTCCTCATTCACATGGACGATCAGCTCGACGCCGAGCCGCTTGGCCGTCGCGTCCCGGAAGCTGATCATCTCGCGGAACTTCCAGGTCGTGTCGACGTGAAGCAGGGGGAAAGGCAATTTTGCTGGATAGAACGCCTTGATTGCGATGTGCAGCAAAACGCTCGAGTCCTTTCCGATCGAGTAAAGCATGACCGGCCTTTTGAACTCGGCGGCCACCTCACGCATGATTTCGATCGATTCAGCTTCAAGACGGCGCAGATGTTTTGGCAGCATATGTGTTCTTTTCGATGCAGGATCTCGGTTCTGCAGCCCCGGCCCAGAGGAGGAATGTCGGGTGCGAGCTCGCCGCTGCGCGTCGCTATCCAAGCGATCAAATGCCGGTTGCGCAGCTGACTGACTGACACTCTCGGGGCATGTCGCATTCCACCGTGGTGCCGCCGGCGCCTGCCTCACACGTTATTGGCGCAGATCAACGCGTTGAGTGGTAGGAAGTCTGGCTAAATCAGCCAGCGTGTTTTGATCGCAAGCATCCAGATCACCCTAAGCCATATTGACGATCTGCTCAAGCCGCGCGACCTCGCCTCGCAAAATCTCAATAGCCGCGTCGCGAGTCCGAATAGCATCGAGCCCTGCAGCTCGATCAGCTTCTGACGCCAACAGTGCCTGTTGCAGCTGCGCTTTCATTGGATCGGCCAGCAGCACATTTTCGGCAAAGCTGGGGGCGGGCAGATCTTGCGCCTGCACCACGGACATGTCGCACGTGGCACGAACGTTCTCTGGAAGCTGCCGAGCAGTGTGGACTTGCTCGGATTGATACGGCCCGGACGATGCTGCCGCCTTGCCAGCTCGTAAATCCCACCAGGTTTGGAATATCTGTCGATAGAGTTCAGTTAGATGAGGTCCCCTATCGACAACTCCGGCTTGCTGTGCAAGCAGCAGGTCCTCCTCATAGCCGAGTTCTGTCAAAAGCTTGGTGCCGACCAGATCGGTCACAGTTTGCATCTCTTCGACGCTTAGTTGGGATTGCCATGCCTTGATAGAGCTTTGATCGACCGCGTTTCGTTCCAGGATCTTTCGATCTCCGAAGCTGCTGGATCGAAGATAATCTACTTGTCCCATGCTCGCATATGCGGCGGCCGCCGGATCACAGCCGAGCCCCAATAGCAGGCGCCGAATCTCTTGGTCCGGATGCGCCACCACGAGTTCATATCGCACCAGCTGTGTCTGCGCGCGCGTGCGGTGCGCTGCCAGCCTGGGAAAGCCCAGAACCAAATCGGCGAGTGAAGATATGATGACATCGGGCAGCCGGAGCATGAGATCGGCGAGGCTGGAGACGCTGACCGAATAGGAGCTCTCGGCCCGAAGCGGGATGCCCCACGTGGATTTCAGTGAAGCCGCGATGGCAAAAGGATTGCGCAGCAAGAGGATGTGTGACGCTTCTGGATAGACACGTTCAAGGAATTCGAGCGCCGTCCAATAGCGTGGCGTTTTGTCTATGATGATCCGCTTGCCCGCTGCTGTCAGGTACTGACCGTATGCTGCATCGGCAAAAGCCCGGATCGCAATCGTCCGATCGATGCGTCCTAGGAATTCGGAGGTTGCGACCTCAATCAACGAGGGTCCTGCCGGGTGGCGTTGATCCACCCTTCCAAAAGCTTCAAGTGCCAACATCAACCAGGGTTCAGGCGGAGCCAGGACGTCTGGATGGCGTTGGAGCAGGTGCGCCAGGAGTGTCGTCCCGGCTCGCGGAAGTCCGAGGAGAAAGCAGACCGCAGGCGAACGGCCAGAAGCACAACTCATAATTCAGGTCCTCTCGAAGAGCGAGCCGCGTTCGATTGAGCGAAATAAAGCCGGCCCTAGCCTCAGTTGAGGCGGCCGCTCGTATACCAAGCGTTACTGCTACGAGGATTTCGGCTGCCACTCATGATTTGAGAGCCGTTAAGTTCAATCGGTTGGGCGGGGATCGCAGAAGCGTTTGACAGCTGTGATCGCCCCGATTGCTCGACAGTTAAGGCGAAGTCAAGGACCAGCGCAACTGCACGAAGATTTACTGCGCATATGGGAAAGATGGAATGAACTATACGGAAGTTTGCCGGGCAACGACCGCGGGGCATGGGGCGATATCAAATACAGTCGACGCGATTCTGCTTGCCAGCCCATTGAAGACGTAAATGCAACATGCACTTCCCTGGTGCTCGGCGTACACCGGAGAAGTTCGACATATAGAGCGGACAGGCCGGCGAGCGGAACAAAGAACGAGGGCATCTCAAATGGCAGATCGGATCAAATCTTTTCATCGCGCGATATCGGCCCCGGCGCAACTGCCGCTGCTCGGCCAACACAATGAGCGTTTTGCACGTCTACCAGCCTGCCCATCGCAAGTCCCACATCGGTCCGAACTGTACCAACTATCTGACTTGCTTGTTCTTGCGGCGTTGTCCCGATTTCTAATCCGCGCTAATGGAAGTCTGTAAAGGATGGAACCCTGGCCCACGATGCCGCCGGATTTACCGAGTCCAGCAACCGCGCCTTATCGTATCTCCACTGACGGACAGGAGATATTCCGGCCGTTCATGTGGGAGATCAGATCGATCAGTGCCTGCCTCGAAGAACTCGCCAAATTTCGTGCCGATGTGCTTGGCATCACTGGGCCACAATGGATGATCCTGATGGCAGTGGACTATCTGGGCAGAGAAAAAGGTGTGTCCGTCAACCTGGTGTCACGCTTGATGCACGTCGATCCTTCCTTTGTCACGACCCACTCAAAAATCTTGGAGAAAAAGCGATTCTTGCTGCGCAAGCCATCCACAGCCGATGCGCGAGTAGTCCAGATGTCGCTGACTGCCAAAACGCGCAAGCATCTTGCAAGTTTGACGCCTCGAGAGGAAGCGCAGGATGTACAGGCTTTTGACGAATTCGGCCATGACGGATCAAGCGAGTTCATGGCCGGGCTGGCCGCAGTGAGGCATCGCTTGGAGAAGGCCCGCTCTGGAATCCAGAAGACCAAAACGAACAATCGTCAGAAATGAAGCTGGCCAATCATCGGACTCTCCCGGCTTTCGAATATTTCGTGACGCGGCGCGGTCGAAGGTGGTTATGGTCCCTTCACACCGCCGAAGGCTTGCAGGTGATGATGGGTTCAGCACGCAATCGCTCCGCCGCCGTCTATCAAGCCAACAGGGCGCTTTTTCAATTGCTGCTGAGCGCGCCCTATCGCTTGGGAGTTCAAGTTCACCAACAAGCTCCGCGGCCACCGCCTACGCCAAAGCTTTAGCCTAGCATGAGCTTCGACTGCGGCGGCGTGCGGGTCATGACTTGCAGCGATGCGGCTTGCTATTTGGAGCACTCCGTCTCGCCGTCACCGAGAACAATCGTAGCCCTTCAAAGCGATCCGCGGCATTCTACGATCCTTAACGGGAACGAGCGACCATCGAAACTGGAACAATTCGAAGCAGGACCGGTCGTAAGATTGTCTCATCGCTCTCGATCGTAAAGAGCAAAGCGGCCTTCGCGGCCTTACTGCTTTAACCTCAAAGATGACGAAGCACTGGAGCCCGTTCCACGAGAGTGACAAACCAAGCGCGTGAAAAGCTCTTTCCACAGCAATTGGCAGGCCCTGCAAAACAATTTTAACGGACGTAAAGGGCGGCCTGCGAGCCACCCTTTTGTGCCGGCTACCAGCGCTGCCAAGTAAGCTACCGCTGATGTCCGAGTCCTATTCCGAGATTTAATGCCTTCTGGCGCAACGCAGCGACGCTGCGTTTGGTCATTTTTGCAATTTTTATGACGGGAGTCCGAGCCTTCGAATGGACTTTGAGCTCTTTGATATCTGCCTTGGTCCACTCGCGCCGCTTAACGCGTTTCTTAGTTGCTTTTTTCACAGTGAATGCTCCTTTTGAGAGGATCGGCTTGTAACATAGTTTTTTCGGAGCGACGACCGTAAAAAAGAGGCAATCATAGGAACTCGCGCCATGATACGTATTCAGAAGACGAGGCACTCGACTATTGTAAACTTAGTATAGGTGCCGAGAGGCTTCGCCTGGTTATTCGAAGCTATGCCCGCAGACCAACATGTTGCTGGAAGGAAGCGAGCAAGCAGGGCATGGTAAGCTTAAACAAACTCCGAATCAGGCATGTTCGTGATTTGTATTAGGCGTGGAGGCTTAACGCTCGATGACCGTGACACATCGCAGCAATCCCTACCACGGTCGCCCACTAGCTTGGCGCGCTGCGCTGTCTAGACAGTCAGAGCCTTCTTGCGCTGGCGAGAACGCCGGATCGAATCTCCACTTCGCACCCGTCGTCCGGTCTCGGCTCAGAGTTGGAGGGACGAGTCTGTTGCTTTGAACGGCCAGCTTTCACCGCGCTTGACGCGGGGCGAGAAGGGCAATAGCTGCGATTGACTGCCCGCGATGATCTCTCATAGGGAGGCTTCGGCTGACATGAGGATGAGCGGCCACCGCTTCAGCCTTGATGGCGCGATCTTCCTCCAACTTTCGTCGCGAAGAAAGCGGCCACCTTATCGGGCCAAGGCGCGATATATGGCTTAACCTGCCCCATCCAAAGCTGACCGACGCCGACTTTTTCCCCGCCGCGAGGCCGGCCTCAAGCTTGCCGGACAAACGACCTTGCGGTGTCTCGATAGCCAGACGTGCTGCTGAATATTTGTTGCTGATCATGGCGCATTACTGCCCGAGGAATGGAAGCTCCTGGACGAGCCGACAAGCCCGCCGATCAGCAGGTCGCCTGACCTTCACGCAATGCCATCCATGGAGCTCGCCGTGCCCGCGTTCACGCGTCGATCAGGTGGTCTCGTCGTCTGCGTACTCAGTTCTTCAAGTGAGACACTATGATGCTTTGCGAACACACCGATTGCGGATTGTCGATCGGCGAGAAGCGCATTTACAGGCGCGCGCCCTGTTCAGCTGGAGCCGACACCAGCGCCTAGTCGGTCCCGCAGTGCCGGTCGACTGATGACAAGATCGGTGAGGTCCAGGTCCGGCCGTCTTGCTGCCAATCGTCTTACAAGTTCCCGAGTGCCGTCGACGACGAAGACGCCGCAGTCATAACCGTTCTGCTGCTGTCTTATCGGGGCCTGTTGCGGGTTAGCGTCGAGCCGTTCTGCGAGTTCCGCTGCGAGCCTGTCATTGTATCCTTGGGTGGAATCATAGTGATAGGCAATCGGCCGGCCCCAATTGCGGCGGTCAACCAGCAGCAGCGACCAGTGACTGCCGCGCTGATGTCTATCCGTATCGCTGGCATCGCTTACCGGGAGAAACAGGAAGTCGGCGGTATCATGGCGAATCCACCCTAATGCTCGTTCGGCGACCTCCTTGGAGGGGGATCGCAACATTTGGGCTATCAGGGGATCCACGAACCGCGTCCGAGCGGCGAGATCCGGATTGTTCTGCAACAATTCCTGCGCCAAGAGCTCATAGTCCCGCTGGATATGTTCGTCACCCAGCCATTGCGTGGGGCCCAGCACGGCGTCGCTGCGCGGGCCGGAAGAGGCAACGGTAGCCGAGGGGCCGATCTGAGCACCCGGGACGGGAGACGGGCGAGGATGATGGATGACCTGCGCACCGCGGCGTCCTAGCGGCCCCAATGGGATCGAGCGGGCCTTACCATTGACGGAGATCTGGGTTGGGTCGCTGAACTGGGTCGGCAGGACCCCGATGTTATCCAGGACATTGCGTAAGAAATCCGGCACCGGCTGGCGGCCATCCTGCCAATCCGCGTCGACTCGGTATCCGATGTCCTCAAGCTCCTGAGGTACGCCCGACCGCCCGACGACGAACGCGGGTTTACCGGCAGGGCTGAGCACCGGCGCTGACTGAGCATCGTCGCGCATCTGCTGCGGCGTGTACGGCAGATCAACGAAAGACTGAAGACCGCGGAAGGTATCTGCCGGCCGAGCTGGCGCGTCCGATGGTCTGGTGAAGAGCGGCGGCCTGGCGGCAGCCCCGCCCGCCGGCGCTGACTGAGCATCGTCAAGCATCTGCTGCGGCGTGTACGGCAGATCAACGAAAGACCGAAGACCGCGGAAGGTGTCTGCCGACTGAGCTGGCCCGCCCGATGGTTCGGTGAAGAGCGGCGGCCTGGCGGCAGCCCCGCCCGCCGGCGCTGACTGAGCATCGTCAACCATCTGCTGCGGCGTGTACGGCAGATCAACGAAAGACCGAAGACTTCGGAAGGTGTCTGCCGACCGAGCTGGCGCGTCCGATGGTTTGGTGAAGAGCGGCGGCTTGGCGGCAGCCGCGCCCGCCTGCGCTGAGTGAGCATCGTCAAGCATCTGCTGCGGCGTGTACGGCAGATCAACGAAAGACCGAAGACCGCGGAAGGTGTCTGCCGACTGAGCTGGCCCGCCCGATGGTCCGGTGAAGAGCGGCGGTTTGGCGGCAGCCCCACCCACCGGCGCTGACTGAGCATCGTCTCTCACTTCCGGCAAAGTGTACGACAGGTCGACGAAAGAGTCGATGCCTCGGTAGATCGCCGACGACCCCTCTGGTACCGCTTCCGGCGTCGGCCACTCAAAATCGTGCGGCAGGCGCGGCGACCACGTTAAGCTCGACTCCTCGCGCCGCGGCTCCCCGCTGGCCTGCTCAGGGGAGACGCCCAGCGCTGCGTTCGCCTCGACGAGCCTTAGGTAGCTCCGAAGACGATCGAAGCCCATGTCAGCGTTTCGGCTGGCTTTTTTAAAGTCCGTGTGATCGTCGTTCAACGACTTTTGCTGCTCACTGGTGCCGGTGAGCCGGCTTACTATGCTCCCTCGCCCGTTCCCCTGGAGCCAAGCGCCGAATCTGCGTTGGTTGCCGGCCAGATTTTGAACAACTTTTCTCCGGCTCGTATCCTCCGGTTTGAGCAGGCTCAGCTCTGCCTTTTCCAGGCTATCGATGATGCGGGCGTCATCGGGATAAAGATGCAATGTGGGCGACCGGACAGCATGACCGCGGGGTTTCCGAGACGCTCGCGCTCCGGAAACGTGCTCGGCATCGCTGACCTTGCCTAACGCGAACAATAGATGCTCGTCCTTCGGGAACAACTTCTGGGCAAATTCAATGCGCGCAGCGTGGTCCAATCCGGATATCGAGTAGCCCGCAGATTTAAGGGCGTTAGAAAATCTGCGAAGACTACGATCATGGCGAGCAGCGCTGCCCGACGTCATGCCGCTGGCGTTAAGCCGCTCTGAGAGGGGCGCGTCCTCCGCTGAGGGGATCGTTCGCGGCCGCCCGCCAGAAGCTACATAGCTCGGATCATGATACGAACGAAGGATATTCACCCCCTTCTTCATGTCTTCGTCCTTTGGGAAGTAAGTCTTGACTTGACGGACCAGGGACTCGTGGTCCCCCAGAACAATCGTTAGGCGATGAGCGCCAAGATGATTTCCAAGTCGGCGAAGCGCCTGAGTATAGCGCTTAACCGTCTTCAGGTTCGGCTTTTTCTGATCCGCATATTGGGCAATCGCTTTATCGATAATGTCCCGATGTTCTGCAGAGAGATGAGGATGGTGGTTGCGGCCGCCACCAGAGACAAGACCCGGATCGGGTGGGCGCGCCTCGGCCAAGTGCTGCTCAAAGCCCGCTTGCCCGGCATGGCCGCCCTGATGCTCTTCCAAGACGGGGTGCTGCACCTGGGACCAAGCGGATACATTGGATGGATCGGAATTATACGGGTCCACGCCAGCCTCACGTCCACGAACTCAATTGAGCTGATCCTATCTGGATAGGCTTTCCAGAAGCTGACGAGGCCGTCGCTTGCGGAACAATGCATCGCCACATCCGCAAAATGAAACCGCCCCCAAGGCTCTCGATCGTCGCACCCTTCATGGGTTTCAGGACCTACCTTTCGCCGCCAGGATCTCACGCTGATAGGCGAGGCTCGCGCTGTAGGCGCTGTCAACCTCGGTTCCCGGCAACGTCGTGATGGCAAAGCGCATCATGATCAAATTGGCGCAGATCACGACCGAAAAGAAAGCGAGCATGGTGATCAGGACAAAGCGTCCGGTGATGGGCCGCGCGACTGGATTTGATGCGGTCATTGGTAAGATCCCGTCGGTAATCTTAGGGGACGACGAAGTGGTCCGTTGCGGAGGCGACCTCACCGAGGCCGATGTCGGTGACCCGAAATGTGACCGGCATCGACCGTTCCGACGTGTCGTCGGCCGGCGCGGTCACCAATAGCCGCAGTTCTGTCGTAGTATCGCGAGCCAAGACAATCGTCGGTCGTTCCACGGTCACAGAATCTACGCCGACGACGTGCACGGACGTTTGAGGTGGCCCATCGATGTGGATCGCTATGACGCGGTCGAAGCCGCGCTTGTTAAGCAAGCGTACCGTGTAGCCGTTGCGAATCGAACCATCGCTGAGCCTGACCGCCATCGGATTACGATCGTGCAGCACGTTGACGTCGAGCAGTGTTCTGGACAACAACCCATAAAGCATCATCGCACAGACGACCGAGATCAAAGACGCATATACGATCGTCCGCGGGCGCACCGGCTTGAAGAGCTCCGACTTGCCTTCCATGCGGCGCCTGATATTGATGTCGTTGTCGCAACCAATCAGGCGACCTGCGCGCCCGATCCTCTTCATGACGGCATCGCAGGCGTCGATGCATAGGCCGCACTGGATGCAGCCGAGCTGGGCGCCGTTGCGAATATCGACGCCGGTCGGACAGACCGCCGCGCATTGATTGCAGTCGATGCAGTCTCCGATCTTTTCACCGCGCGCGCAGATCGAATGACCTCTTCAATGAGCAGCGCTGTTCGCCGCGATCGTATTTGTATGTGACATTGAGTGCCCACTCATCGGTGAGCGCGGCCTGGATGCGCGGCCAAGGGCACATATACACGCAAACCTGTTCGCGCATGTAGCCGGCCAACAAGTATGTCGTAACGGTCAGGATCCCGATCCAGATATAGGCGATCGCGGGCGCCTGGAACGTCGCCAGATCGCGCACCAATGTATGCGCATCGACAAAGTAGAGCACCAAGGCACCACCGGTCCACCAAGCGATCATCAGCCAGACCACGTGCTTTAGCACGCGCTTTGCCGCCCGCTCCACTGTCATCGGGCGTGCAGCAGCCCTCAGCCGGTCGCGACGGTCGCCCTCGACCCAACGCTCTACCGCATAGAACAGGTCGGTCCATGCCGTTGCGGACAGAGATAGCCGCACCAAATACGTCCGCCCAGAGCGTTCATCAAGAATAGTGCCAGCGCCGCAAGCACGAGCAGCCCGGTGACGTAATAAAGCTCCTGCGGCCACAGCTCGATGAAGAAAAAGTAGAACCGCCGGTTCGGAAAATCGAGCAACACCGCCTGGTCGGGGGCCACCAAGCCACGACGCCAACGCACGAACGGCAGCAAATAGTAGATGCCGAGACACACCACCATCAGCCGCCATTTGATGGTGCGGAAAGTGCCGCAGACGCTCTGCGGATGGACTTTCTTATGAGCTGTATAGAGAGGCCCATCTTCGCCGATCGGCGGGTCATCGCGCGGACCAGTCTTGTTCAGGGCTAGCTTCATGGCCGACCTTACATCTGGCACGGGTGACTGACTTAGAGCCTCGTCTATGGGCCGGTGGCTTCTCGGCTCATCTCACCTATTGTCTACCACCGAGCGAGTGCACATGGACCGCAAGCGCCTTGATCGTGATGGGATCGAACCGCCCGCTCCAGGCCGGCATGATGCCCGCGCGGCCATAACTGATCGTCTCGATCAGCGTCTCCTCGTCCGAGCCGTACAACCAAATGTGGTCCGTCAGATTCGGCGCGCCGAGCCCTGGTTGCCTTTGGCATTCTCGCCATGGCAGGCCGCACAATTGTCGGCAAAGATCCTTGCGCCGGCCGCGGCATCGAAAGTGACGACTGTTGACAGGCCAGACAGCGATCGCACGTAATTCGCTACCGTGGTGATCTCATCTTTCCTGAGGATGCCGTCGCGGCCGAAGGCCAGCATTTGCCCCTCATGGGCCTGGGCATGGCCGGACCGTGCGCCGAACTGGATGGTCTGCTGGATCTGATCGAGCGATCCGCCCCACAACCAGTCATCGTCGTTGAGATTGGGATAACCCTTGGCACCTGCGCCGCCGCTGCCATGGCATGGCGCGCAATTGTCTGCGAACACCGTCTTGCCCCGGGCACGGGCCAGTGCCAGCAGGGCCGGGTCCGTCTCGATCTCTGTCAGAGACACTTTGCCGAGAACTGCCATCTTCTCCCCCCGCAGCTTCTCGCCCGGCAAGATCATTGGCGACGCTCGCGCGGGCCGAATAATGAAATACGCCGGTCGTGTAGCTAGAGAGGAGCGGCCAGGCCGGATAGACGACCCAATAGGCGATCGCCCAAAGAACGGTGGCCTAGAAGGTCGAGATCCACCAGCGCGGCAGCGGCGTGTTGAGCTCTTTTATGCCATCCCATTCGTGCCCCGTCGTGGAGCGGCCGGAAATCTGATCGAAGTCGCGGTCAGTCATGGTCTGTCAATCCCGGCACAGCGGCAAGCGCGCCGCAGAGTCAAAACGCCGCTAATTGCCAGGCCACAGCGCATAAACAACAATGGCCATGAAGATGCCGACAAACAACGGCGTCCAGAGACTTACGACGAAGCTTGACGCCAGGTTCTCGACGGCTTTCATCACACGATCCTTCAGCGCAGATTGGCTTTTTCGTCGTAGAGCTTGAAATCGATCAGCGTTCCGAGCATCTGCAGGTAGGCGATGAGCGCATCGAGTTCGGTCGGATTGCCAACGCTTCCGTCGAAATTGCGCACAGCCGCCTTCGGATAGCGCTTCTGGAACGAGGCTCGGTCCGCGCTGTCAGGATCGAGCTGGGTCTTCAAGTCAGTGACCGCGTTCTTGATCTGATCTTCGGTATAGGGCACACCGACCGCCCGGTTGGTGCGCAGATGTGCGGCCATGTCGGTCAGGTCGAGCTCGGTGTGCGCCAGCCTCGAGTATCCGGGCATGACCGACCGCGGGACGATGGCCCGCGGATTGGTCAGATGCGTGACGTGCCATTCATCGGAATATTTCGCGCCGACGCGTGCGAGGTCCGGGCCGGTACGCTTCGAGCCCCATTGAAACGGGTGATCATACATGCTCTCGGCGGCCAGCGAGTAATGTCCGTAGCGCTCGACCTCGTCACGCAATGGCCGGATCATCTGCGAGTGACAAACATAGCAGCCTTCGCGGCACGTAGATGTTGCGGCCTGCAAGCTCAAGCGGGGTATATGGTCGTACGCCCTCCACGACCTCGATCGTACTCTTGAGGTAGAACAGCGGCGTGATCTCGACCAGTCCCCCAATCGCGATCACGGCAAGGATGCTGCGATCAGGATGATCGAGTTCTTCTCAAAGATCTTGTGTCGGTTCCAAAGAGACATGCGATGGCCTATTCCGCGACTTGGAGCGCTCCAGTGTCCTTGATTTGATCGGCCTGCTTTGCTTCACGGTCATTCAGAGATTGGCGGCCATGATCAGCGCACCAATCAGGAACATTGCGCCGCCCGCGGCGCGAATGATGTAGAAGGGATGCATAGCCTCGACCGACTCAATGAAGGAGTATTCGAGGAAACCTAGCGGGGTATAGGCGCGCCACATCAGGCCTTGCAGGACACCAGACACCTACATCGCCGAGATGTAGAGCACGATCCCGATCGAGGCGATCCAGAAGTGCCAGTTGACGAGCTTGAGGCTGTACAGCTCGCGATTCCAAAGCCAGGGAATCAGGCAATAGAGCGCACCGAACGACACAAAGCCTACCCAACCCAGCGCGCCGGAATGCACGTGGCCGACGGTCCAGTCGGTGTAATGACTGAGCGAATTGACGACCTTGATTGCCATGGTCGGCCCCTCAAACGTCGACATGCCATAAAAGGCAACGGAGACCACGAGCATGCGGAGCACCGGGTCTGTGCGCAGCTTGTCCCACGCACCCGAGAGCGTCATCAGGCCGTTGATCATGCCACCCCATGAAGGCATCCACAGCATGATCGAGAACGTCATGCCCAGAGTCTGCGTCCAATCGGGCAGCGCGGTGTAATGTAGATGGTGAGGGCCCGCCCAGATGTAGAGGAAGATCAGCGCCCAGAAGTGAATGATCGAGAGGCGGTAGGAATAGACCGGGCGCTCGGCTCTCTTCGGAATGAAGTAGTACATGATCGCCAGAAAGCCGGCGGTCAGGAAGAAACCGACCGCGTTGTGACCGTACCACCACTGAAACATGGCGTCCTGCACACCGCCCCGGGCGATTAGGATTTCGAACCGAACACGGAGACCGGTAATGCGGGATTGTTGCCGAGGTGGAGCACCGCAATGGTGACGATAAAAGCGAGATAGAACCAGTTGGCGACGAAAATGTGCGGCTCTTTCCTTTTCACCAATGTCGCCAGGAACACGATGAGATAAGTGACCCAGACGATGGTGAGCCAGAGATCGGCGTACCATTCGGGCTCGGCGTATTCCTTTGACTGGGTGGCGCCGAACAGGTAGCCGGTGCCTGCGATCAGGATGAAAAAATTATAGCCAACTACCACGAACCATGGCGCAAGATCGCCGGCGAGGCGCGTGCGGCAGGTCTTCTGCACGACGTAGAAGGAGGTCGCGATAAGCACGTTTCCGCCAAACGCAAAGATCACGGCCGACGTGTGCAGCGGGCGGAGTCGGCCGAAGCTCGTCCAAGGCAGATCGAAATTCAGTGCGGGCCACGCAAGTTGCGAGGCGATAAAAACGCCGACTGAAACGCCTGCGATACCCCAGAACATCGCCATCACTGAGGCAACTTTGATCGGAGCGAGATTGTAATTCGGCCGGCCTTTGATCTGCGCCGGCGGCAATTGCGCCGGGCGTTCATAGTAGCGATTGAGGATACGCTTGCGGCGGCCAGGCTGGCGGCGGAAGCGAGCAATGCGTGGAAGCTAAATGCAGAATCGTGCCCCATCGCCCCTGCGAAATAGCAAACGAAGGCAGAAACGGCGAATACCGACATCAGGCCTGCTTCACCCATGGTCATGGATTTCGCGGTGAGGGGTGGGCTTGGCATGTCTTGGCCTCTTTGAAAACGGATTGCCAGGAGATCACATTTCGGGGGGACGGGTTGATCGAGCGCGATCAATCGCCAAAATGCTGCGGAGTGCCGCCGATCTCACGCGCGAGCGCGCGCAGAGTATGTTCGTTGGGACAACCTTTGAGGGGATTTACAGGCTTATACCGTTCGAGGTCGGCCGCGCAGCGGATCCTGGTCTGACACAGGCCGCATACCCGCTGCAAATCGCGCAACACGTCTCCATAGCGGGCGGCCAGCGCATTCTCGGAGAAGCCTGCAAGTGCGAGGCGCTTGCTTAAGAGTTCAGGAGAGCCCGCACTTAGCGCCATCTTTCGAAAGTCGGGCGTCGACAGATTAAGTTCACGTGCGATCGCGTCGATGTCCTGCGCGCTCAAATAGGCCAATTCGGCGGTCCGGGACAGCTTCGCTCGGAATCGGGTGAGCAGATACTTGAACCCCCAAGGGCGACGGACATATCCAGATTGGCCAACCATGTGTCATCCCCTCAGAGCAACCATAGCCGCCCGCGGCAGACTTGTTTTTGACATCCATCAAATAAGGCTCGTCTGTGGGAGAAAATCGGCGGAGCGGAGGATGTCGCGGACAAGAGGGCCCGGCTGCTCAATTGGCGGCAGCATCGCGATGCTGTTGCCTCGATCGCCGCTCGGGAAGACGTTTTGCAAGTCTGGTGCCCGGATTCGCGGAGTGTCTATACGATCAAAATTCGTATACCTCCCTCGCCGAGCTCGGGTTAGCCACCCCATGCCGGGGGCAATGCAAGCGGGGTTCGAAGCTCCATCGCATCGGCGAAGATGGTCCAATCGCGGACACCTTTTTGCTTGCAGAAATCAGTTTCTGCCTGCTGTGCAGCAGCACTCAGCGAGGGCGCATCCACCCGGAACGCTGCCTGACAGGCACGATGCTCGTGGCCGGTATCGTCACAAACGGTCTTGATGAACCGAACGTTAAATGAAGGCATGACACCCCCTGTTCCTGTGCGTTTCCTCATGTTGCATTCTGCCAGCCGCACCAGGCGAGTATGTGATTTGTCTCAAGCAGCACCGAAAAAGATTCTCGCTCCATCGAGATAAGGTCGAGACTTGGGCAGGTGATATGAGTGCTCTTTCGTCCGAAGAAGCTCCAAATCAACAAGCGTCGGTTTGGCGGATCACATCTGGTTGAGGTCGCTCAGGAACCACAGCTCTCGTCTTCCCGTGCGTTGGGCCGGCAGAGTTGAGGCGCGGATCCAGAATATTCTCATGAGACGGTTGGGCAGATGGCGATGATCGATCGATCCCAACTTCAATCGCCGAGAATGTGGGAGCTTGTGCCGCCGCGAAACTTGCACGGTACTTGGTCGTCTCGCAAGGCATTCCCGACCGCTCCGCCTGATTGCGAGGCAGCGCGGGCAAAGGTATTTTCGACCGGAACCGGCGGCCGAAGATTACCGGCGGCGGCTAGAACTGCTCGCGCGTGGGCAAATGAGGCAAAGCGGCTTGATCTCGCTCGTGATGGTCCATCCTATCGCAGCAACCGCAAAGCCGATGATCAGGCTGGCCGCAGCCAAGGTTTCGATAAGCCCAAGCTTAAAGACTTCCGCGCCATACCCGATAACTACGATCAGCGCGGGCAAGACCAACGACAATGTGAGGCGAGCAATCAACTTACCATCTCCTTCGACTCTCGCAGCTCAGTGACACGCGCTCGTCATGACGCAATGCGCGTGCGCTGAGCAGCCTGAACATTTGCACATTGCGCGTCCTAGATTTTGATTTTCGTCAAACCCGCTACATGCTGGCGTATTGTGTGATCGATGCGCGCCTCCGCCGGATGACCCGGTTTGCTACGTGTTACCGGCAACGCACCGACAGTTGCCACTCGCCCTTGACCCGTTCTGGACGTGCATCAGCTTCTTTTTGACCTGCATCAATACAGCGGTTCCGGCTTGAGATAGAAAGGACGTACCAGTCAAGCTCAGACACGTGGCAGATTGAAAGACTTGGCGCCCTATCATCTTTTCGCCTACAAATACTGGCAAGTCGGCTCAAGGACTGCCGGACGCACCCGAGCGAAGTGCACCCGGTCGCCTGCGCCGCGTGTGATGCTGGCCACTTCATCGACCCGCGGATCGGTACGATGCTCTGGCCGAGCGCAGCTGGTCCATCTGAATGCCATCGAGCGAATTCGGGCGTCATACCGTTCCCGCACGGACACGCCGCCTGGCTCGCAAGAGCACGTTCGACGGCATCAAGAGTCCACGCCCCACGCTGACTTCGTGGGACGGGGAAACGTCCGACCGACAAAGGATGTTCGACATGACAGACCACGGCGACAATTGTCCCGCCGCGGCCACGCTGGCGGGAACTGCAGTCCACTCCAGCTGCTGTCCAACAGAATTCAATAACAACCGGCGCTGGCTCGAACGGGTCCGGTTTGACTCGACCGGATTCCGGGAACTGCTTCGCAACCCTCATACCTCGGTTGGCGATCGGATCACGTCCCAGCACGATCCGATCGGCGGTTGCTACGTCTCAAAGCATCCGGACCATAACTGGCTTGATCGAGACCATGCGCCGCTTGGGCGAGATCAGGCTGAGCTTGTTGGCGCAGCGGCCGAGCGATTTCGGCGCTAGTATTCGGAAGGTTACCTGATTTTGTCAGTCGGCGGCGATGAACACCGTCCAGGGTCTATTGGCAAACTGACCTGGGAGCGAATTGAAACGGCGCCCTTTGACCGGGAGCTGGAGATCGCGGTGATCGAGGGTCATGCCATTCACCGGCTGGTCTTTCCTTGTCGACGGATCTTCGGCGGCTGGATCAAGGCTATGACCGGAGAGCACGTCGCTGTACAGCCGACGCACTGGCGCATCTGGCCGAGATAGCGGCGCCGCCCTGCACAATAGGTAGCGCAACGAAACGCAGCTGCATCCGGCCTCCTCACATAGACAAGCTACGTACACTCGATCGAACGAGAGGGTCTGCCCGGAAACATGTCCGACCACATTTGGTACCACTATGTCACAGCCGCGGCGGCCGCCGCGCTGGCGGTCGTGCTTCGTGCGGCGCTGGATCCGTATCTTCAGGACCGCACGGCCACGATCATCTACCTTCCAGTCATCGTTTTTGCCGCTTTCGCTGGTGGCCGCGGACCGGCCATCTTCGCCACGCTGCTCTGCCTCATCATTAGCGCGGCATGTCTTGGGAACAACCTCATCTCCGATTCCGCAAACATGATCGATATAGCCGGACTCGCGATAGTTGGCCCCCTGCTCGGCTTCATGGGCGATCGGCTGCGGCGAGAATCAGAGCAGGCACGGTACCGGCAAGCCCATCTGCAGTCGATCCTGGACACCGTGCCGGAAGCCATGATCGTGATTGACGAGAGAGGAATCATCCGCTCGTTCAGTGCCGCGGCGGTGCGTTTATTCGGTTGGTCTCCGGACGAAGTGGTCGGAGCGAATGTATCCGGGTTAATGCCGCAACCCTACCGCGCCGAGCATGACCGCTACATTGAACGCTATCTGACTACCGGAGAGCGGCGCATTATGGGCCTCGGCCGTATCGTGGTCGGCGAGCGAAGCGACGGCTCGACCTTTCCGATGGAGCTTGCCGTCGGTGAGGGCAAAGTGCGCGGCGAACGATTCTTTACCGGCTTCATCCGAGACCTCACCGAACGGCGAGCGCAAGAACGCCGATTGCAGGAACTACAATCTGAGCTCGTACACGTCTCGCGGTTGACCGCCATGGGAGAGATGGCCTCGTCTATTGCCCACGAGATCAACCAACCGCTCTCCGCAATCACAAACTACATGCGCGGCGCCAAGACGCTGCTGGCATCAGACAAGCCGGACGCCAATCGTATTGCTGATGCCATCGAAAATGCCACCCAGCAAGCGCTGCGCGCCGGCGAAATCATCAAGCGCCTGCGGGAATTCGTCGCCAAAGGCGAGACGGAGCACACAATGGAGAATCCGCTCACTATGCTTGAAGAGGCGGTCGCTCTGGCCTTGCTCGGCGCCAAGGATCAAGGCGTGCGGGTGACGATCCACAGCGATCGCGATCTGCCATCGATGATCGTGGACAAGATCCAGATCCAGCAGGTCGCGCTGAACCTGATACGAAACGCGATCGAGGCGATGGCTTCCGGCCCGCGTCGCGAATTGACCGTCGGAGTTGCCAAAATCGACGGCCTCGCCAGGTTTACCGTCGCCGATACCGGTTCTGGCATCAGCCCTGATATCGCCGACCGCCTGTTCCAGCCCTTTGTCACGACCAAAGAGCATGGCATGGGTGTCGGACTATCAATCTGCCGGACGATCATCGAGTCCCATGGCGGCCACATCGCTGTAGAAGCCAATCCGGGCGGCGGCACGGTCTTTCAGTTTACCCTGCCATTTGCGGAGGCTGATGAAGAAGCATGACCATGCGGCGCGTTCTTGTGATCGACGATGACGCCGCGATGCGGGACTCACTCGCGTTTCTGCTTGATGTTAAAGGCTTCTACGTGGCAACCTATGAGACGGCGAGCGGCTTTCTCAGTGACGCCGCGAGCGGTCCGGTTGACTGCATTGTGTCGGACATCCGCATGCCCGGCATGAGCGGCCTGGAACTGGTCCGCAAGCTGAAGGCCGATCGCGTCGACTGTCCCGTCATCCTGATAACTGGTCATGGCGACGTAACGCTGGCGGTCGAAGCGATGAAAGCGGGTGCGGTCGACTTCATCGAGAAGCCCTTCGAAGACGAGGTGCTATTCCGTGCGATCAATAGCGCCTTGGAAGCACGGCCAACCAGGCCAGCGGACGATACGGCGAAACTGCAGGCCGAAGCCCGCCTGGCAGACCTCTCATCGCGCGAGCGTGATGTCCTGCAGGGACTACTGGCCGGCAAGATCAACAAGGTGATCGCCCATGATCTTGGTATCAGCCCGAGAACGGTCGAGGTTTACCGGGCGAACGTCATGGCAAAGACCAATGTTCGCAGCATGTCCGAGTTGATGCGAATAGCTATCGCCGCCGGTCTCTAGCAACATCGCAAGCGACGGAATGCCCTATTCAAGCGACCGGCTGTCCGTTTCAACTGAGCAGATCGCGCCGAGAAGGTCATGTTGCTGATGCGGTGGAGCTTTAAATCGCCTGCGGATTCTTTGCGGAGCGTAAATCGTGCAACACAGGCGAGTACTATTCCTGGCCGTGGACTATTATGAGGCCCGCTCCTTGCCAGTTTGTTCGTGCTCAAGAACATGCGGATCATTTGAGGGCTCGGATTCTTCCGAGGCAGCAGGTCTTTGACTTCGGAGAACAACAATGCTCGGGAACATACTGGTCCACCTTCCAACAGAGCTCCCGGTGCGGGCTGCAATCACCGGCTCGATTTCCTTCGCACAGAGTACCGGCGCGCATCTTGACGTTATAGCCATCGGCTACGAGAGAACAATTATTCCGCTTCTTGCAATTGGCGTAACGGCGGTTACTTCTGTTTTCGAGGTTGAGCAGTCGCGTGCGTTGGAGCGGGCCGAAGCAGCACTTCATGCCTTCGATCTACAGGCACGGAATACCGGCATTTCCTATACGAGTCGCGCGCTGAGCGCGCTTCCAACCGACGCGCGCCGGATCATCTGCGCGAGCGCGCGAGTCCACGACATGACCATCGTTACCCAGCCTCAGGGCGGCTACGATAGTTGCGACAATCTGATACTCAGGGGGATCCTTTCCCGGGCTGGCGGGCCAGTTCTGTATCTGCCACCAACCTTCGACGGCGCCTTCTCGATCAGACGAGTAGGGATTTGTTGGGACGGCAGCCGCCGTGCGGCGCGTGCGTTGCACGACGCAACGCCACTTTTGTGTAAAGCCGATATCCTCACCATCATCGCGACCACCGCCCCGGACAAAGTCCCCGCAGAGAGTTCCACCGCGCATCTGGGAGAGTATCTCGCAAAATCAGGACTTCCTGCGAGGATCGTGTCACTTCCGGCATCCCGGGCAGCGCGGCGCGCTCTCCCGTCGCTTGCGACCGACGAGAGCCTCGACCTGCTGGTGATGGGAGGCTACGGTTGCTCTCAGCTGCAGGAGAGGCTGCTCGGCACCGCCAGCCATATGCTCCGCGGGATCAACATCCCGGTCCTGATGTCACAGTGAGGCGGTACGGGCGGCACGTCGCCGGATCCGCGAAGATGCCATCAAAATGCTGTCGCGATCGGCGCATCCGACGATGCCTGACCTCGACATCAGGCTAGATCACGATTGTCCTTCGGTTCCTACGATTGCGGAGTGCCGGCAGAGCGGACTGTTGAGCCAGGACAACATGTCACGCGAGCCTAGCTCTATGATTCAGTTTCCAACTCGGACCACATGAAGTGACGGCCGGGCCGTCGTCCACGTCGATGAGCATACATGGATCCTCATGATCCCGGCTGGCCACTCAAGGCTGACCAGGATCAGAGTCATGATTTGCAGGAGACTTCCTGCGCCGGGCTGAGAGTGACGGTGGGGATAGCTCTTGGAACTCTCCACCGGTGTGGCCGTGCGCTTTCGATTGTTTTCGTGGCGGCCTGCCAGGTCAGCCTTCTGATTCAAAGCTGGCCCAATTGATTTGAGCATGTTCGAGTAGCAGGGGACCGGCGTCGCGCGTCGTTCAAGAGGAACTCAATCATGAGCTTACGCGTAACTACCTAGTGGCTTCTACTTAGGTAAAACATCTGGATTTCACAGTTTGTCAGGAGCGGCCAATCTGCGTGTCATCGACGTTCGCAAGCAAAGTTCGCCGTGCACGCCTGGGCCGCCAGCTTTCCTGAGACCAGCCGCCATCCACCCAACGCCTTGGGTGGGAAATCCAATCGTGGACCGCTTGGTATGATTGCGACACCGATGCGGTTCACACGCAATAGCGAGATTTACGGAGAGGATGAATCAGCTGAATACCTTTATCAGGTGGTATCGGGGGCTGTGCGAACCTACAAAATTCTGGAGGACGGACGTCGTCAGATCGGCGCATTTTATTTGCCTGGTGACATCTTCGGCTTTGAGGCCGAAGAAAGCCATATCTCTTCGGCCGAGGCGATCTGCGAGACGCACCTGCTCATGGTGAAGCGCACCGCTGTCATCTTTCGCGCCAGCCACCAGAGGGAACTCGCTAGGCAGCTCTGGGACGCGATGGCGCTTGAGCTCCGCCGCTTCCAGGCGCATTCGATGCTCCTGATCAGCAGCGCAGAAGAACGGGTCATCGCGTTCCTGCTCGACATATCCCGCCGCACCACGGAGAACGCGGCCATCGATCTACCCATGTCACGGCAGGATGTTGCAGATTACCTTGGCTTGACCATCGAGACGGTGTCGCGCACTTTCACTCAGCTTGAGCAGAATGGCGCGATCGCCCTGCCGACCACGCGCCGAGTTGAGCTCCGCAAGGACACATTGTCCAACCGCTTTGCGCAGAACTTTGGCTAACGTGATTTGCGCCGGCTCCAGGCTAGGCGGCGCACGCCTCTGTGCTCCGAGCCGGCTGGACAATACAGCGAAGGACATCCAACTGCGGCTTGGGAAACCGGGCACAAATCGCCGCCAGTTTACATTTTCCTCCATGGAGCACCGCAATGATCATCGGTCGCTTGCTTCGAGAGCATCGTAATATCGATCTTCTTTTGGTCGCCCTTCAACGCGAATTGGAGATTTTTGAGGAAGGACATCGTCCGGACTATGAGGTGATTCGCGCGATTATCAGCTATTTTGAGGTTTACCCCGAGGTGTACCATCATCCTCAAGAGGACTTGATCTTTTCCAAGCTCAAGAGGTGCGATCCGGATGGGGCCGCACTGGTCGGCGATCTCGCGCATGAGCATCAGGAAGTCATCGACCGCTTGCACCACTTCGCTCGCGCAATTGACGGTGTCCTGGCAGATCGTGAAGTCTTTCGGCAAGACGTCGGCAAGATCGTACGCGACTTTATAGTATGCGAGCGGCACCACATGATGTGGGAAGAACGGGACTTCTTCCCCGCCGCCGTTGCGGCTTTATCGGCTCAGGATTGGGCCGAAGTCGCTTCCGCCCTCACCGATCACGGAGATCCGCTATTCAGCGAGACAGCTGAAGCGGCCTCCGATGCGTTGAGAGCGCATATTCTACAATTGGAACAAGAAGCTGAGGCCGAACGGAGCGCACTTGCGTTTTCGAGCGCGTTGGCCGGCAACCCGCGACACAATGCGGAGAGGGAGGGGCCACACTGACCGCTGCCGCATTCGGCAGGAAATGGACATCATTCATGGGGCTCAAATGAAGATCGCCTCGCCGGCTCTCAGATCGAGCACAGGCGATATGCTTCTCCGCCCGATGATCGTTTGCTCTAACTGGCGGCGCAAGCGGCATGGCCGACGTTAAAGGCGGTCTGATTCGGCATAAGGCAGTGACCGTAACAGGCTCGGCCACGAGCATTGGCATCGCGCGAACGGACATTTCTGAGCAGAGCTGTCCGACGTCAATTAATGGTTCGTTTGCTGCTTCGTTTCGTCCGGTTTTCTCGCTCGATCTGACCATGATGGGAGGTGCATTTCCAAGAAAGCTCATCCTTGCCGCGGACCGCTTCATCACAATTCAAAATATGATGTATGCGCCGTTGGCATGCCCCACCGGCCAGCCCATCAGTAACCGCGATATTTGAGGCAGCGCAAAGCTTACCAAGCCCCTGTCCGATAATCGGGCGCCCAGAGAGCGAGAGAGGCATCGCAATGCGACCGGACCTAGCACAATTCTACGGGCAGCACCGACTACCGCGCTACACCAGCTATCCGAGCGCCCCTCACTTCTCGGCATCAGTTCGGGAGCTCGACTATCAAGCTTGGCTCAAGTCTCTCGATGGCCAGCAGTCCGCCTCTCTCTACGTGCACGTGCCATTTTGCCGAAGCATGTGTTGGTACTGCGGCTGCCATACATCCGTCACGAAACGCGACGATCCGATCGCGATCTATACAGCTGGATTGCGCACTGAAGCCTACCTCGTTGCAGATGCCATTGGCCAACGACAGGCAATCTCTCATATTCACTTCGGCGGCGGCACGCCGACGATCCTGACACCTGAAGCATTCGCCGATTTGGTCGGCTCGTTGCGTTATTCGTTCGCCATTCTGCCTAATGCTGAGATCGCCGTCGAGATTGATCCCCGCAAGTTGAGCAATGCGATGGCGGAAGCCCTGGGCTATAGCGGGGTCAACAGGGCAAGCCTTGGCGTGCAGAGCTTCGACCCAATCGTCCAACAGGCCATCAACCGCCGGCAGAGCTTCGAACAGACCGCAATTTCGGTCGAGCGGTTACGCCACGCCGGCATTTGCCGGATCAATTTCGACCTGCTGTATGGGCTGCCCGGGCAGACGGTCGATTCGTGCCTGGATACCGTCGGCAAATGCCTCGAATTATATCCGGACCGGTTTTCGGCTTTTGGTTACGCGCACGTCCCAACCTTCAAGAAGCATCAACGCAAGATCGACGAATCCACTCTGCCCGACAGTGTCGAGCGCTATTTCCAATCCGAGATGGTAGCTCACACTTTGGTTGACGCTGGATACGTACGCGTAGGCCTCGATCACTTCGCCCTGCCGCATGACAATCTCGCTGTGGCAGCGAAGCAAGGCAGATTGCGCCGCAATTTCCAGGGATATACTGACGATAGCGCAGTTGCGCTTATTGGCCTCGGTTCTAGCGCCATCGGCCGGCTGCAGCAGGGGTTCGTCGCGAATGCTGTCTCGACCAGGGACTACCTCGCTCGCATCACCGAGGATCGGCTCGCGGCCGCGAAAGGCTATTTGTTGACTGATGATGATCGCTATCGGGCGGAGATCATCGAACGAATTATGTGCGACATGACAATCGATCTCTCCGAGACGTCTCGCCGTCACGGCAGGGATCCGAATTCGGCTGTTGTCGATCGGCCCGGGCTCGACAGCCTTATCGCAGATGGCGCCGTCGTAGTCGAAGATGGCCGGCTTTCCGTAGTCGATGGCGCGCGGTTTCTGGTCCGGAACGTCGCCTCCGCGTTCGACGCTCACCTCGCTCGATGCGGGGCTATGCACAGCGCGGCGGTCTAATCGTGTGAGCGGCGGGCCTGCCACTCTAGCAATCCGCACTTCGGTCACCAGTGAACTGGCTTATGCCCGGTGCGGGCCGATCTCGTGATCGTGGATCATCCTATTTGTCCACCACTTTCATGGTCGCGCGTATCGATCCGCCCATCCATTCCGAACAGGTTCCCAAACCTTCGTTACAGTGGAACCGGACAGATTGCCTGCGCAGCCAGACAGGATCATGCATCGGTTGCTCGAGTACTTCTTGCAGTCGCGTTTGCTCGCATGGTCGCGCTGATCCGGCGGCAAGAAAGCGCCGCCAATTGCATTCGCCTTGGTCGGTACTAAGCCGGTCGGGTGTCGCCAGCCGCAGTCTTTGCTCGCCTCGACAAACCATTATGACCGGATGCTCCAAGCAAACCTTAGTCTAGTGTTGCAATACTCGATGACATCGGTCGCATACCACAGCATGATTGAGCTATGCTGATCCGTGCTTCAACTTGGGGGCGATTTACGGCGGATGTCCTCGCCGGCAATCGAACCATCGGCTGTCCTCCCTCCGCCGATGGAAGTCGGCGATGTGTCCGCATCGCTCCCCTCAGACTTAACTTTCGCCCGGCCGGCTAAGCGCGGCCGGGCTTCTTTTGTCCGAGTTCGGTCGAGATGATCCAGAGAGCAAACGCGTTATGAGCGGGTCAGCGTCCGGGAAGAGAGAGGGAGAGAGAGAGAGAGAGAGTAGGATCAATGACTTGTCCGATCGGAGGCCGCGCGCAGTTGCCGGGCGGCGGCGACCATGTTGATCAGCGCCGGGCGAACCTCCTCCCATTTGCGCGTCTTTAGACCACAGTCCGGATTTACCCAGAGCTGCGAATCCTGCAGCCGCTGCCGAGCCAATGCTATCAGCTCCTTCATTTCGCTCGCCTCGGGAATGCGGGGAGAATGGATGTCATATACGCCCGGCCCAATTTGATTGGGATATTTGTAGTTCCTGAACGCGTCGAGCAGCTCCATCTTCGAGCGCGACGTCTCGATCGAGATGACATCCGCATCCATCGCAGCAATAGCGTCGATGATGTCATTAAACTCCGAATAGCACATATGCGTATGAATCTGGGTCTGATCTGCAACGCCTGATGAGCAAATGCGGAAGCTATCGACGGCCCATTGAAGGTAGGCCGCCCACTCCGATCGGCGCAATGGCAACCCTTCGCGGAGGGCCGCTTCGTCGATCTGGATCATGCTCGCACCGGCTATCTCGAGATCGCGGACTTCGTCGCGGATCGCCAGAGCGATCTGCCGGCAGACCTCGCCTCTTGGAATATCATCGCGAACAAACGACCAGTTCAAGATCGTCACCGGTCCGGTTAACATTGCCTTTACCGGCTTACTAGTCAATGATTGCGCGTAGAGCCACCAATCGACCGTGATCGGTTTTGGCCGCAAAACATCTCCGAACAGGATCGGTGGCCTGACACAGCGCGAGCCATAGGATTGTACCCAACCATTCCTGGTAAATGCGAATCCGGCGAGTTGCTCGCCGAAGTACTGCACCATGTCATTACGCTCGAACTCGCCGTGCACAAGGACGTCCAGACCAATGTCCTCCTGCCAACGCAGAGCGCGCGCGGTCTCCTCCTTGAGGAACTTGTCGTATTGCTCGTCGCTTATGGCGCCTTGCGCATGTGCTGCGCGCGCATTACGGACCTCTGGGGTTTGCGGGAAGGATCCAATCGTCGTGGTGGGAAAGGCCGGTAGTCCAAAGCGCTTGCATTGGATGTCGGCTCGACGGACAAATGGGCTGGCGCGCCGGCACATGGCCTGGTCGATAGCTCGCATCCGCACCGCGAGATCGGCATCGCGGATCTTTGGTGAAGTCCGGCGGAACGTCACGGCCGACTGCGATTCAGCAAGGCTTTCAGCGACATCGTGATCGCCCGCGAGTGCCCGCGCCAGGATCGCAAGCTCACGCATCTTCTGTACCGAAAAGGCAAGCCAGCTCTTGAGATCGGGTTCAAGTCCGGTCTCGAGTTCAACATCGACGGGCACATGAAGCAGCGAGCAGGACGGAGCAATCTGGACATGACCTCTGCCCAGCTTCGCAATCACGGGATCCAGTTGCTGGCGGAGCGTCGACAGGTTTGACCGCCATACATTTCGCCCATCGATGACGCCGAGGGACATGACGAGGTCACTTCGGCGGGCAGCAATGATTCGGCCCAACAGGTTCGGCGCGCGGACCAAATCCACGTGCAGTCCGGCAACGGGCATGTTTAAAGCCGTGTCCAGATTATCGCCGAGATCGCCGAAATAGCTCGCGATCATGATCTTGACGTCAGGAACTTCCCTGGCGAGCCGATCGTAGACGTGTAGCAATGATCTTCGCGCCCCCTCCTCCAGATCAAGGACCAGGCAGGGCTCGTCGCATTGAACCCAGCTTGCTCCCCGTTTGGCCAGTTCTTGCAGAACTTCGACATAGACCGGTATCAGCTCGTCCAGGAGCGACAGCGGCTGGAACGCAGGATCCGCGCTCTTGCCAAGCTTCAAGAATGTGACCGGCCCGATCAGCACAGGGCGGGTCTGGAACCCGAGGGCCTTAGCTTCCTCGTACTCCTCGATAGGCTTTCGCGAGGACAGGCGGAACGTCTGTCCCCGATGAAATTCAGGGACCATGTAGTGGTAGTTGGTGTCGAACCACTTGGTCATCTCCTGTGCGGGTGCGCCATATCCACCCGATCCGTGGCTGCTACTCGCAGTCTGGCGGCCCCACTGTGAACCGCGGGCCATCTCGAAGTACGTCTTGAGCGAAACCGGTTCGGTTTCCGAGGCGTAGACTTCCGGGATAGCACCAACCATGACAGAGGTGTCGAGCACCTGATCGTACAACGAGAAATCGTTCGACGGAATGACAGTGACACCGAGGGAGTTTTGGCGGGCCCAGTTGGCAGCGCGCAGGCCAGCTGCGTCCTCGAGCAATCGCTGTTCGCTGATTGCGCCGGCCCAGTAACTTTCAAGCGCGCGTTTGAGCTCGCGCCTTGGACCGATCCGTGGCGTTCCAAGCGTGGCAACCGGAAGGGAGAGAAGAGACATAGCGCTAACCCCGTAGTTGGGGGCAAAGGCCATGGCGGACGCTAGCACAATCGCCCGAGGGCGGTTGCTTGGCGCACCACCGGGACACCCCGCCCGTGGACGTATATGTGGTCGAGGCAGGTCTCCTGGCTCGCGGGTCATCGCTGCTGTCCGGCCTTCCCGAAGCCGCACAGGCTTCAGTGACTTTGTTGGACAGCGGCTCGCCGCTTACAGTTGCGGGGGCAGCGCCGGCCTGTTCACCGGCTTCCCTCTTAGCTCCGGATCAAGCGCGACCGGAGAACCTCGACGACTTGGATTATCGGCTACAGACCGCTTCCGTCAACCTCTCAGATGGCACTCTCACTTCAATGCCGCCATCGGTGACTCCAATGGCCATTTAACGCCGAAAGTTGACCACGATTGGAAGCTCTCTCCGATACATGTGTCGAGAGAATTGTCGAAGGCGCAATTCGCGGCGCTTCCAACGCGCCAGCATCCTGTCTCTCGACAGTCGAGAATCGCCGCCGGGGGCAAAACATCTGCGCAACCATTCATCAGCATGCCCGGCGCGCATGTTGACTTATGAGCCCACCAATCCTGATAGGCGACTTGCGGTCTCTGATGCCGATAATACTCGGGCACGCATATCGATTCGCCTCAACGCACACTGGGGAGGCCCGTAATGAAAATGGCTGTTTGGAGCGCCGTCGGCGTATTTGCTGTCACCGTCTTTGCGGTCAGCCTGTTCAGGAGGCTGCTGACAGCGTTCATGAATCAATCCGTCAGTCAGACGCTCTCGAGAATGTTGAGCAACTTGAGAGGAAGCTAGCGCGACTTGATCGCTTTTCGCTTACCCGGCCGGCGCGACTGGAAACAGCGGCTCATCCAACCATGAATGCGTAATCGAGGCAGCTGGACGACTGACCGTGTGCGTAGGCTTCCGAACGATTCCAACGCCCGGCGATGATGAGCGTTTTTTGCTTATTATCGTTTGCGAGCCGGTAGAGATCGCGGGCGTTCGGGTGACCACACCGACCGGACGGTCCGACAATCTTTAAAAATGCTTCCCGATTTCTCATCCGTAAACCGGCAGCGCCCTTCGCTTACGCCTCGAAGATCGGCGCGACAAAGCTGAGCAAGCCCGCGCTGATCGGCGGATTGGAAACATTGAAACGAGCGGAGGTCGGAAAGCCGACAAACGCTGCACGAATCCGGCGCGATTTACCGGGTATTTCCTGGCACGAAGGATGCAGGCTCAAGATGCCCGGGCTTCTCCCCCTGGGCAGGTCCAGCACAGCAAATTGAGGTTGTCGCTGGCCCACTGAAGTTAGCGGCGCGTGACGTCGAGTGGGCTGCGCCTGCTCGCGCGCGGGACATCGGCAGGCGCCCGCGTCACGTTGCCGCTAACTTCTTCCAATCGAGGATAGCATTGAAGGCTGCCGCTTTGACGTGTGGATGCAAAACCGATGGTCCTGCCGCTATGAAGAGAATGTCTGCAAGAGCCACGCTTTGTCTCTGTCAATTGCTGATTTTCCTTGCTGGCCTGGTTGCGACGGGCAACAGTGCGCGAGCCGGCGAAAACGCGCTTGTCGAGCGAGTCAAGTCAACCTGGCGAGCACGAGACGGTGAGACAATCGAGCACATTGTTTCCAAAGTCTCGAAAGTGGCTCACTTCGTCCCTCGAAACTGGGGAATCGCCGAAGGCATCGACCACACCGAGTATGTTTATCTTTCCTGGACCAGACGCCAGGATAACATATCAGACGAACATTACGTTATTACCTGGAAGGTGGGGACCGACGGAAAGATTGAAGTTGCGTCTCCCTATGCAAAGCCCATCGAACTCGGCTGGCGTGCCCTCGCGCTTTCACTCATCGCCAGTGAAGTCACCGACGGAGAAAAAGACGCAAACCTTCGTTTTCTGCATGATCCGGTCAATTTCAACTTTGTGACGACCGCGCGGGGCAAGCTCGGAGATCTACTGCGGCGCGGCCGCTGTCATATCATCGAACCTGTTGTCGTGGATTACGTGACGGCGGCGAATGATAAGCCGACCGAGAAAGCGAACCGTTGGCGCGTTCTGCTGTTGGTGAACTGCAACATACCAGGCCCGCGTTATTTTACGGAGAATGGCGTCATCACCTTCGAGAAGCGCGAGGGGCACGATTGGGAGCCGCAATCTTTCCTTGCCAAGAGGATTGCGACCTCTCCTCCCGGCTCTTGGTTCCGTCACATAGAGCCAAACGAACGGGAGGCGTTGGAGGGGGTGCGAAAGGCCTCGGCAAATAATCAGGACGGCAGCGCTACTCCTTGAGCACCGAGCGGGTCGGGCCAACAGCAAGACCCATACGCTGAAATAGTGACGCGTCCAGCT
Source organism: Bradyrhizobium sp. UFLA03-84 (assembly GCF_002289535.1). Lineage (NCBI taxonomy): Bacteria > Pseudomonadati > Pseudomonadota > Alphaproteobacteria > Hyphomicrobiales > Nitrobacteraceae > Bradyrhizobium > Bradyrhizobium sp. UFLA03-84. The sequence goes on along the minus strand of NZ_NSJY01000012.1, from coordinate 29,443 downwards.
ATGCCAGCAGCAGGCAAGTCTTTCTCCGGCCTGCAAGCCCCCAATCGAGAAAGCCAGGCATCAGGATGGCGCTCGCCTCTTCGGACGAGTAGGCGGCGGAACCAGCACAAAAAGACACATCCGCTCTCGCCAGCGCGACGTGTCATGCTTCACGGACCAAGCGAGGCGACGCTGAGGCCAAGCCCGACCCGGCGTGCGCGCAGCGCATCGCGCGACCAACAAGCACCCGCGGGAGCGAGTGCAGCGACGAGACCGGTTTAAGAGGGACCCCGGGAACGGGGCAGTGATAGCGACGCCGGCATCCTCAATGGCGGCGGGACCCTTTCCCGAGTGCCCCCGGCGAGGAGCTCCGCAGCCTTGCTGCGAGGATGAAAGATCGAACTGAGCTTAATCTAAATTTCCTCGCGCGCATTCGTCTGCGCGTCATAGATCTTGATTTGAAGCGTGGGAAAACGCTTCTTTAGTTCTGCTCCACCAGCCCGGGCGCCGTCTCTGGTTGCGAATTCGGCCTTGAGCCGGCCGTCCACTTCTAGCGCGTAACAAGAGACCGGCAATTCGGGGGTGGCCATAACCATTTCAATCCCATTGTGCGGCGAGGCGGTTGAACATGATGACTAGCGTGAGTCGCCCAAGTCCCGCCAGCGCGAATGCCGCAATGCCTGACTGCAGACACGTGTTGTGGATTAATTCATCGCTCTGAAATCGCGACCAGATCGCAACTCGCAAGAGTGCGAGGACGCCTTTGCACCGCGGCCCGTAAAAGCCGTCCCACATCATTCCGCACGCTACGCCGAACCGTGCTTTCTTCCGTTCGACGAGCATCGACGGCCGGCCAGGCCTATGGAAGTCATTTCGCGCGCAGCGTTTCAGGGCAATGACGGTCGCGGATGCGGCCCACCGTGTAAGTGAAGCATGGTTGCTCTGTGCCGTGGAACCAATCGAGAGGCCGATCTCTTTTGAGCAATCACTCTATTCGTGCCTTGCCAAGCCTCCACTTTCCTTACCATTAACCGCGTGCAGTCCTGTCGAACGATAGAGACTTAGCAGTGCGGCTTCTTCCGCTCGGCGGTGAAGACTAGCACACGACCGCTTTTTCCGAGCCCTTGGAGAAATAGCGTGCCAAGCGCCCTTCCCGGGTCGTGAGTCCAGCGCTGAAAACATGCGGGAATATGTCCGGGAGAGAGGGAGCGAGCTTCGGATCCCAGAGCCGCATCGGAAAATACCCCCGAAGAAATCTCTTGAATCTCACCCAGCGTCAGGTCGTAGGCTGAAAGTATAAGCAAGCTTCCACAAAAGCGCTTCCAAAAGCATTGTCGAAAGATGCCGACCAGACGACGACCTGTGCGCTCAGCAGTCGGCTGTGACGACACCAGTTCGCTGCGATGTTGTGAGCCGATGAACCAAGAGCGAAAGGATATCAGGATGAAGTACCGCGTAATGATGGCAGCATTGCTCGCCATCATCGCGTCTCCCGTTTGCGCGGCGAAACTGAGCGGTGCTCCCCAAATCCTCGACGCCAACACGATAGAGATCGCGCAAACGCGAATTCGGCTCTCCGGTATCGAGGCCCCCGAGACTGATCAGATTTGCCTGGATACTCATGGTCAGAAATGGGCCTGCGGGGTAGCTGCTCGTGATGCCCTTATCAACTACTCGAATGGACGAATATGGGATTGTCAGACCGCAGGAGTAGACAAGTACGGCAGGTTTCTCGGCAGTTGCTTCGTCGAGGGCCAGGACGTGAACGCCTGGATGGTAAGCTCCGGCTGGGCACTGTCATCCGGTCCATCCGCGCATGTTTACCTCATCAATGAGGTGGTGGCGAGCAATGCCTTTGCCGGCCTGTGGTCGGGGGCATTCATCACCCCTTGGGACTGGCGCCGCCGCAACAAGAGCACGATCATTGTCGGCGCGAGCTCGGTGCCGAACAAAGCCCAGGAACTCCTGCTCGGATCTGCTCTGCTATCTGACCCGCCCTCCCCCGACTGCGTGATAAAGGGCACCGTCGACGGTAACGGCGAGCGCACGTATCACTCTCCGGGACAAATCAGTTACGGACAAATCGACATGACGAAGAAACCGGCTGAACGCTGGTTCTGTAGCGAAAACGAGGCCGAAGCCATGGGTTGGCATAGAGCCGCGCGATAGAGGTCCTATCAATGCGTGCAAACTATCCACAGGGCACTCCGTATCCGACCGAGGTCCCTCCATCCCGCCGCTCGCTGTTACTGTTCGCTCTTTCGGCATTTGTCGTGCCGTTTGCCGGCAACATTGTCGACGCGAAGCAAGCAACAGCGCCGCCGAAGCCGGATAATCAGCTCTCGCCCGATGCTGCACTGAAGCGGCTGATGGAGGGTAACGATCGTTATGTGCAGAGCGCGTCGCGAGGGCGCGATCTGGAACGCGAGCGCCGACTTTTAGTCGATGGCCAGAATCCATATGCGGCGGTTCTGAGCTGCGCCGATTCGCGGGTAGCGCCCGAGCTTGCCTTCGACAGCGGACTTGGTGATTTGTTCATATGCCGCCTCGCCGGTAACTTCGTCAACGATGACACGCTAGCGAGCCTGGAGTACGCAGTCGCCGTACTGAACACGCCGTTGATCCTGGTACTCGGTCACGATCACTGCGGCGCGATAGAGGCCACCATCAACTCGCTTGACGAAGGCAAGCCGGCACCGGGACATATCCGCTCCCTCGTCAGCGCGCTTGCGCCTGCCGTAAGAGGGACCGGCCACCAACCAGGTGATAGCTCCGCCGATGTGATCCGGCAGAATGTGATCGATAACGTCAATAAACTCAAATCCGCCAGCCCGATCCTGAACCCAGCTGTTGAGCAAAAAACACTCGCGATCGTCGGCGGTCTATATCGGCTCGAAACCGGCAGGGTCGACGTATTGGGCTGACGCTGATGCCTTCGCGCTATCGTCCAGCCGGTGTGCCCTCGCCCCCTCAATCAACTGACACAACATTCGCGGATACGGTGCTGTCCTAGTTAGGACGCTCGACAGAACAAACTAGGACACTTGGGGGATCGGTGTTGATGGAGCCGCCTTCCTGACAATCGTCAGCCGGCAGCTAACGGCCGCTTCGGTGCGGCCCATGTGAATGGCTATCTCTCGGAGCGTAAGCCCCGGTACGCCGGTGAGCGCGATCAGCGCAATGTCATCCTCAGGCGTCCAATGCTTGGCTCGGTTGATCGGCATAGAGCGTCCCCCACAAACTGCGCCGGTCACTCCTTGGTAACCGATGGGATTTGGGGTGGCCTATCCGTGCGATTACGGGGCCGTTTTCTTTTAGGTCACGTAGGCTGCCGTGCCTAAGTGAATGCGGGAACACCTGCTCCACCGCAAACTGACGACATGCTCAGATTTGATCATCACATGGACGGTGTCGAGTACAGCTTCGTCGGATTGGCTGCGGTTTCACTCGTCGCGCCGATCGCTAGTGTGAGCTGTCTCTTCATCTGGTGACGCTCGCCACCTCCAAGGCGTCGCCCACCGCCCCAGCGTGTGCCCCCTCGCTGGGGCCGTTTCTTTGGAACTGCCGTTTCAGTGCGTCAGCGAGCGGAACAGCATGGAAAGGGAATCTACGGTCAAGTCACGATTCTTCAAGTAGTGACAGGCGCTGTAGAGATGACCGAAAATCGTATTCGCGCGGATTTGGCTCGTAAGACCAGCACAGGCGATACGACAAATCGAAGGCTACCATCTGATTGTGGAAGGCCTCGTAGAACATGGGGAAGCGGCTCATCTGCTGGCTATCGCCGTAGCTGAGACCCAAAACCTCACCCGTTTCTACCTGCTCCAGTGCGCCGTACTGACTGGCCTCGAACTCGATGTCGGTCACGATGTTGCTCCATCGTCAGATGATAACCATCTGTCGAGCTTGGCTGTCTTCGCAGCATGATGACTTGTGCTTAACAGGGATCATTCCAGCGACGCTGCTCCATCGGCGGCCGTGAAAGTGATTGCTGACCGCGCGACATGGGTACGATCCGGCGATCGGTCGGGTATATTGATTTCAGTACGCCTTCAATATCGAACAGGTTCAGAACCTGTACGATGCGTACCGTCCGATCCTGGCTATCAAGCAGGACTAAAGATTACATACAGAAGAATTGCGACGAAGATGGCTGTCCAGCCAACCGATGATATGAACAGTGCTACTCGCGTCGACATCATGCTTTTTCTCCTTCGGCAGCCAACGAAGCCGCCAGTGTCGGAAAGAGCAACCTCGTCGAAATTATGTCGAGTTCATACTTGCGCCGCATAAAGCGGAACTAACGCGCACGGAACGTCGCGATCACCGACCGGCGGGAAGATTCGCAGCGCCCCGGCCCATTCCTCGGAAGATCGTTGACCGATCCGGATGCCGACAAGCATCATGATTGTGGGACCTCACCGTATCTTACCCCAGGTCTCTTCGACCAGCGCATCGATCATCTCGGATACATCATCTTGCTCGACATTAAGCGTTAACGAAATCCGCAACCTTGCCCTGCCCGGGGGCGCTGGCGGTCGTATTGCTCGGACATCAAAACCGCGCGCCTGCAGCGCAGCGGCTAGCCGGATTGTGCGTGCGTTGTCACCAACCCTGTAAGGAATGATCTGTGAGCTCGAACGGGTCGGGCGGCCGCAGATGGCGAGCTGACGGTGTGCAAAATCGATAAGATCGATCAGGCGTCGCCGCCGCTCAGGCTCCTCCTGTACAATTAAAAGGGCCTGCCGAGCAGCGACTGCCATCAGGGGCGATGGCGCGGTGGCGGAAATAAATGGACGACACCGATAGACCATGAAATCGCGCAATACGCTCGATGCAGTGACAAGAGCCCCGGCCGCCCCGAGAGCCTTCCCGCAGGTGTGGACCACCAGAATATATCCGCATCCCTGGTAGGGCGCTGTGAGCCCCCGCCCCTGCTCGCCGTAAATGCCTGTAGCATGGGCCTCATCCACAACCAGGAAAGCCTCGTACCGTTCAGCGATTTCAACCAGATCTGCAAGCGGCGCAAAGTCACCGTCCAAACTGTAGAGGCTCTCGATCGCAATCCAGACGCGCCCTACGCCGCCTTTGGCGTGCCAATCGCCAATCGTGTCTTCAACAGATTGAGGATCATTATGGGCGGCTATCCGGAACTCAGCTCGGCCCGCGCGCGCCCCCTCATGCATGCTGGCGTGCACGAGCGAATCGAGAACCAGCAGATCGCCTCGCTGCGGCAGCGTTGTCAAAATGGCAAAGTTTGCAATGTAACCGCTACCGAAAAATAGCGCTGTCTCCGCGCGAAAGAACCGCGCCGCTTCCGTTTCGAGGGCTTCGTGTTCCCCGCAATTGCGGCGCAGGAGCCGTGACCCGCCGGCTCCGATAGGAGTACCAGCCTTGAGCGCACCGAACAGAGCCTCCTTCATACGTGGCGCGCTAGCCAGTGCTAGATAATCGCTCGAAGCAAAATCAACACCTGCACGTGCCGTGAGGCCGGGCCGCCCGCCCTCTTCTCTCATAGCTTCCACGGCCGCGGAATACCGATGAAGCTTGCTCTGGTGAGTTAAGTTCATTGCTTGATCCAGCCTATGCCATCGAACGGGAAGACGAGGGTACGCCGCGCAGAACGCAGTTGCCTGCCCTCAAGCAGAGTACGCGCGACCTTTGCGCCTTCCCATGGCTGCAGCCCGTCTATCGAAGCCGCCAGTCCCGATTTCGGAGCGCTTCGATCACGTACATAGCCACCGTCGTCTCGGCTCCTATAAGTTACATCTTGTCCGCTGAACGGCTATACTGGCCACGCGGCCGCGCCATCGATCAAGTCTTTGTCCAACAATCTGGCTCGATCACTGGAGCGCGACGCATTTGCGGGACGTTCTACGGCATTCTGGCCAGAACGGCAAAGCACCGCGATAGCTTCCGTCGGGTCGGTCGACGCGATGACCAGGAGCGTTGCTGAGGCACCTTTCGATATGGACCATCACGACCACTAGCGCGCGCTCGAATGTCTCAAGGACGTTCCCAAATGACCGCCCTCAAGGTGAGCCACATCCGCCGACAGTCAAGTAGAACCGGCATTCCACCAGGTCTCCGTACGCTCGCCCGCTCCGGCGCTGCTGCCGCCGCAGCTGAATCCGCGACATCGCAGGAAGACACCTGTGCCTTTAATCCCTTGCACCCAAAAACGCCTCACCGAGGAGGCCCAATGAGAGGACGCGCCTTGCGCTGCGCGCTCTTCTACTCTTGGATAGTCAAGTTGGCAGATTATCGTTTGCCATTCGCGCAACCTCGGCACGAACCGGACAGCCGCGCACTACGACAGTGAGTGCGATCCAATTGCATCATAATCGTTCGATGCGTACGAACCGTTCCCAAGGCCACTGCCAATTTTAACGCCAACCGCTCTGATAACCTTGCGGCGAGCATCGCGGCAACCGGAGCAGCGTCGCGGTGCAGCCAATGCGACAGTCACGTCCTGACCGGTTTGGGCCGCGAGTTCGGATGTCTCAGGATTCGTGACGTGATTTGTTCATCGACACGAATGAGTTCAATCCAAGCGAGTTTCGACGGCAGACCGGAACTCGCACCGCTTCGCTGGGATAGATCGAATGATCTGACTTGGCAGACTTGACTGCCGATGTGTCGCATTAATTCGGAAGGCGTCCACTCCTTCCGAACTCAAAACGCTTCCGGAAATCGCAAAGGAAGAGCTCGCCGCATGTACAATGGTTGGTACGGTACGCGGGTTCGGACTTTCGACGGTACAGGTTTGACCGATGGTGAGGCCTGAAGGTCTGCTCGCCTGGCATTTGCCATCGGGCACCTCGCGAGCTCTAATCAGGGCCCGTTGCACGTGCAGTGAGGAGGCACGGGAGTTAGGTCGTTCTTCTGGCTGGCGCCGAGAGTAAGCAGCGACAAATGCGGGCGCGTGCTGGCATTGGGCGGTAATATTAGCTTTGCACGGAGCTTCCTTACAACGGGCAGCGGCGACATATAGGGACACCCGCACGCACCAACACCGATCGCTATCTGAGCTGTCATATAGCACTGATCTCACCAGCAAGGACCGGCAGACGCTGCCGTGTCGGACACCGGGCAGTCGCGCAGTCTCTTGGCTCGGTTTGTATCTTGGGTGCCTTTGCCTGTTGATGAATCTCGACCGAGGACGCGCCCGCCTCGGTCATTTGCTTGGCGAATCGCTGCATTCACCTCGCGCCCTGTCCGCTTGATGACACGATGTGGCTGGAACCAGACAGAGTTGGCGCTAACACCCCGCTGACCCGGCTCGTATCACGCGATTTACTTTTAGGGAAACACAGCTAGCAGGCCCTGTTTGATGGCACATCGATTGCTGGTGAGACGATAAACGGATCAACAGGTTCGTGAGGCCTCACAACTCCCTGTTTGAGAAGAGATGGGAAGCCAGCGCTATCGCCAGCTCTCGCAGTCCTGGTCAAACGGGTGAGGACGGATGCTGCCGCCGCAGTTGTTTGCTTACCGGTCCAAATTCAAGGGCAGCGCCGATGGCCATGTGTTGTTCAGCATTCGGGCCCCTCAACACCGTGTTGTTGACCCGATCCGCTCGGCAAGCGGTTTGGAGAGGAAGGAGCTTGCGGGCTGGTCACGATCAATATCAACTGCGGCAATCGGCGATCTTCTCGGGCTTCACCCAATACGGCCGGCTCTGCCATGCACTCGCAATCTCCGTCCATGACCGGCTACACCGCTGGTCGTCTTATCACTGAGGACAAACATGAACGCTCCGCCAGAAACGATCGCAGCAGAAACGGACGTTTCAGCTGCAACAAGTGATGATCTGTCGCCGCTGCTGGCCGATATCCGCGCGCGCCGTAACGAGTTTGCCCGCGCGCAGCAGGTTCCAGACGACGTTATTCAGGCATTCAAACGCGTTGGCGTCTACCGGGCTTTGGCCGCCAAACGTTTTGGCGGCGACGAGAGAACGCCTGCAGATTTTTGTCGCTTGATCGAGCGTATTTCCGAAGCGGACGGATCGGCCGGTTGGGTCGCCAGCTTCGGCGACGGGGCTCGCTACCTCTCTGCTCTCCCCGAAGACACGCTTTGCCGCGTATATGCCAACGGACCCGACGTGGTGTACGCGGGTGCAGTTTTCCCGCTCCAGCCCGCTCAACGAAGTGCTGCCGGGTTTGTCGTGAACGGCGTGTGGCCCTTCGCCAGCGGATCAACCGGCGCGGAGCTAATTGGCGTTGGAATCACTCTAGACGATGATCCAACAGGCGGACTTGCGCGTATAGCCGTGATGCCAGCCGACCAGGTAACTATCCGTCCCAATTGGGAGGTCATCGGCCTGCAAGGCACCGGCAGTCATGACATCGTTGTCGACAATGTTATTGTACCAGAGGAATGGACACTGATCCGCGGCGGTCCACCGGCTTTCGACGTGCCCCTCCATCGTTATCCTTCCGTGACTTTCGCCGCGCAGGCGCATGCGATTGTGGGCATCGGCATTGCGCGCTCCGCGCTAGACGAGGTGATCGGCATGGCCCGGAGCCGCGCTTCAATTACTGGAGCGCCGGTGATGGCAGAGCGCGGTTACGTCCAGCTGGAGGCCGCCAGAGCCGAAGCCATGCTGCGCTCCGCACGCTCCTTCTTCTATGAAGCCACCGAGGAGCTATGGAACGAAGCGTTGCAGGATGCGGTCCTGCCGAATACGACAAACCTGATGCGCCTTGCCGCGACCAACGCCGCCCGACAGAGCGCCGAGGTCTGCAAGATCGCGAGCGGTCTCGCAGGAACGCAATCACTTTATACCACAAGCAATCTCGCGCGCGCAATGTGCGACAGTTTCGTGGTTGCACAGCACGCAGCCTTGAACGAAGGAACACTTCAGAGCGTAGGTCGTCTCCTGCTCGGGAATTTAGCGCCGGCAGGGTTTCCATGAGGGCCGGCCATCCACGAGTACCTCCGCACGACCCGCAACAACGGATTGCCGAATTTCGCATCATGCTCGCTCGCCCGAGAACTCGTCCGGAAGTGTGAGACGCCTATGCGAGCGACTAGATAGCCAAGCGGGAAGCCTTGAACCAGGCTACGGGAACAATCCGCGTGTTCACGGAGGCAATGTCGCAGCTGACAATTCATCCGGACTGCGACAAACTTTTGGCCATTGAGGTAAAAACTCTCGGGCCGAGCCGGGATTGCTCGATCTGTTGCATCGCATTTCGTTCAAGATGGAGATCCTTCGCCGCAGTCTCGGTCGTGCGGGATAGGGAGAGGCCGCCTACCCTATTTTGGGTTGCAACCACTCGCCCCGAAAGACAACAAGGTCCATCAAACGCTGCGAAGCCCATGAACTATGGATAGTGCTGTGACAGGGTCTTTCGGCTTGTTAGCAAAGAGGATCACAGTTCACTCTACCAACCGACAAGCGATTCCGCACTCGTCAAACTCGCCATTTGTACGCTGCGTACAATGTTTTGCGCGTGGGCGATACAGCATCTGTTCTACGTGTCCATTAAGCTATGCGCTGGATGCAGCATAGAGTCACCAATGAACAGCGCTGAGTGGAATGGAAGACAGGCAGCCAACGAAACGTCGTCATCTGATTGACGCGTCTTATTCCGCGGCGATATCACGTCGGGAACATCCTTGTGATCCGCACCAGAATCAAATCATGATAGATCATCACGATCCAACATGAGCGATTCAATCAAAGTCCCGTCGCACAGCGCCGAAAGTATCACGGCGCCTCTGCGGCACGCGACCTTCCGTCGCATCTGGATTGCGAGTCTCCTGTCCAATGTCGGCAGCTTGATACAAGGCGTAGGTGCGGCCTGGGCGATGACGCAGATGACGTCATCAGCTGACAAGGTGGCGTTGGTGCAGACCGCGCTGTTGCTACCAGTGATGCTGATTTCAATACCAGCGGGCGCAATCGCCGATATGTACGATCGCCGCATCGTGGCACTGGTTTCGCTTGGCATCGCGCTCGCCGGCGCAACTGGCCTTACGGTGGCCGCCTGGCTTGGCCTGGCGACGCCGAACGTCTTGCTCGTACTCTGCTTCGTGGTCGGCAGCGGCATGGCGCTTATGGGACCGGCCTGGCAATCATCCGTAAGCGAACAAGTGCCGCTGGAAGCGCAGCTACCTGCGGCCATTGCGCTGAATGGCATCAGCTACAATATCGCACGGAGCGTCGGCCCCGCGATCGGCGGCGTCGTGGTCGCTAGCGCCGGTGCAGTGGCCGCATTCGCGCTCAACGCGCTGCTCTATCTGCCACTGATGGCCGCGTTGTTCCTTTGGAAGCGCGTCCGCGCCCCCTCACGCCTGCCGCCTGAAAGATTGAGCCGCGCAATGGTATCTGGCGTGCGCTACGTCAGCAATTCGCCATCGATCAAGGTCGTATTGCTTCGTACCCTTGTAACCGGCGTTGGAGCCGGCGCGATTACAGCGCTGATGCCTCTGGTGGTGCGGGATGTGTTGCATGGCGACGCCCAGACCTACGGCATCATGCTTGGTGCTTTTGGCGTGGGGGCCGTGGTCGGCGCGTTGAACATTGCCGAGATCCGCAGGCAGATGAGCGGCGAAGCTGCGATTCGTGCCTGTGCATTGTCCATGGGCGCGGCGATGGCTGCCGTGGCGCTGAGCCGTCAGCCGGTATTGACCGCGGCCGCGCTGGTCCTGGCAGGAGCCGTGTGGATGCTGACATGGGCGGTGTTCAACATCGCAGTTCAGCTGTCGGCGCCACGCTGGGTGACCGGTCGCTCGCTAGCGGCCTATCAGGCGGCGAGTTCAGGCGGGATTGCCGTCGGCAGCTGGGGGTGGGGCCACCTGACGGACGCGGCCGGCGTTGAAACCGCTCTGCTGGTGTCGGCCGCGCTGATGCTCGCCTCACCACTCATCGGCCGTTGGCTACCCATGCCCCGGGTCGGCGCGCGCGGCGAAGAGCCCGAGCTGCTCGCCGATCCCGAAGTACGGCTCGCCTTGACTGGACGCAGCGGGCCGCTCGTCGTCGAGATCGAGTACCGGATTGCACAAGAGAATGCCCGCGCGTTTCACAACGTCATGCAAGACGTGCAATTGTCCCGCCAGCGCAACGGCGCCTATGGCTGGTCGATCGCGCGCGACATCGCCGATCCCGAATTGTGGACCGAACGTTATCACTTTCCTACCTGGCTCGATTATTTGCGCTGGCGCAACCGCCCGACCCAATCGGAACGAGCGCTGGAGCGGCGGGCCATTCACTTCCACATCGGTCCTGCACCGGTACGTGTTCGCCGCATGCTGGAAAGGCCATTCGGCTCGGTACGCTGGAAAGACGACACACCCGAGCACGCGAGGGCGGAAATGCGGCCCGAGATGGCAAGCGCGGCAAACGCACGTAGCCGGCCGCTTCGGCCGACCAAGTAACCCGGTTTGCCAAAGCCCGGAACCTTCGCGAACGGATGTGCTTGAATATGCAGAATGCCGAGTTTCGGGCAGGCTCTTCGGCTAGTTCAAAGTGCGAGTGGCCCGCCAGCGAATCCGATCTTATGACCAAGGCCGGCCGCGTCACTCGAGCACTGATCGCGCCAGCAGCTAGTACAGCGAAAACGGCTCTGTGCTCGCTTATGTCCGCCTCCATCGATATCGGTGACACATGTTGATTGTTTTCATATGGGGGACAGTGTGAAAGATCGCCTCATCCCTCCCCGTCCGGACAGCCCGCCTCTCGCATACGCATTCCTGACGCGGCGGGCTCTGTACGTTGTGGACCGAGCTATCACTTTCCTGACTGCATGATTCCGCTAGTGTTCGTCCAAGGCAGCCCGTGCGTTCAACGAGCGGCGGGCAATATGAAATGGACAACGCGTTGCGAGAATGAGACGGGACGCTTTGTACGTTAACGTTGCTCGTTGATCTAGCTCCGCCCTTGCGCACGCGCCCCGGCCTATCACTCTGCTGGAACGGCATCGGAAAATGTCCTCGTACTGCTTTCGGGTGATGAGCTCCCTGCCGATAGTTCCTCGAACCTTTATATGGTTCGGCGAGACGGAACTGTTTCTCCACCGGCTCAAGGTGGGCTGTCGCTCCATCATGGCAGTGCACTCGAAGGGGTTCGATGCGCGACCATGACTTTATCTCCGGCTGCTTTTTAGGCGCTGGCCGTCGCCGGGCTCGCTTTGCTTTGCTCGACTTACTCGCCGCCGCATTTACCTTGTGAGGACCATCCATGACATCACTCAAGCTGATTGGCTTTGCGCTTGGAGCACTTATTGCGCTGTCCACCGAGGCATTGGCAGAGGACATCACCATCGCCGTCGCCGGACCGATAACTGGGGGCGAGTCCGCCTTCGGCCGGCAAATGAAGAACGGCGCGGAGATGGCGGTGGAGCAGATCAACGCGTCCGGCGGCGTACTCGGCAAGATGCTCGTCCTCGACATCGAGGACGATGCCTGCGATCCCAAGCAGGCGCGATCTGTCGCGGAGAAGATCGCTGCCGCCAAGATTCCATTCGTTGCCGGGCACTTTTGCTCTTCGTCGTCGATCCCGGCTTCGGAAGCCTACGCGGACGGCAACGTACTGCAGATCACGCCCGCCTCGACCAATCCCCTGTTCACCGAGCGCAAGCTATGGAACGTGGCGCGCGTCTGCGGCCGCGACGACCAGCAGGGGCAGGTTGCGGCCGATTATATCGCCAAGCATTTCAAGGGCAAGAACATCGGCATTCTCAACGACAAGACCACCTATGGCAGGGGGCTTGCCGACGAGACGAAGAGGGCCCTCAACAAGGCAGGCGTCATCGAGAAGATTTACGAGCCCTATAACAAGGGCGACAAGGATTTCAATGCGATTGTCTCGCGCCTGAAGCGAGACAATATCGATCTCGTCTATGTCGGCGGCTATCATCAGGAAGCAGGTCTCATCCTGCGCCAGATGCGTGATCAGGGCCTGAAGACCGTACTGATGTCGGGTGATGCCCTGGCTGACAAGGAATTTGCCTCGGTCACCGGCGCAGCTGGAGCGGGCACGCTTTTCACTTTCGGGCCAGACCCACGCAACAAGCCAGCGGCGGCTGCCATCGTCAGTAAGTTCAAAGCCAGGAATGTCGATCCCGAAGGGTACACCCTCTACACCTACGCTGCAGTGCAGGTCTGGGTTCAAGCCGCAATCAAAGCCGGCACCACGGATCCGAGGAAGGTGATGGACGTGATCAAGGCGGGCTCCTGGGACACGGTGATCGGCAAGCTGGAATACGATGCCAAGGGTGACATCAAGCAGATCGACTATGTCGTTTACAGGTGGGACGACAAGGGCGGCTATAGCGAGACCAACCCGAGCGCGTTTTGACGCATCTTAGGCCGACGCATCAAAGCTGGCGTGTCTCCCGGAGCGATGATCAATGCCGATGGAGCAGCTTGGTATCCGTAAATAAAGCCGGCACCGCCTGCAAACGCTGATCGTCGACCTTTACCCGATCGACGCACGGCGCGCTCTCCAGATTCAACGCCTCCACCGGGTTGGAGGTAATCGAGCTTGTTAGACCTGCATAGCGCAGGTCTATGAGCAAGCGATCGACAAGATGAAACGGCTGATCGAGAGCCTGCAGACCCACATTTTCCGTGCGATACGCACTCTTGTCCATCGATCCATGAAGCGGTTCGACCGGAAATTACGCGGCCCCGCCCCAAGAAGAACAAGGGCGGGGCCGCTCCCCTCCCCCGGGGGACGCCGCGCTGCGGATCATAATGGCTATTGTCAAACGTCCATCATCTGCGCATTGACCATTCGGTATACGGCCGAGCGCGTCAGCCGGATTGCGACTTTCGGCCCTCTGCATTTTGCGTGACATTGCGCAAGACGAGTTCAGAAAGCTGCACGACCAGCTGTTTGAGACGCGCTATCTCCCGTCTGCAGCGCAGCTCACGCTCTTCATCTGTCGTTGTCGACAGTTCATAGCGGCTTACAACCGCATGATTCATTTGACCCTCTATCCGACCAAATAACCGCGAACGACAATTCAAGCACACCCTATCGCCCCGTAATTGTACGGAAACATCGGCCTTTCGACGCCACGAAACACTGTACGAAGCGATCCAACTGTCTCGCCGAGCCGATCAATGTGTTATCCGCGCTACAGATCGGTCCGTTTCGTACTTACATAAACTCGCTGGCATGACGCGCCAGGAGGCCGCGCTTTGTCCTCTTGGAGCCGGAGCGAATAATCACTTCGGATTTCTATTGCCAGCCTGATTTGCACGTCACGGCGACGACAGGGCGCACCGCCCCCGAAACCTATCGCAGGCTGACGAGGCGATCGCCGTTCCTGCTGACAAGGTCTGCCGATCGTGTTTCAGGGGCTTCAGATCCGGCCGCCGTTCGACGGCATCCCCCCTCACTCACGATCGACCGCAAACCAGATGCACTCTTGCGTAGCCAGATGAGCTGCCCCGGCTCCGCAATTGCTTTGCTCGGCTGCCGCCAAGGCACGATGCGGAAGGCGTCAGTGTCGAGCCGACGTTGGCTGCACGCTCGTGAGCCTTGACGCCGGTTGGAGGGTACCGCAGCTCGGCGGTCCAGGCGATCGCGCACCATGTTTCGTCGTTCTACAGAAGTAAGTGGTTTATCGTCGAGCTTTCAGGGATAGCCAGAGCGTCATCGTCCAGTGCGTTTATGGGCTATCCGGCGTCTCCCCTAGAGATCGCGCAAAGCTCGAATAGGGGAGTAGGAGAAACGTTGAACATCAAGGGGAACCGTGCAGAATGGCCGCGGCTATGGCTGGTGGGGATAGGTGTCGATATCGGCGTGCCCCGGCGATAGAACGGGGTTTGCTTGCCGCACCAAATGCTCATTGCGCGTCTGCGGAGCGTCACGGGCTTGTCCGAGCAAGACCAAGCTAAGCTCGAAAGCATGCCTCACACCATCAAACGGTTCGCTCCTGGCGAGTGCCTGGCGCGCCAGGGGGATCGGCCTGTGAGCTGTGCAGTCGTGATGGGCGGCTTTCTGTCTCGCCAAAGAGTGGCATCGGATCGAATCCAGATAACGTCCTTCTATATACCTGGGGACATCCCCGACCTGCACACCCTTCACTTTCCGGAAATGGATCGCGATCTCCGCAGCATCGGCACCAGCATCATTGCCCTTGTACCCCACTCCTACCTCAGGGAAATCCTCGCGAAGTCTGCCGCGCTCGCCCATGCGTTTTGGCGGGAGACGTTGATTCACACGGCGATCTATCGCGAATGGATCGAAAATCTCGGCTCCCGGGAAGCGTTGCCCCGGCTTGCTCATCTTCTTTGCGAGATCGCCGCGCGGCTTGAGCTCGTCGGGCTTCTGAACAATGGTCGCTTCCATGTTCCATTCACACAGCAAGACATCGCCGATGCATGCGGCCTTTCGACGGTACACGCGAATCGGACGATCCAGGAGCTTCGGCGCAGGAAGCTCATTGAATGGAACGGACATGCTGTTGATCTTATTCAGCGAGATCGACTCGAGTTGCTTGCAGATTTCCGTCCCTCCTATCTGATGCGCTGAATTTCTTGGGCCGTTGCTGCCTGCGCAGCTTTGCCTAGACATCACAGGCGGCGTTCACCTTTCGACAGGTAAGACCGAGCGCTGGTATGTATTGGCTTTGAGGCGAATGCATTGCTCGTGGGCGGAATCCCCAGGGCATTTTTTTTGCCCGGCCAGCGCCCCGTCGCGATCTCGCGCAGCGAACGTGTGTCGCCGACGGATTTCGAGGAACGCCGGCAAGATCCACAAAATCTGCATCGTCAATCGTTGGGAGCTCGCGGCCACGGGAGAGCGATTTCCGTGTTGCCAGCACAGCTTTGGCGCTTGGCTGTGATATGCCCGCCGAATGAGCCGCGCCGCGCAACTCCCCGGTAAAGATGCTCGGATCGGGCACCGAGCCCATCATGCTCGGACCACCCCCGTCCAATCTTGGTAAGATGATCATAGCACATTTGAGATCGTCGACACCGACCGTGTGATTAGGCCGGCTAACAAGACGCTCAAAAAGTGCGCTGCTCTGAAGATTCTCTGCCGCCAATCAGCAAGCACGTCAGCTTCTGGAAAGGCCAAAAGGCATGAGATCACGTGGAAAACATGACGCACAACGCGTCTCGATCACGGTGTAGTACGCGACTATCAAAGAACGAGAGCAACACGTACGTCTGCTCCTCTCGAAGGTACTTAGCTGATTGTAAAGGCCCTCGGCTTGAATTGCATGCGGGTCAGCTCAAAGAGCTTGAATCGCACGCGGCGGCACGTTGTATCATCTCAGAGTAGCTAACAAGGGAGTCCGAAAGGACTTCCTGTTGCTGCCGTGATGAGACGCTGATGCGATCGGTATGTGTGCAGCAGAGACCAACTCCACTGTTGCCACCATCATCTATGAGATGACGCGAAGGAGGAACGCTCGACACCAGATCTGCCCGACATGATCCTTCGCAATTTGAATTTGCGGTAAAATCCTTGCCGCAAATATCCGTCGGCAGCCTCCCTCTGTCGACGGAAGCTGGCGCGATGCTTAGCAGCCTCGCTCCCCCAGACGGACTTCGCCCGGCCATCGATCAGGCCGGGCTTTTTTTTGCTGCCCATGAAGAGCGTAATTTGAGGCGTTCTAGCCGGCGTATAATGATTGCGGAGAGTTGAGAACGAATTTGAATTGCTCGTGGGTCCATCAGACCGGCTGAGTCTCTCGCGATCAAACCGCTTACAATTCGTACGATGATATGCGACAGTGGTGACCGATCGACGCATTCGAGTGACTGCGGCCTTAAAACTTCCACATGGCGTCGCGAAGCTGCGCTTGCGAGCACCTTCTCGATCACGACAATATGTGTTTAGTACCCGCATCGGGAGCACTGGTGGGTCGATTTGCTTTGAGAGCTCTTAGATCTCTCAAAAATCGCATTTCGCGGAAGCCGCTTGCTCATATTTATGCGATTGCTGCCTCGAAGGGCTTGAATCGCACGCAGCGTCATATTGTACGATCTCACGGCGATGATCCCTAGCGGACGAGCGAAGCCAAACCGGAAATCCGGAGCGATCGCATGAATCAGCCGCGCGTCCAACGCCCGCGATGAGACTTAGTTCGATGGCATTTCCTCTCTAATGAACACGGCGCGATAGCGCATCGGCGATATTTGTTGCCAGAAGATGGGATAATGACGGCCGATATTGTTGATGTATGTGTAATCGGGAGTGGCGCCAGCGGCTCGACGGTCGCTCACGAGATCGCACAACGCGGATTGCGAGTACTTCTTCTCGAGCAGGGACGAACACTTCCTCCCGGCGCTTCGCTGGCGAACGTCCAAAATGGCATGGATAGCGCCCTGGTGCAGTCTGCGGCAGGAACGTTGACGCCGTTCGGGCGTCCGTGGACCGTCTGCGCGCTCGGCGGCGGAATGACTCTGTATGCCGGGATAGCCTTCCGCTGTCGCGCCATCGATTTTGACGCACGAGCGCATGTGGCCAGGGACGCGCTCGACCCGAGCTGGCCAATCGACTACACGGACCTACGCCCATTCTATGATGAGGTGGAACAGCGCGTGGGAGTAGCCCGCCTGGCCGGAGCGGATCCGCTCGAGCCGCCGAGCGATCCCCCCGTTCTGCCACCGCACAAATACAGTTTGCAGGGCCAGTTGATCGCCGATGCCGGGGCACGCCTGGGCCGGCTGCCGTTCCCCACTCCATTGGCAATCAACTCGATCCCATATCGCGGCCGGCCAGCTTGTCGCTGCGAGGGACCATGCAACGAACATCTGTGCCCGAGCGGCGCGAGGGCCGACGCACGCTCGCCGTTCAGGGGTATCGCCCTGCCGCCGGACGCGCTGACGATTGCGCTTGGCAGCAAGGCCGTCCGCATCGATCTCGGCAACGTCAGTCGCGCCGATGCGGTGGAATGGATAGACACTCTCAACCGACAACGCGCTCGGGTCCGCGCCCGCTGCGTTGTACTCGCGGGCAACGCGGTACAGTCTGCCGCCCTGCTCCTACGCTCGGCGCAACAGGCAGCGCCCAACGGCATCGGGAACGCGTCTGGCATGGTAGGCAGTGGCATCTCGTTTAAGATCAGCGGCTACGTGACCGGTAGGACCACGTTGAATCCGCCGACCACGCCCCAGTCCGGCCACCCCTTCTCCACTGTCGCGGTGTCCGATCACTACCTGGACGACGAGGCGCCTTCGGGGCTCGGCGGAATGATCTACGAAGCAAGTCAGCCCGAACGCACGGATTCCGGCGAGATAAGGCTACGGCTGCATTTTTTGGCGGCCGATCAGCCCATGCGCAACAACACGGTCCGGCTGGCCACCAGCCGGGACGGGCTGGGTTTGCCCAAGATCATTCTCGATTACCGGACCCACCCCCTCGACAAGCGCCGACTAGGCTACTTGTCGCGACATGCGTCGAACTTGCTGGCCGAGGCAGGGGTAAAACAAGTCGATTATCAAGATTCCAATTATCAGTTCGGCAGCGGACATCTGCATGGCGGCTGTCGGGCAGGAAGCGATCCGACACAATCGGTGGTTGACCGTTGGGGCCGCGTGCACGACATCGACAATCTCTATGTCGCGGATGGCGGCTTCTTCCCCTATGCCGGGGGCGTCAACCCGACCTTCACCATTCAGGCGAACGCGCTGCGGATCGCTCGAAGAATAGTCACGCAGCTGACGTAACGAGCGCAACGGAGAGGGTTTTGTCGATCAGCACGCCTACTGCCGCCGTGACCGCGACCGACGGGCATGGATCGGCACTGCGACGCGCCCTGCGCGTCACC
The DNA here is from genome assembly GCF_002289535.1 of Bradyrhizobium sp. UFLA03-84. Classification (NCBI taxonomy): domain Bacteria; kingdom Pseudomonadati; phylum Pseudomonadota; class Alphaproteobacteria; order Hyphomicrobiales; family Nitrobacteraceae; genus Bradyrhizobium; species Bradyrhizobium sp. UFLA03-84. The sequence continues at coordinate 10,721 of NZ_NSJY01000012.1, read as the reverse complement.
GCTTCGCAGAAGTGGGACCTCAACAGGCGTTTTCCGGTCGTGATGACGCGCGCGTCAGGCGCGCATGCATGGGACATCAATGGAAAGCAATACGTCGATTTCACTTCCTGTAGCGGTGCCGCACCGCTTGGGGCCGGATACGAGCCGGTCGTGGCGCACGCAGCCGCTGAGATGCGCCGCACCGGCGGGATTCTGCCCGGACCGCTGTCCGTGCACCGGGTCGAACTGGCCGAACGGCTGGCGGAGATCTTCCCCGTCGCGGAACGCTCAGTGTTTTTCCGCACTGGATCTTGCGCTACCACCGCAGCCGTGCGCCTTGCCCGCGCGTTCACGGGCATCAACCATGTACTGACCAGCGGATATCACGGCTGGCATGACTGGCAGTTGCAGGACCGCCCCGAGATGGGGCTGCCCAATCGGGACCGCGACAGCGTGGACTTCCGCTACAACCTCGACTTGCTCGATCAGCTGGCAGGTGTCCAGCGCGTCGCCGCGGTGATCGTCACCCCGGAGGTCAACTTCTTCCCGCCAGAATACCATCAGGAACTGCAGAGACTGGTGCATCGGCACGGCGCCCTGCTTGTCCTTGACGAGGTGATGACCGGATTCCGCTACGCGCTTGGCGGGTACCACATGGCGGTCGGCCTCACGCCCGATTTGATTACACTGAGTAAAGGACTGGCGAACGGAATGGCGCTGTCGGCAGTCGCGGGCCGGGCGGACGTACTGGCCGCGGCCGAAAAGACATACATGGGAAACACCTACCAGCGCGAAGTAACCCCGTTCGCCGCTGCATTGAGCACCCTGCACGCCCTGCGCGACGGGACCGCGCTGGCCCGGATGCGCGAGGTCGGCGAGCAATTGATCAAGGGGCTCAACGGCGTCTTCACAAGACAGCAAGCCGCGGCATGGGCGTTTGCCTGGCCCACCATGTTCGACGTCGTATTTGCTGACCCCGAGCTTGGCCATGCCTTCTTCCAGGAAATGTGGGCTCGGGGCTTCCTGATGCAGTATGGCGGGCGTTTCATGCCATCGGCAGCAGTGTCCGACACCGATGTGCAGGCCGCCGTCGAAGCAGCTGGAGAGGCCCTTCCGGCAGCGCTGTCCCGCATGGAGAACCCGGCTCGCGACCCGGATCCGGTCGCAGCTGCAGTACGGTTTGCCAGAGATCATTTCGTTGCCACCCCGGGAGCGGTTCGGCGCTGGTTCAATGCGCCCGTCCACTGACCAGCACACATGTCGAACAGAGAGCAGGGCCATGTCGCAGCCGGATACATTTTCCACATCGCCGGTGCTGCTCGGCGGTGACAACCGGTCGGGCACCACCCTGCTGAGTATCGTGCTCGACTCGCATCTGGATCTGGTAGCCGGGCCAGAGATCGACTTCCTCGAACCGCCCAACCTCGGGCCGCACATTGTTGGTGCCATCGATCAGCTTGCGGCCGCCGATTCGTGGGGCATGGGCACAAGCAAGAACACAATCGATCCGTTCTGGTATGACGGGATGCATTTTGTGGTGCAGTGCCGCCGCTTCGGTCTCGACTTCGATGACGTGCGCGAACTTGTCGGCAAGGTCATGGTCGTCACGGGCAATGACATTGTCTCGTTCGCCGACCGATGCCATCTCATTAACGAGATCGGTGAGTTGCGCCGTGCGCGCAGCGGAGCGCAACGCTGGGGATTGAAACTGCAGCGGAAAATCACCCGGGTCGATGACTTCGCCCGCCTGTGGCCGCGTGCACATTTCGTGCATATCGTGCGGGACGGCCGTGACGTTGCCGCCTCTCATCTGAGGACAGTTCCTGACTGGGGGTACCGAACAATTGCTGATGCTGCGCAGGGTTGGTTTGAAGTGGTGTCCCGGCCGCACAGAATCGCGCCGCCTGGCCGTTATCTCGAGGTGCGTTACGAGGACCTTGTAAGCAGTCCCCACACTACACTGGCGGCGATTTTGGATCACCTCGGCTTGCCGTGGGACGAGGCCGTGCTGCGTCACGCTGAATACGAACACGCGTTGTTCGAACAACCGCACGACCATCCGGCAGCCGAGGCTGCGGGAAAGCCGCTGCATCAGGGGCGGATCGGTCGCCACGTCCAAGATTTGACGCCAGCTGAGATTTCGGAGTTCGAGGAGATCGCCGGAAGTGAACTGGCCCGACTAGGTTATCTGTCCGCCTCAACGCCGTCTGGCGACGCGTGAGCCGCCGGCGCCGATCTGATGCGCCTCACCGGCTGCCAAGCAGCTACCTTGCGCTGCTCGTCGGCCAGACCATTTCCTTGCTGGGCTCCAACGTAACCATGCTGGCGCTGCCGCTCACTGCAATTACGCTACTGGATGCCGGACCGGCGCAGGCGGGGCTCTTGCTGGCCTGCGGTCGGGCACCGTGCCTTTTCGTGAGCCTGTTCGCCGGGGTCATTGTCGACCGTCTCCCGCTCCGACGTATCCTTCTGACCGCTAATCTGGTGATGGCGGTAACGCTCGCCACCATTCCGTTGTGCGCCAGCCTTGGACATCTGGGAATGGTTCAGCTGTACGTGACAACCGTGCTGGTTGGGATAGCCGCGGTGATCGCCGACGTGGCTTATCTGGCGTGCATACCTACAGTCCTCGACCGGTCTCAGCTGGTTCGGGCGCAGAGCTCATTGGAGTTCAGCCAGGCGACTGCGATGGCCGCAGGTCCGCTTCTGGCCGGCTGGCTCATCAACGCCTTCTCCGCTCCAACCGCAATCCTGGCCGACTCCGTCTCATTTCTGCTTGCCGCCGCGTTGCTCTCGCTGGTGCCGATGCGTGCCGCCTCATGCTCAGCGGCCCCCTCGAGCACTGTGCTGGTCCAAATGGCAGAAGGGTTGGCGAGCGTTTTCGGCAATCCGGTTTTAAGGGCCGCTACCCTAGCCACCGGCACATTCATCTTTTGGCTCAACGCGTATTCTGCGGCGTTTCTCCTGCATCTGACCAGGAATCTCGAGTTCGACAGCCGAATCGTCGGCATGGTGCTCGGTATCGGCGCTCTCGGTGGTGTGGTGGGCGCGGCGGGCTCACCGTGGGCGGGCCGGACATTTGGGCTTGGTCCCGTATTAATGACCGGCTTGGCGGTGAGCGCGGCAGGCATGAGTCTTGGAGGCCTGCTCACCGCGCCCTGGTGGGCAGCAGTGGCATGCGTGGCGCTCTCCCAATTCATTCTGTGGATTGGCCAAGGACTCTACCACGTGCAGCAGGTTCCAATTCGATATGGGCTGGTCCCGCAGCACCTGCAAGGCCGGGTCAATGCGAGCATCCGCTGCGTCGTGTGGGGACTGGGCTCGTTGGGCGCACTGGTCGGCGGCGCAGCCGCCGCTGCAACGAGCCTGCGCACCATGTTGCTGGCGAGCAGTGTGCTTGGCACTGCCTCGATACTCTGGATCTGGCGCTCGCCGCTGCGCCGCATGCACAGCTTGCACCTGTAACCATCGCGACGGCCAGTCATGGACATCAAGCAATTTTGCGATACTGATCGGCAGGCGGGTCGGCTGATGCTGTGGCGGGTCGGCGTTCCGGACCCGGTCAGCTGGCGGCCCGACCCGCGCCGTCCGTCCCATGTTCAGGAAGACCACCTTCGCTTTGCGCACGATGGCCGGCCCGGCTGGCTCGGCACCGCCTTCGACTTGCCGGGCGAGTTCAACAGCGCTGCGCTGACCAAATCGATCCTTGGCTGGGTCGACCGGCACGAGGCGCTACGCAGCCGGTTGGTCAAGGATGGATCGACAATCCATCGTGCCACGATCGGACCAGGCGCGGCAAGGCTTGAAAAAACCGTGGTCGGTGACTACGCCGATGGCGATGAAATAGTTCAATTGCTGGAAGAGCTGTTCGACGCAGAGACCAGGCCGGTGTCCTGGCCAGCATATGTCTTCGTGACGATCACACGGCCGACATCGACAAGCCTCCTCTTGGCCTGCGACCACTCCGTCAGCGATGCCTATTCCATCGCTTTGGTGCCATACGAAATTCGCGAGCTGTACACAGCCGCAATCCTCGGAGTGGCGCCCGAGCTGGCACCGGTGAGCAGCTATCTGGACCACGCTGAATCCGAACGAGAGCGACTGGGCGATTTGACCGATGATCATCCTGCTATCGCTCACTGGCGCGAACTGATCGCCGCAAACGGCGGTCAATTGCCGGATTTTCCACTACCACTCGGTGCGCCGGAGGGCACCTTACAACGCACAGGGCGAATGTGGCTGCTCGACGCGGCACAAGCAGCTGAGTTCGATCACGGCTGCAGGTCCCAGGGCGGAAACGCGACGACGGGATTATTCGCCTGTCTGGCGCTCGCCGGAAAGACACTGGCAGACCAACAAGAATTCCTCGCCGTTGCCCCCTTTCACACGCGGTACGACCTGCCCTCGATGCGCTCGGTAGGATGGTATGTCGGGATGGGCCCGGTGCGTTTCCGCCTGGCTGGCACGTTACCGGAGCTCCTGCGCGCCGCGCGGCTCGAGCTCAAGCGAGCCAAGAAAACCGCTCAGGTGCCATTTCCGAAGGCGATGGAGCTGCTCGGCACCGCGCTGCGCGACCGTTTCATGGTCTCTTATATGGACAATCGCACCGTGCCCGGGTCAGACCTGTGGCCGCAGTGGCGGACACGATTTATGATCAGTCGTAGTTCTGATGCTTGCGAGACATACCTGTGGATCAGTCGCTGGCAGGACGGAATTTATGTGCACTTCCGTCACCCCGGCACCGCCCTCGCGCGAACCGCGATGGATCATTATCTCGCTGAAGTGGCGGCGCACGCTCATTTCATCAGTCGCGCTCGTCCGCTGCCGCAAGTTTCGAACTGACCAAAAGGCGCACAGCATCCTCACCTGCGTTTGTTGCACTGAGCCTGGCGATGGCACAGTCCTTGCCAAGTCTCGGCCGTGAGATCAATTCGTCCCAGAACGGCCGAGGAGGCCTACGGGACGATCGGCTGCTGCAGTTATGCTCGCATGGATAAAGGGAGCTTCAAATGAGCCTGCTACGACCAAGTTGTCCGCAGATGCAGACCCGTTTGAACAAGGAAGAGGCCAGGGATGGCGTGAGCATCAACTCACGGCATGAAATAACAATAGCGGCGCCAAGCGCGTGACGAAGTCCGACCAACTCAAGGAGCTACGCGAACTCATGCAATTGCTTTGGCATTTGTTCGAACGAGTGCACGAGCTTCCAAGAGGCCCAGAACATACAGCAGCCGTTCAGACGCTTAAACGCTTGGAGCGCCGGCTGGTAGTCCTGGTTCAAGCATCTGAAACGGCTCGGGCGACTGACCGCAAACTCGCCGGTGGTTCGGCTCGCTAAGCCGGTGATTGTCACACTCTCACCAAAGCCTCGACCTGGCCGCCATCGGCGGGATCTGCAATAACAGCCGAGAACAAAAGGACGCTTGCAAGCCTGTCCGACCGCTGCGTTTGTTCGCCCTATTGATCATTGATTGTGCAGCTTTGGGCGGCATAAACTGCGCAAATCAGTCTTGCAGCTACGAATGAGCGCCGTATTCAAGTAGCCGTTAGAAGCGCGTATTTTTAAGCAATACGTCGCCTTCCACGTCGCGCGGATAATGCGCCGCCACTTCGAACGACGGTAACAGGTCAAGAATGGCCCGCAAAGACAGCTGCCCTTCGTAAAGCTCGCGGTCGCTGTATTCCGTGTAGATGAAGCGCGTGTTGCTGACGGTCTGCATGCCGCCGGCGATGACGTCGGCTTCGGCTCCCTGGACATCCATCCAGATGAAATCGACCCTGTTCAGCCCGGCTTCGTTGCACCAATCGTCAAGCCGCCGCGTTTGAACCGGGACAGGACGATCGAAACGAACCCAATCATACTCAGTCAAATGATTTTTCGGGCGGCGTATCGAGCCGGAAAGGTCCCATTCCTTCGCATCGCCATCTGCATTGCTTGGATGGAATTCGATCACCCCGTTCCGATCGCTGATCGCGATTTCAAGCAACTTCACCTTGTCGAGAGATGGGCCCAGCTTCTTCCTGAAGCGCGCGATCGCTCTGGGGTCAGGCTCGAAGCAGTAGAGCTGCGCTTGCGGGCACAGGTTGAGAAAGTGTTGCGTGTCAGTTCCGTCGTTGCATCCGATATCGAGGATGACCGGATCCGACTTCTCAAGAAGCGAAACAATGTGCTGATGTATTTCCACAGAAGACACCGGTCTTGCCCCAATAGTTGAGATTTGTGCTCGAAGCCGCAATCACATGCCAGACGCCGCCGCACAATGCATATCAACGTATATAATTCATATGTGCGTTCCCCATTTATCCATGGCCATCTGGACGGCGATACCAAAGGGGGGTCTGTCGCGGCGAAAGCCGCAGCAATTGCCCTGGGGCGACAGAGCTATCCGGAAGAACGTAAATCGGAAAATCGTGCACGAGCGTGCGGTCCCTCGCCTCCAGACTAAAGATCGTCTTCCTCAAAACATCGTCGTGCCGGCGCATTACCCGTCGGCGGATCTCGATAGAGTGGTCGAGGACAGAGTGACCGCTCCTGCGCAACGACGACCAATCCCCATCGATCGCAGTTGCAGCCCAGCCAATGTCGCCCTGCCATCTGATAGTCGGCGTTCCAGATCCGCGCACTCACGATCTTCGGCTGACGACTTTTAGGCTGTTTGGCCTGAAGGAGCGCGATCACGCCGGGCAATCCTGAGAGCGCGCTCAGGCCACGCTGACCGCCGCTGAATGATGGTCGCAGAACTCACTGCAACGTTCGCCGATCCATGTACTGGCGCTCGGAGAAAACAGCATTGGCGCGGCGCGAACTCCTAGGGGGCATCGATCACGGCCACTCCGACGGGGCACGCGGCCTCCCAGTTGGTCGGGCCCCGAAGTCCATTGGTCGCTCCCGACGAATCGGTTCGGTTCCGGAAGGCTACGCCAATTCGGGCCGTCGACCGCGAGTCACGCTGCGTTCCGCTACCCTTCACTTCGCGGGACCCGCGGCGCGCATCCAGAGACTGCAAGATAAGGGTATAGAGGGAATGTGGTTGTGTTGACGAAATGCAATGTCATTTTCGCAACAGCTTGGCTGTCTTTAGACATGATGACGTCTGCTTCCGACCTAGGACACGCGCAGTCCAGGCGCGCGATTCAGCCGAACTGCAGGCAAGGGGCGCTCCTCATCGTTGGCCTGGCTCTTGCTATCACCGATACTGTTGCAATGTGGCGAAACGCCAACTCGTTCAAATGCTCAGGAGGTCCGCATGAATTTCCGTCCGCTTCACGACCGCATCGTGGTCAGGCGCATCGACGCTGAAGAGAAGACCGCTGGCGGTATTATCATTCCCGACACAGCCAAGGAGAAGCCCTCGCAAGGCGAAGTCATCGCCGTCGGCCCGGGCGGCCGCGACGAGACCGGCAAGCTAATTCCGATCGACGTCCAGGTCGGCGATCGCGTCCTGTTCGGCAAGTGGTCGGGCACCGAGGTCAAGCTCGACAGTCAGGAGCTGTTGATCATGAAGGAAAGCGACATCATGGGCGTTCTCACCGACGTGTTTTCCAAGAAGAAGGCCGCCTGACCCGGCTACTCGCACACCTCACCCCGACGGGCGTCTGCTCGGCGCACCGAAGGATGAGAGAATAAACCGAAGGAATTGTTTATGTCAGCCAAAGAAGTCAAATTCGGAGTAGACGCGCGCGACCGCATGCTGCGTGGTGTCGACATCCTCGCTAACGCGGTGCAGGTCACACTCGGTCCGAAGGGCCGCAACGTGGTGCTTGACAAGTCGTTCGGCGCTCCCCGCATCACCAAGGACGGCGTCGCCGTCGCCAAGGAGGTCGAGCTCGAGGAAAAGTTCGAGAACATGGGCGCCCAGATGGTGCGCGAAGTCGCCTCCAAGGCTGCCGACGCGGCCGGCGACGGCACCACCACGGCGACCGTGCTTGCGGCCGCAATCGTGCGCGAAGGCGCCAAGTCGGTCGCCGCCGGCATGAACCCGATGGATCTGAAGCGCGGCATCGACCTCGCGGTCGAAGCCGTCGTGGCCGACCTCCAGAAGAACTCGAAGAAGGTCACCTCGAACGAGGAAATCGCCCAGGTCGGCACCATTTCGGCCAATGGCGATGCCGAGATCGGCAAGTTCCTCGCCGACGCCATGAAGAAGGTCGGCAACGAGGGCGTGATCACGGTCGAGGAAGCCAAGTCGCTCGAGACCGAGCTCGATGTCGTCGAGGGCATGCAGTTCGATCGCGGCTACATCTCGCCCTACTTCGTCACCAACGCCGACAAGATGCGCGTTGAGATGGACGACGCCTACATCCTGATCAACGAGAAGAAGCTCTCCTCGCTGAACGAGCTGCTGCCGCTGCTCGAGGCCGTGGTGCAGACAGGCAAGCCGCTGGTCATCGTCGCTGAAGACGTCGAAGGCGAAGCGCTGGCCACCCTCGTCGTCAACCGCCTGCGTGGCGGCCTGAAGGTCGCGGCCGTCAAGGCTCCGGGCTTCGGCGACCGCCGCAAGGCCATGCTGCAGGACATCGCGGTCCTGACCGGCGGCCAGGCCATCTCGGAAGACCTCGGCATCAAGCTCGAGAACGTCACGCTGCAGATGCTCGGCCGCGCCAAGAAGGTGATGATCGACAAGGAGAACACCACGATCGTCAACGGCGCCGGCAAGAAGGCCGACATCGACGCCCGCGTTGGCCAGATCAAGGCGCAGATCGAGGAGACCACCTCGGACTACGACCGTGAGAAGCTGCAGGAGCGTCTCGCCAAGCTCGCAGGCGGCGTCGCGGTGATCCGCGTCGGCGGCGCGACCGAGGTCGAGGTGAAGGAGCGCAAGGATCGCGTTGATGACGCGATGCACGCGACCCGTGCGGCTGTTGAGGAAGGTATCCTGCCGGGCGGCGGCGTCGCCCTGCTCCGTGCCTCGGAGCAGCTCAAGGGCCTGCGCACCAAGAACGACGACCAGAAGACCGGCGTCGAGATCGTGCGCAAGGCGCTGTCCTGGCCGGCCCGCCAGATCGCGATCAACGCTGGCGAAGACGGCTCGATCGTGGTCGGCAAAGTCCTCGAGAACGAGCAATATTCTTTCGGATTCGATGCCCAGACAGGCGAGTACAGCAATCTCGTCTCCAAGGGCATCATCGACCCGACCAAAGTCGTGCGCATCGCGGTCCAGAACGCGTCCTCCGTGGCAGCTCTGCTGATCACCACCGAAGCGATGGTCGCTGAACTGCCGAAGAAGGTCGCGGCGGGTCCCGCAATCCCTCCCGGCGCCGGCATGGGCGGTATGGATTTCTGACGCCGTCCATCAGAGGGTCGACACATGCGGAGCCCTGGCAGGAATGCCAGGGTTTTCAGCTTCGGGCGAACCATCTAGATACCATTTCAGCCGGGTCGGCAGGTGGCGTCGAAAGCCCCATCGGTCATCCATGTCAGGAGCGGTTGGCCCGACCAAGCCGTCTGGTCAGACGCTCTGCACCTCGGCAGGGCAAAGAAAGGAGCCCAACTTGTGACGGAAGCCTGGCCTGCGCGCCATTCCGCCTGACGAAGCTGCCACTGTTCATTCGAGACCTCATCTGAGCAGACGCAGATCCGGTGCCAAGCTCCGGCTTTCACATTCCGCCTACATTTACAAATTCTGACGCGCCGTCCGAAGCGCCAGATACCGTTCCTGGCTCCGGTCTGACATCTCGTCGCCATCGGGCCGTGAAGTGCGCTCAAGAGGACGGATCCTTCAATTTCGCAGCACATCTTCCTGGTATCGACATATCGCTCCTGGAGCGACGCAACAGCAAGACGTGCAACTGATGCTGTTGAGTGTTCGATCAGGCAGATCGCGGGACTCTGACGAAGGAACAACTTGCTCAAGAGACTGCAAAGATACTCCACTGCTGCTAGCCGTTCGCTTGATCAAAGATCAAGCGGCGCGGCGAGTTGTCCGGGCTTTACAAGCAACGGCCAAAGCCCACAGAGTCAACCCAGCACTGAGCGCAGCCGCAAGACCGCCAATCCGATGCGTCAGTCTCACAAATGAAGAGACCCCAGCGGGGAATCCCCGCTGAGGCCGAGGTTCGCAAATGAAGCCTATGACCGCCTGCACCAAGATGCGGATGAACTCTCCTTTTGTAGATCAAGCCACCTTGTCAGCGAGCGTTTTCAGCGCGCGGCTGAGAGGACGCGCATGCTCCCCGAATACGCGGCCTGGCTGTAACATTTCGCCGATGGTAGCCGTGCGTCCGGATGTCTTCGCGGATTTGCTCGCTCACCGACCGTACGACACGTTTCTTCCGCCAGTTCCTGTTAAAATGGAGCGGAATGGAATCGCCCCGAGGAACGACGAGAAGGTCGTTCCGTTCGTTCACGTATATATCGTACATGGATCCTCGCTCTCGACGAACATAGGCCGATGCTTAAGCGGTTTGGTGACTTTGACGACACAGTCGCGAGAAAGCCTCATGAGCCGCTTTGCTCCTCGAGAGGGTCACGCTCGAGCCACCGCCTCCACGGCAACGCGGCGGCGAGCGTGAACTAATCAAGTCGCCGGGAGAATCCCGCACGCGGACATCGAAAGACGCCTCGGCGTCTTCCTCAAGTTCAATTTTTACGCCGGTCTTCAAATTGCTCAGCATGCTGTGGCAATAACCTGCAACGTAGTGAGCGAGAGGAAGGCCTCGGGGTCTACAAGCAGCTTGCCAATCAACCTTTTGACGTCCGCTGGAAAACGGCCCTAGCACCTCTGGGGGCCAAGGGCCGGTGC
>NZ_NSJY01000011.1:0-275247 GCF_002289535.1 Bradyrhizobium sp. UFLA03-84 | reverse complement strand
TGACCCTGCGATCACGAAGCTCAAGGTCGCATTAGGGCGCAGAACGGCGACCTCGGCGGCGGCGCATTGCCGGGTCGTGAACGCGGCATTAGTCCGGGTCCTCCGATTTCGATCGGCGAAGTCGTGCACTGCGCTCGCGCGCCATCAGCAATCGGATCTCTGACGACGGAATTAGCCGTGGACATGCGATCGTGACCGATGGTGATCGCAGTCTAGCCCGAGCGGCCCGAGAATCAGTCGGGACAACGACGATTGCTCAATCGCATGCTCTCGAAATCCAGACCTGATCCTTTAACTCATCGAATTGCCGGCATCAAAGTGGAGGCATTATGCGCATCTGCGGTATCAAGCTGACGCATGACGGAGCGATCGCCCTGATCGAGGACGGTCGGCTCGTCTTTTGTATCGAGCAGGAGAAGCGGAGCAACAATCCGCGCTATCAGACGATAGACAATCTCGATGCAGTCGTCATGGCTTTGGCAGAGCACGGTCTGGATGCGCGGGACGTTGATCAGTTTGTCGTCGACGGCTGGCTGGGGCAAGTGGAAGCTCAATACCGACTCCGCAGCGGAGTAGCTCCTGTCACGCTCAAGGGGGCGTCCTATGTTGAACCTCATCCCGAGGCCCTCCTCACATCTCGCGATGGCTTTGGCCTTAGGCTCGACGGCAGGGATTTCCCCTATAAGAGCTATCCTCACGTGGCCAGCCACGTGGCGGCCGCATACTGCACCAGCCCGTTTGCCAAAGCCGGACAGCCTGCTTTCTGCCTCGTGTGGGATGGGGGCACCTACCCACGACTCTATCATGTAGGACGCGGAGGCGCTCGGTTCATCGACAGCTTATTCCCGCTGTTTGGGCACATCTATGCCGCTGCGGGCCTTCATTTTGGGCCATACAAGCGGGCTAATCGTACCAATTGGGACCTGGGTAAACCCGGCAAGGTGGATCCAGGCGGCGCCGGCAAGCTCGATCTAGGTGTCGCCGGCAAGCTGATGGCCTATATCGCCCTCGGCACCGTCGACGAAAACATCATCACGGTCTTTCAGGAGCTCTACAAAGAGCACTTTGAAGCTGACACCAAGCGCGAGAGTTACCGTACTGATCTCGGGAGCATGGAGTTTGAGCTTACGACCATTCACGACTTCTTCGACGCAAGTGCGCCGCGGTTGAAGGCCAAGGCCGCCGAGGATGTGCTCGCATCCTTTCATTGTTTCCTCGAGCGCCTGCTCGTGCACAAAATCGCGAATGCTTTGCAACGGCAGTCGGACTTTTCCGCTCGCAATTTGTGCATAGCAGGCGGCTGCGGCCTCAATATCAAATGGAACAGTACACTACGTTCGGCAGGGCTGTTCGATGCTGTTTGGGTACCGCCATTTCCAAATGACAGTGGCTCCGCGATCGGTGCAGCCTGTTGTGCAATGGTAGCGGACAAAGGCCTCATGCCGTTGCAGTGGTCGGTCTACAGTGGTCCGGCGCTGCAAGGTAGTGATGTGCCGCCTGAATGGGATGCTTCGCCCTGCAATATGCATGAACTGGCGACTATTCTCGCCAGCGACAAGCCGGTGGTTTTTCTTGCCGGCCGCGCCGAGCTTGGGCCGCGGGCATTGGGTAGCAGAAGCATTCTTGCAGCCGCAACATCGCCGGGAATGAAGGACTATCTCAATGACATCAAGCATCGCGAGCACTTCCGGCCAGTGGCGCCGATCTGCCTGGAAGATCGCGCGCCGGAAATTTTCGATCCAGGAACGTCGGATCCTTACATGCTTTTCGATCATCAGACTCGGACCGAATGGCGGGACAAAATCCCCGCGGTTGTCCATCTCGACGGATCTGCGCGACTGCAGACGATCAGCAGGACTTCTCAACACAAAGTTGCCGAGCTTCTGGTAGAATATGAAGCGCTGACGGGCATTCCGCTGCTTTGCAATACGAGCGCCAATAACCATGGGCGTGGGTTTTTCCCTCATCTTGCAGCGGCTTGCAAGTGGGGCCGCGTGGAGCATGTATGGTGCGATGGGATGCTATGGACGAAAACTCCTCAAGCCAGCGAGTCCTCCGTGAAGAACGCGGCTCAAGCGATGTTTTGAGCCGAGACAGTTTCAGCGAGCGCCCGGATAACGGCACGCAAGAGTTCTGCGAGCCATCGCAGGAGCAGGCCGAAGTTGTGGCCGGCCGCGGCGAGGACGGCATTGATGCAGTCGCCAACGCGGCCTTTGAGATAGTTGCGGTCCATGCGGTGCTCGGCCTTGACGTGGCCGATGACGGGCTCGACAGCCGCACGACGCTTCATCTCGCGCCGGATGGAAGCGGTGACGCGGCGGACCTGCCCCGAGATCCAGACCCTGAACCGATGCGGGTGGTTGTGGCCGCGGCGAGTCTCCACGCCGGTGAGCTTCTCCATGTCGGCGACCACCGGGCCGAGCGTGTGCCCGTCGAAGGGATTGCCGTGCAGGGCCTTGGCATGGAGCACGAATTGTCCGCCCTTCGGAGACGTCACGGGGGTGGCGATACTGACCTTGCAGCCGAACTCGTAAGGCGCAGGGGCTTTCCCGTTGCCGATGCACTCGACCTCCGGCGCATGTAACGCATAGACCTTGGGGCCGCGCTGATGCTGATCCTGGGTGCGCACCCTCTGCGCCAGATCGAGCAGCGAGCCGAAGCGAGCTTGCAACACCACATCGCCATCAATCTTGCGGCGGATGTCGCGGATGATCCGGCCAAGCCGCGTCCGCAGGAACTTGAGTTGGCGCCGGGCGCGCTTGAACTGGTGAGCGCGGGTATAGCGGCCGACCATGATGGCGGCGCGCTTCGCCAGGCGCAGATGGCTCTGGCGCAGCGGCACACGGTTGCGCTTGGCGAGCTCGACGAGCTTGGTGATGGCCCGATGCATCAGCTGTGCGTCGGTCGGATGCGCAACGGCCTTTGGCTGCACCGTGGAATCGACCGCCACTCGCTCCACGTCCTTGGGACCGATGGCGCCAGTCTTGTGCGCCACTGACAGACTTCCCTGGATCAGCGCGACGAGCTGCTCCTCACCGAGCCGCTGGCGCCAGCGCGTCATCGACGATCGATCGAACGGCAGCCGGTGGCAGAAGCTCAACTCGCCGCAGAAGTATCGGTAATAGGGGTTTTCGATCCAACGGGCGCACAGCACCTCATCCGAGAGATTGTGCATGTGCTTCAGAATGAACAGGCCGGCGACAAGCCGCGTCGGCAGGCCAGGCTGCCCCGGACCGGTTTGGCACACCGAACCAAAGCGGTCACCCAGAAACTTCCAGTCGATCAGCGTTGCCAGCCGCACCAGCGGGTGTCCCATGTCGATGATTTGATCGAGCGCAGGAAGCAACAGGTCCTTCTGGCGATCATCCCGCGGTTTGCTCATCTCTTTCCCCCATGCCGACGATCCGCCGTCAGGGAATCACGAATCGCTCGAAAGCAAAATCCCAAAACGCAAGAAAGCGCGGCCCGACACCTGGCTTTCCTGCAAAATCGAATACTTTATCGAGACAACTTCTGCCTATCTCTCAGGCCGATCTGCATTCTTCGCTGACGACTAACGACGTCGTCATCAGCAATGACGTACTTGTGCTTGGATACCCGTATCGATCGGGCTCGCGAACATTCCTCAAATAGACTACAAGCGTCCCCTGTTGAGGAAGGGACTTGTCGCAGGAAAGAACTCGAAGCTCCGAACCATCATTGCCGACTGCGAATCATTCCCCGGGATAGTGGCGGTCCGGTTGTCGAGGTTGAGCGTTACTTTGCCCAAAACAACCTCCGGGTGATCGGCTGATCAGCCAATTTGTTCCGTTTGATATAATTCTCGCATTCCTGGCTTGAGGAGCATTGCTGTGATGAACTCTGGATATTCCGTCGTGCCCCCGATGGACTCGGTCCTGGAATTGATCAGCGCCCGATAAAGTTGTCGCGTCTTAGACCAATTTTGCCATTGCTGCGTCGGCTGTCTTTCTGCGACTGGCTGCCTTTGTGTACCGTTCAACTTCCTCCAACGTCTGGTGTCCGGTAACAGCCATGATCTCGTGCGGCGGAGCACCGGACTCGGCGAGCGCGGTTGACGTGGCCTTGCGGACGCAGTGCGGAAGATCAGCCTGGCGGCACCAGGCTTTGAACTTGTTTCCAACCCGTTCGCCGTGAACGGCTTGCCGATTCGGCGATCAGGAACGTCATGTTGCCGCTCACCTCCGCCGCTGCAACGCTCACAGTAAGCGCCGGGTGCAACGGAATGTCGATGTCGATCGGATTCCGGTGCTCGCAATCGCGTCACGCCATGGATGGCTTCGCCTGGGCGGACAAGGGCATCGGCCGCAGCCTGGTCGGTCCGGCCGGGACCGACGTTTTGCATCCGCTGGCCGACGAAGTGCGCAGCTAGGTTGCGCGGAGCCTGTGACTCCGCATCAATGAGGGCGAATGTTCCGCGGAATCACGCAGTGATCTCGGATGCCGAAAATTGCTTTTCAGGTTTTGCACTGAAGAGATTGCAGATCATAAAGGCGGGCATACCCTCCCAGATTCGCCAATAACTGCTGGTGCGTACCCATTTCGACGATGCGCCCGCGATCCAACACGATGATGCGATCGGCGAAACGCACCGTTGCCAATCGGTGCGCAATAATCAGAGTGGTCCTGGCTTTTGCTGCCGCCGCGAGTGCCTGGATCACAGCCCGCTCTGAGACCACGTCCAATCCGCTCGTCGGCTCGTCAAGTACGAGGATTGGGCTGTTCCGCAGGCAGGCTCGTGCAATGGAAATACGCTGCCGCTGGCCGCCCGAGAGCGTGGTGCCCCCTTCGGAGATCTCCGTATCATAGCCGTCGGGCAGCGTGTGAATGAAATCGTGAGCTTTCGCCACGCGGGCTGCCGCGATAATCTCTTCGTCCGTCGACTCTGGTCGCCCGAATGCAATATTTTCGCGAATAGTACCGCTGAAAAGCAGTGAATCTTGCAGCACCATGCTGATCTGGCTGCGCACTGATTTAACAGAATGAGTACGAACATCCTGCCCGTCGATCAACACCGCACCCTGCACGGGATCGTAAAGCCGCGGGACCAGACTGACGAGGGTGCTCTTTCCGGTCCCTGTCGCTCCCACGATAGCCACGGTTTCCCCCGGATTGATAACCAGGTTGATCGATTCCAATGTCCGCGGCCTTCCGGGATATGCAAAGGAAACGTCCCGAAACTCGATTTCTCCCGCCCCAACCCGCAGGGGTTTGGCGCCGGGAAGGTCAGCGACGTCGCTGCGCGTCTTGAGCACCTCGGCAATGCGCTCAATTCCGACAAGCGCTCGCGCCGTCGAGTTCGACGATTTGGAGAGAGCTCGCATGGGACTGTAGAGATTTGTGACATATGCAAAGAATATTACGACGTCACCCGTCGTAAGCTCGCCGGCCATGACCCACGTAGCGCCAAACCACATAACGAGGCACAAACCGATCGCCGCGAGAATATCCACGATCGGCGCTACTGCGGCTTGGTATTTCACGCCATAGAGGTAGGCCTGCAAGCTTTTGGTGCTCTGGGCTGCAAAGCGTCTGTCCAGTTGGTCTTCCTGCGCCAATCCCTGCACGATGCGAATCGACGACAATGTTTCCTGGGCAAGTGAGGCGAGGTGTCCTGCGCTGCTCCTTGCCTGCCGCGAAGCGTTCTTGATGTGGCGTGTGTTATTATAGATGCTAAGGAACAGAATCGGTGCGACTGAAAGCGCAATCAATGCGAACTTCCAATTCAGCCATAACATCATGACGATCATACCAAGCAACAGAAACATGTTGCCCAGCAGTATGACGCTATTGTTTGCAACGACATCCTGGATGGATTGAACGTCGGACGTCAGCCGCGCGGTCAGGTCACCGGTGCGCTGGCGGTCGTGAAACAACAGTGACAGCCGCTGCATATGGGCGAATAGTATCTGGCGCAACGAGAACACATAACGTTGGGAAATCTCACCCATGGTCCGTGTATACCAGTAGGTGAGAAGCCCGGTGCCAATGGCAATCAGGATTGTCGTTGCGCAGGCACCATAAAGGATCGGCAGCCGTTCGATCGCTGGATCGCTCAACCATTCCCCGATGAAGGGTACGTGGATCGTCCTTGGTGACGGGGGAATGACGCGATCGATGACGACCTTCAATGGCCACGGTCTCATGACCGTTAACAAAGCGTCCAGCAGCATCGCGAAGACTGCAAGAGCGAGCAGCGGGACGTTAGCCGAGCCTACCGCCAGGAAATGCCGCGAGTCGGGAAGGCCAAGTTTCACCGCGCTGCCTCATCGTGCTTCGGCCGCGCGAGCTCGAGCCGGCCGACGCCATTCTCGACGCTCAACAGGGACCCGCTCGTGCCGGACACGTCGGCGAGACGGGCAAGACATCTCTCACTGGCTGCGCCCGTCATGAGCTTGGGCTGATAATTCACCCGAGGATCGCGATTCTTGATGTAGATCGGATAGAGCTCGATCATCGTCTTGAGCGACACAAACCGCACCGCAACCAAGAGACCTTCCG
Source organism: Bradyrhizobium sp. UFLA03-84 (assembly GCF_002289535.1). NCBI lineage: Bacteria > Pseudomonadati > Pseudomonadota > Alphaproteobacteria > Hyphomicrobiales > Nitrobacteraceae > Bradyrhizobium > Bradyrhizobium sp. UFLA03-84. Next base: position 268,728 of record NZ_NSJY01000011.1, on the reverse strand, counting down.
CCTTGCTGTTTCCTGACCCGAATGTGAAGTTGCCAACACTGTAGAATATGGCCCGGCTCTTGTAGACCTCGAACGGCTGAATGACATGAGGGTGATGGCCGATGACGAGATCGGCTCCCAGATCAATGGCCAGCCTGGCCTTCATACAGGCATCCGAGGTTGGAACCCGCTCGTAGGGGACACCCCAGTGGCAGGTGACGACCACCCGATCAACGATCTGCCGCAGTGCCTCAATATCCGATTTCAACCAAGCCGGAGAGTCAATTGCGCTGCCCGGTTGACGATGTGTCGCCGCCGTGCGCCTGTTCCAGTAGTAGCCGAGAATGCCGATCCGCACCCCCTCGGCATCGAGAATGGCTGGTGCGTGCGCCGATTTTTCATCCGTGCCCGCACCTATGGCATGGACCCCCGCTTCGGCAAGTGCATCGAATGTCTCCAGCACCCCCTGTCGTCCGCAATCCAGCAAATGATTGTTGGCAAGCGTGACGACATTGATGTTCGCGCGTTTGAGGGAAGATGCGAGCCTCGGATCGACCTTGTATGAAAAATTGCGGTCCTGGCGTTGCGCCTCGGCCGCGAACGGTCCCTCCAGATTCCCCAGAACAATACTGGACCGCCTGAGCAAGGGAAGCACGCCTGCGAAGGGGTAATCCTCTCCCCACCGATTGATCAGCGGCGTCGTCCGGTCACCGAGCATGATGTCGCCCGCTGCGATGAGCGAGAAGTCTCCATCGCCCCGGCGCGCGAGCTGGCTATCGAGCGCGGCTGACGGCAGGATGTCACCTGTTTCCGGTATCTCCTCCGCGGCGATTCGGCTCAGTCCTCCGCGCGATTGCGCAAGTTCACACCGCGGGGACACGTTCAGCGCGTCCGGTACCTGAAGGTGGATCTTGCGCTTTGCGAAGACGTCACGGATCAGTGCCGAATATTTCCCATCATGGAGCAACGCATCGGCCTTGAGGAGCTGCGAGAGCCCTGTTCGATAGTCGCTGCGCAGCCTGCGCGTGCGTTTAACATCCGGAACATCATCGTGGCAGGATCCGAGCAACGTCAGCATCTTCAGAACCAGGAGATCTGCGCTCCTCGCGCTGCCACCGTTGCGCGCGATCTCCGCCCGCATGTCCCACAGTGCGCTCCCCCAAATCGTTCCGTTCACATGAGGATCTGCCTTTGCCGAGGCGTTGAAGTCATCCATGGTCTTTTGCGAAACCAGGCTGCGTGGGTGCCAGCACTGGGTATCATGCCGCTTATGGAAGGCCCAAATATGAGGGGTGTCGAGCATCGTGGCTGCCCAATAATCGCAAGTTCCCTCATCGATGGCCGCTTTCCTGTTGTCCTGGCGCGCCGGGGGACGTAGGCGGTTTGTCCTGAAGTCGGCAGTGTGACGCGTGATGTGATGACCATACTCGTGATAAATAATGCCCGCGTTGTGCGAGGCATTGGCGCGGTAGGCGCTACCGATGTGTTCAACGAGGGCACCACCATCGAGTAGGGTTCTCCCAGGTCCCAGGTGGATTTCACCCTCCACTGCGATGGGATGATGCTCGGCGACGCTGTTCCGCTTGCAGGGCAAACGGTAATGTCCGCCTTGAAATGCGCAACAGAGATCATCCGCCTTGCGGAGGCCGTCCTTGAGGCCGTTGGTTTCCGTCACCCCGTGATGAGCATTTACGACGGTAATGACAGCTGGAAGCGGCGTTGCGCCCAATTCGCACAATAGCTCGCCGACATATTGTGAGAATTTGTGCAAGTGGTAGAACGTATTCACTTCGCCGAAATGTGCCGCCTGCACGTAGCGCCATTGAAAATCTTCGGGGGCAAACGGGTATTTGTCGAGCCGTCCACCGCCTTTGCCCGCTTCGAAGACAAAGTCGCCATTGCAGTCTGGCTCGGCGTTGCCGATCGCCACATCCTCGTAAGTACCGGCCTGCGAATCGCAGCGATAGCGGCGCCCTCCGTTGCGAACCTCGATCAGGTCGTTTCGTAACTGCGGCCGTCCCAACCCATTCAGCTTTAATGCGCCCAAGTCCACCATGCTTTTGGCGATGCTGCCGCCTAGCGGCAGGTTGGCATTGGGCGTCCATTCATAGACGAGTCCCCGGTTCATGCTGGCATCCGTAGCGGCGATGCTGCGTTGCGCGTTGACTTCCTGTCGAGCAGTGCATTGAGCGCCCCGTCCTTTATCTCCTTGGCGCGCAGGCAACTCACACCAGTGGCCGCATCAACTTCGCGGATGTTCAAGGAACTCATGGTCAGAGCGCCAGAAACGGCGATGGGCTCGACGCCCCATCCCCGCATCATGCGGACGCCGGATTCGGCAGCCATGGGATCGCCGCCGGCGAATATCCAGCTGTCGACGGTGCTGGTGAAGCTTGGGCTCTGCAGCAGCATGGCCGTTTCCCGCTGCAGCAGCCCATCGGCGATTTCAACGACCACGTACTCGGCAGATTGAGCGGCAGCGTAGCCGACCAGCAGGTGATGAAGCTGAAGGAGTTCGTCGTGTCCACACATGTAGGTTGACGGATAACCGCCGTCGACGAAGTCCAGCGCGACGGAGGCTCCGGCATCGAGCATGCTCCAGGTGTCTTTACCAGTTGCGGTGCCGGTCAATTTTATTCCGGCCACGTTTCGCCCCGCTTTGCTCAGGCCCTTGATAATGCTCATGGCGGTGTAGGTCTTGCCCGCGTTCATGGACGAGCCGCAGACGACGGCAATGTGAGGCCAGCGCTGCGCAGTCGCCGCTTTCAGATGATGGTCGCGCATTTTCAGCGGGCGACCGTGCTTGTCCGCAACGGCACCAAGAAGCCTCAGTCTCGTTGGCTCGGCCACCTTGCTGTGCTTGCTCTGGACGATCCCGCAAAGCCCGCCCATCGAAAGTAAATCGCAAGCATCTTCGTTCCTGCCCACCAAGCCTTCGAACTGCAATGTGGCGTAGCGGTTGCCAAACACTGCTGCGATAACGTCGCCCTCATGCAGCGAGGCGCGCCGTCCGTTATTCAATTCCAGTGTAGAGTTCTTGGCAACGTTTTCGACAGACGCCACGACGACATCGCCCGGCTCGGGCGACCGCGGAACATCCACGAGGCCATAGAGGCTGTCACATGGGACGTGACGGAGCGAATAGGGAATTCGCACCATTCTCATCAGTTGAGTTGCTGTCATTGGTTCCTCCAGAGCGTTATGTCTTGTCGGAGATTGGCTAAACATTGAATCAAGCGACATCATTTTCACGTCGATACGTTGCGGATCACGGTCACACGTGAACCGGCATCACCGGGAGGCGGCGTCCGCTAAGGGATCTGCCAGATGCGGAGCAACGACCGTAAGTTCCAGTTAACAGCGCATTTGCAAATGCGTGTAGCGTTTCAGCATTCTGTGCCCAGCCCTGCCCGAGCAGGTCCCCTGGCAGGTCACGCCCGATGAAAACAAGCCGTGTCTGGCGTCGCTCCCGCTCTTTCCAGAGACGCTGACTTCCGCCTTCAACGAGCATATGCACGCTCTGAACGACGAATTGCCGATCGTCATTTCTATTGATGCAATGCTCTTCATGCGCAGGATGTCCGTCCCGTAGCGTTGGGTGACATCCTGAATCCAAGACACGAATCTGTCGGGTTTCAGCGGTCGATCCGCGACAAGGGACAGGTCTAGTCCCAAGACCGGGGCTAGATCGATGTCGCAGCGGCTCGGTTCTATGAACCCTTGCATATGGATTAATGGCTCGGATCCGCCGTTCGGCTATCGCGAGGCTTCCCGCATCGACAAGATCGACCTTGTTGACGAGCACGATGTCGGCGAACGCAAGTTGCTCCTGCACTTCCGGGGCCCGATCGATCTGCTCCAGGAGATGCTTGGCATCCGTGACAGTGACGATGGCGCCGAGCTTCGTCTTGCGGCGAACGTCATCATCGACAAAGAACGTCTGCGCCACGGCGGGATCGGCGAGCCCCGTCGTCTCGACCACGATGCCGTCGAAGGCTCGGCTGCGCCGCATCAGCCCTGCGATGATACGAATAAGATCGCCCCGGGCGGTGCAGCAGATGCAACCGTTGTTCATTTCGAAAATCTCTTCGTCCGTGTCGACGATAAGATCGTTGTCAATACCGCCCTCTCCGAATTCGTTGACGATCACCGCGAACCGCTTGCCATGCGGCTCGGAGAGTATGAGGTTTAGCAGCGTCGTCTTCCCGGAGCTGAGATAGTCGGTCAGAACCGTGACGGGGATCTGGGGTGCAGCGTCGGGCATCGTTCTATTTCCCCTTCGCGGAGCGACAACGCTTTCTCGTAACCTAACAAAGTGATGCGCAAATGCGCGATTGCCTCGTTGCCATCCACATTGGCTTGCGTAAACGCGAGAGTGGAGAGCGTCGTTTCCATCCTGTGAATGTTCAGAGCCGCTCCTTTCACTCCCCTCTCGCTAAAACCAATTGTCGCGACACGAACATCGGCGAGATTGACGGAAGGCTCGATCCCGGATCAGTTGCCCATCTGGACCTTGTAGCCCAGCTCACCAAAAATCTGGAAAGTGCCTGCGTCGTAATCTGAGATCGTTACCACTTATCCCGCCATTTCACATCATCACATCTCACATCAGGAAAATGCGGCAGGGCCTTGCTGAGACGACCCTCATCTTCGAGATGATTGGGTCCAGTCGCTATCAGGACCTCTCATGAACTGCCTGTTAGTCATTTGCGCCAACATGCCATTGCTAAGCTGCCGCATTTTCATGCTCTACAACCTGACGCGACGTGCGGTTCAAGCCATTTCAACACTAATGCACATTCGAACGATGGTTCACGAGCTGGAGCGGTACGTGCGTCCGGCATTCTCTGCGCTACAAGGCCATCCGTTCAAGCGCAACCATCTGGTCGCAGTGTGCCCACACAGATTACCATCGCCCAGGCCCGATCCCGCGACGCCGAGCGCGATCGCTGGCGTTGTCCGCAGGCTTTCGTGGACGCGGCAAGGATTGTAATGGGCCACGTACAGGCTCACGGCTGCACCGTAGTGATTGAGCTTTTCGAGATTGCGAGTCGCGCGACTCCCGCTCTTGGCTCATGCAGAGCGCAAGGTGCTGCGCGTAGTCTGTCGAAATATTTTAGGATCGCATTCGAGACGGATCCAAGCGCGTGGCTAAACAATTCACTCGGCAAAGCTCGAATCCGACCCTTATTCAGGCAGATGAAGGCTTGACTAGCCATGCCGTGTTGGGCGCGACGATCGGCAATATGCTCGAAGTTTACGATTTCGGGACGTATAGCTTTTTCGCCATCCAGATCGGTCACACGTTCTTCCCCGCGAAGGATCAGTTCGCCAGCCTTATGCTGTCGCTCGCGACCTTCGGAGCGGGTTTCGTGACCGGCCCCATCGGGGCCATTGTGATCGGCTCGTACTCGGATCGAGTCGGACGTCGGCCCGCAATGACCGCCAGTTTTGTCATGATGAGCGTCGCGATAGTTGTGTTGGCTGTGATGCCCTCGTATGACACGATAGGGATCTCCGCTCCGATATTGGTTATTTTCGCGCGTTTGGTGCAGGGCTTCGCCCTGGGAGGCTAAGTCGGTCCGACGACCGCCTATCTGATGGAAGCGGCCCCGGGCGGACGCCGGGGCCTTGCCGTCTCGTTTCAGCCTGCCAGCCAACAAATAGCTGCAACGGCCGGCGCGCTGGTCGGAGAAGTACTCTCGCTCACCATGACAAGCGAGTCGCTGGATGCGTACGGATGGCGGATCACGTTTCTGCTCGGTGCCTGTACGCTGCCGTTCTGACTTTGGTTGCGCAGGGCCCTGCCCGAAACGCTGCATCGACCTGAAGCGCCGGCTCTCGCCGTCGAGCCCGCAAGGAAATTGCGTGCCAGCCGCCGCATGATGAGCTTCGGATTGGTCATTTTAGCCAGCTGCACGATTTTTACCTGTATCACGGAATATATGACGACTTATGCGCTGAACACCCTGCAAGTTGCTGCGCCTCTCGCCTTTGCGACCACTGTCGTCAGCAATGCGGTAGGCATTGCTGGGGCACTCCTGGGCGGTTGGCTCGCAGATCGGGCTGGACGCCGGCCCATCATGATATGGCCGCAAATCGCCGCGCTGCTGATGACCTATCCGGTATTCTTGTGGATCGTAGAGAGTCGCGGTCCCATGGCGCTCCTCTCAAGTCTCGGCGCGCTCACCCTCGTCGGAACGATTCCGTATAGCGCCTTCTATGTCGGTATGGCCGAGGGGCCCTGTGATGGGCTGGTTGCCTTGAACCTTTCCTGCGCGCTGACGTGCCCTCGGCCGCGAAACCTGCCTCAGTATCGGCCGGCTTCGCAGTCGCCGCCTCGACTGTCGGCGAACCGATGACCGAACTACGTTATGTTCAACCGGCCAGACAGATATCGAGCTCTCATCGTGCTATTTGATTGATGGACTTCGGCCCGATCTCGGCAAACCATCACTGACGCCGGAGCTGATCAAGATTTCAGCGTCGCGCTGCGGAACTCCAGTGTCAGCGGGCCGCCACGGCATTGTAGAAAATCGTATCTCGATCGACGTTTGTCGTTGGCGCGCTTGTTCGACACGAGTGATGCCCGTAATTCAAGACCTTGATGCTACGAGGGTGACCATCTCCTGGCTGTGCCAACTCCCCCACCGCCGGGACTTCAGACGAGTGACTGCCCGTGCTCGCGCCGCAGGAAACGCTGGTAGGCAACCCGGCTCTGGCCGAGCGGGAATCGCCTTTCCGTTGGATCACGCCCTCCGCTTCGAGCTTGCCGATGTAGGTGCGGCTGCAATCGACGTGCAGCGCCAACGCTGACGCTCTGACGGTCGCACGGTTCTTAGATAGCGATCGAGAGGCGGGATGAACCGTCTCAGCCATGTGTTCTCCTGTTACCATCCCCGCTTCATGTACATCCGGGATCGCCGAACGTTGCTGTCGTGTTGGCGACGTCGGTCTAATGAACGCTTCCCGCCAACGGCGACACCGTGCGGTGATCAAACACGCGCACAGAATGGCCTGTTGATCACCCCGTCGGGGTCTGCACGCGTCGCCACACGGAAGCATGGCACGTTGCGCAGAGGCCGCCCCGCAAATTCCGCGCCAGCAGGCCACTATTGGGCGCTGGCTGCGCCGAATGTCGGGATTGACACACGACTGTCGGGATTGAGGCAAATGTCAGTAAGTTGAAGCTACACCGCAACGAAGTGCCTGCGAGCCTGTCGAGTTCACTTTGGCGCGCGGTTTGCTCTGTTCACGACATCATCACCAACCGCAGCGCGATGATCTTCGGGACGGACTCGGCGCGCGCCGCCGTTAGCGTCTGGTCCGCCACGACGCTTTGCTGCGGCGATAACTTAAGGCACTCGGTTGTAAACCGAGCAAATGCGAGGAAGCATCGGATGCGATTTAGAGCTCTTTTGGTAGCCGGTACAATTGCGCTCGTTGCAAGGGGTGCAGCGAATGCAGCCGACCTTGTGCCAGAAGTGAGGCTGCCGATTGCCGTGTGGAGCTGGTCCGGAGGCTATATTGCGGGGCACCTCGGCGGCGGCTGCGGCCTAACCTCTTCAGCAATCCCTACGGTCCGTCGATTTATGGGGGCGCCGTCGATACCCCAGCGTTCTTGGCAAGCGGCCAGATCGGTTACAACTGGCAGAAAAATCGCTGGGTGTCTGGCATCGAACTCGATGCCAACGGGGCCGTCTCCGACGGTACAAATACCTGCCTTGCGGCCTCCGGCTTTATCTTGAGCTCAAACTGCAAGGCAGGCCCCAACGTCTTTACCACCGGGACGGGTCGCGTCGGTTACGCTTTTGGCGCGCTGGGCCACACGCTGGCCTATCTCCAGGGAGGCGTTGCCTGGTAAAACAATCGCGGCGACGTCGTCAACAATTTTGAAGGCGGCGAGCCACAGGAGAAAACCCATTTCGACTATGGTCGCCTCGGCGGCACCATCGGGCTTGGCGTCGAGCAAGCGCTTAGCCCTGTATGGTCGGTCAAAGCCGAGTATGATTACCTTATTTCGGTGGGCCAAGTGTCGCCACTCCGCCGACGGTGCAAAATCCTCCGTTCGCAATTCTTCCCGCGAACACAACGTCCCTGTCCAGCAACTATCACATCGGAAAAGTCGGATTGAATTACCATTTTGGCGCCGACCCGTGGACGCAATCGTCGGATGCACCGCTGTACGCGAAAGCACCCGCCGGCGCGCCGCCGATTGCTTACGCCGCTGGTTGGTCGTCCGAAGGCGGATCGCGGCTCTGGCTCAGCGGGGGACGATTCCAATGGAACACCGTCGGCTCGGCCCTAGATCGCAACATTCTTATATCGAGGCTCACCTATCATGGTCTCGACGGGCTTTCCGGAGAAGCATTTGGCCGTCTTGACAGGCCGTGGGGAATACTCCTGAAGGGCAATATTGGCCTCGGTCGCTTCAACAAAGGAAACATAAACAATGAAGATTGGGGCGTTTCGCACGGTGAGCAACCGTTTTCCTACGTTAACAATATGTCCGGCCAGGCAACTCCGGTTTGACGATATCGCAACAAAAGTCTAGCGCCTTGATTTCATTGGGTCGCTGGAAGACCGTAGCATGAACGAGGGGCGGATTTATCTGGGCCCTGTATGCGCTGCGCCTTTCCGCCTGAGATAAACGCCACGCGTACACACGCCGTGACTAGGAGATCGTCTCCCCGCCTGCATTCCTGCAGCAAGGCGATCGACGCGCCCCTCACCTCTTGCGGGACTGTGATGACGTCGAGCAGGTCGTCCAAGGCCGCTCGTCTTAGAAAATCGATTGTCATCGAACGGACAACGAAGGCAAAGCCGGGCGCGCCGTTCTGCGTTTCCTCGAGCAGCGCTTGCTGACTGGTTCCGAGTAGGCACAAGTAGTTCGTTCTGCCGCGTTCCATGAAGCGCAAAAATTTGCGTGATAAACAATCTGGCCGGCGTCGGTTCCTCGAAATAAACGCGGACCTGCATATGATGGCGGCCGTCGCGAATTTGGCCATCAAGAGAGGCTGTCACAGAATGGTCCCCGTTAATGCGCATCTGAGACCAATTGTCTTGCACAGAGGCACCTTCCTCAGCAAGCGCCAATCGTCTTGGGCTTGGGCGGCGCTATCCGCGCGCGAACCGAAAACTTCAGTTCTTTATCATTCGCGCGAATAAGCAATGCGGAGAAAATCGTCGCCGAGTGCAGCCGAGCAACTGACAATGTCGATCAGAAGCGCGCTTGGCTCAGCGATGTTCCCCTCGGTGTTTCAGCCGAGATCAGCGCAGCTCCACGGCAGCAATCGGCCTAGCCAAAGAGAGAGAGCATCTGGTTGGTTGGGCCGCCTGTCGCCACGACAGGTATTTAAGTCTCTGGAGGGGATCGCTTCGATCGCTTGGCTGAGCAGGCTGAACGGTCGGACTGCTACTCTAGGATCCGCAGCTTCTTGATTTTGTTGTAGAGGGTTTTTCGAGAAAGCCCGAGAGAACGCGCCGTCTTTCCGCGATGAAGCCTGTTTCGCTTCAAGCCTTCGATGATCCACTCCCGCTCCGAGAATGCATTTTTCGGCTTAGTCGGTGCGGGCGTATTCAACAGTGGCCTCAGGATGCCTGCGCTGATATGCGCATTCGGAAGCGTCACCAGCTGGTTCACGATCTGGCGCAATTCCCTGAGGTTGCCGGGCCAATCATGGCCAGCAAGCGCCAAAAATGCCGAATTTTCGAGCGCGAGGGTCTGGGCGTTCGAGTCCCCCTTTGCCTCGACCGTGAAATGCTGAACCAGCTGTGGAAGGTCCTCCAATCGGTCTGGCAAGGCGGGGAGCTTGATGTCGAACCCCGAGAACAAGCCGAGCAGGCGGGGACACAACACCGTTTGAAGGGCCGCTGCGCGTGCGATCGTGGCAGTTGCGATGATTCGAGCGCCAGAGCGTACAATGGATGCTCCGTTCAAGGGCGCGAAACTGCCGGTCTCGAGGTAATCGGCGAGCCGTTCTTGCCCATCACGCGAAAGCTGATCGAGATGCAGCAGCAATACAGTCGTATCGCTTGCACTTTCCAGCAGCGACAGTTGGCGTCTTCTGTTCTGGTCGCGCTCGGCCCCGAAAAGCGCACCGACCGTATCGATGGGCGGACCGGGTCGGCATTGAAATAGCGCTGCGTTCGCGTGCTTGCGATCGCTGAAGGCGTGGACCAGGCTGGCTATCCTTCGTTTGCCCGACCCGGGCTCGCCCCAAACGAGCACCGGACTTGAATGAGAGGCTAGACGCTTTGCGGTCTCAAGAACGCGTTTCATGACTGAGGACTGCGCGATGATGCCGTGCCTGAAGCCGCTCAACTGGAGCTGGCGCTCAAGGAGGTCGACCTTCTCCCGCAACAAGTGAAGAGTTTTAAATCCCGAGGTGATCTCAAGGACCGACATCTCCAGCGGGACGCGATCGAGCGAGGAGCCCCCGATGAAACCCTTGACGCCCGTCTCGCTGCAGATATCCAAAAGTTCGTCCGGCTTCGTTATCGGCCCGCCGCCAAGGAGGCAGATCACGTTTCGGTCGACGGATTGAGCCACACGCGCGACTGCGCTCGCGCGCGCTGCAAGCTCCGACAGGCTGATCGATGGGTCAGATGCGCTTTCAACGCCACGGTTGAGATTGAAATTGATGCAGATGGCCTGAGTACCGGCTTCAACCATGCGCCTTGCTTCGGACTGGGTCCGAGTATAGGCGATGGTCATCAGGCCACGTTTTGCCGCCTTCACCAGCAGCTCTATTTCGCGGGCGTAACCCAGCCCGGCCTTCTCAAGCAATGATCTCCTGTAATCATCAATGTGGATGACGGAAGGAAAATTAGTGACGCCCGCAAAACCCCATCTGCTGATCCGGTCGAGCCAACGATCAATGTCGAGCTGCGGATCAAAAGTACACGCACCGAAGAATACCGGCAATTTCGTGCTGGGCAGGATCTCGGTCCGACCGAAGCCGGCCACGAAATCGTTGGTATTGCGGATTGGCAGGATTGAAGCGGGCGAAGAGCCGCCCATCGCGCGAAATCGACCGGCATTGAGCGCGAGGACGAAATCCGCTCCTGCTCGCTCGGCCGCTCGTGCGGCCATGCCGGATCCGATGCCCGCCCCCAACACAAAGGAACGGGAATTCCGGAAGAACTGCTTGATACCGTCTCCCTTCACCTCACCCGCCCGCGTCTAACGACCGAGTTCGCTGCCGGCCAGCACCAGGTAAAATTAGCTCCATTTTCCAGGCGCTTGCAACCGTCGCAGCGCTTTTCCGTTCATCATGAACAGATGGCGGTCCGCCGGGGAGGCCGCAAGGCGAACCTTGCCGGATCCATTGAGCAGATCGGGGGCTGACGCTTTTGTCACGACAGACTCTTTTCCGACGCTGCCGTAAATGTGGGTGACGCTGCCGAGTCGAACGACCATCCCGAGGTTACGATCAGCCGCGTCAACATCGTCGACGACTTCATTGTCGATCAGCAACCGCCCACCGCCAATCCGCTCCAGCCCGCCAATCATGCGCAGCAGCGTCGACTTGCCGGACCGGGATGGCCCGACGAACACGACGAATTCGCCATGGTCGATTGTCAGGTCGATATTCCGCAGGATCCGGATAGTCCCGTAGGCCTTGCTGACGCCATCGAAACGACATCGGCCATCACGCTCTCCTCTGTCGCGGGGTTCCAACCGGCGCCGTCGGGACCTCAATCTCTGCCAAGCTCGATACGATGAAATCTGGTCGCGCGAGTGCGGGATCCTCTCGGGGCGGAACGCCGGTCGTGACCAGCACAGTCGGAAGACCAGCTCCCTTACCGGCCTGAATATCCGTCGCAATCTGGTCGCCGATCATCAGTGTGGCGCTGCGCACCGTCCCGAGGCGGGAAAGCGCAGTTTCGATCATGTGCGGTTCGGGCTTCCCAACGATCAGGGGCTTGGTCCGGGTCGCTGCGGCCACCGCGGTAATCATTGCTCCTGCCCCCGGCTCAAATCCATTGGCGGTCGGCACGAGGAGATCAGGGTTGGTTCCGATAAAGGCGGCCCCTTTTAAGATCGCCTCAACGGCGATCCGCATCTTCTCATGTGTGATGTGGCGATCGAGACCCATTACGACGATCTCGGGCTCTCGGTCAGTAACGTCCAGCCCGACCGCGGCGACCGCGTTCAAGAGCGAGGCCGCGCCGATAACATATACTCGTTTCGCGCCCGGGTAATTCGTTCGCGCGAGCTCTGCGGCCGCAATCGCGCTGGTAACCACTTCGTTCGGTCCTATCGCAATTCCAAACGCTTCTAGCTTGTGGACGACGTCCTCCGGCGTGTGCGTCGAATTGTTTGTCACGAAGCAGAACGGCAGTCCGGCCGCTTGCCATCGACCAAACGCTTCTATGGCATCGGCTATTGCGGCATCTCCACGATAGAGGACGCCATCGAGATCTGAAATGACCCCCGCGATAGGCGGCCAATTGAGATGAGAGCTTGGGCTAACCATTCATCAGCATCCCGCCGTTCACATGAACGATCTGCCCTGTCATGTAGGAAGCTGCAGGACTGGCAAGGAACACGGCAAGCCCTGCGATATCGTCGGGCACTCCAACGCGTCCCAACGGAATGCGGCCGCTGTGGCGCGCTTCGGTCTCCTCCCGCGGGCGACCGTGCATGGGAGTATCAATAATGCCGGGCGCGATCGCGTTCACATTGATGCTAAGGGGCGCACATTCGTAGGCAAGCAGTTTGGTCACGTCGTGAACGATTGCCTTCGAAAGACAATAGTCGCTTCCGCCAGCCTGATAGTTGAACACTGCGCCTTGCGAGGACAACGAGGAGCCGACATTGACAATACGGCCGCCCCTGTTTCTCATGAAGCGCTCAATAACGAGCTTTGAACAGCGCAGGACAGCGACCGAGTTGATCTGGATCGTACGTTCAATTTTCTCGGAGTTTCCACCGAGCAGCGCCTGGGCGGATTTAATGCCTGCATTATTGACCAGCACGTCCAGCCGACCAAAGTGTTTGGCAATGTCTTCCAGGACCCGCCCGATGTCTTCCTCGCGCGCGACGTCCATCGCCATGGGAAGTATGCCATTACCATAGGGCAGCCTTGGCAGAGTGTCTCTGAGGTTCTCTAAGTTAGCATCGGTGGCGACGACGTTCGCGCCCCCCTGGCGAAACGCATTGGCAATGGCAGAGCCAATACCGCCGCCGGCGCCGGTGACGAGCACCGTTCGGTCGGAAACTGAGAAGTGTTCGGTCATTCCAACTCCAAGATCGTTTGAGACTGAAGAAACTCGTCAACTGCCTGAGCCGTCGGCATTGAGCTTTGAGCGCCGCGCCGTGTTACGCACAAGGCTGCAACGGCTAGCGCCTTTCTAACCGCTTCCTTAAGAGGTAGCCGTTGAGCGAGCGATGCTGCGAATGCTCCGTTGAAGGCATCTCCCGCGGCCGTGGTATCGACCACCTTGACCGGAAAAGCTCGCAGAGAAAAGGAACCTGTACAGTCGGCATAGTAAGCTCCTTGCGCTCCGAGGGTGATCAGCGCGGCGCCCGGCCCGAGATCAAGCAGCTTTTCCGCCGCGCGTGCAGCGCTCTCGAAGTCGCAAACCTCAATTCCGGTTAACTCGAAGGCTTCCGTCTGGTTCGGCGTGACGAAATCAACGTTTCTCCATGCAGCCGATGGAAGACCTGGCCTCACCGGGGCCGGGTTGAAAATAAGATCGAAGCCTTTCTCACGCTTCATCTCGAACAGTCGATTGAGTGCGGGGATCGGCATACCCATTTCGGCGACGACGATTGCATCGCTCTCTATGAATTTGGTTGCGCTCTCGATCATGTCAGGCCCCACCTTCGAATTGGCGCCTGGGTCTATAACGATCATGTTGGAGCCGTCGTCAGCGACCATTACCACGGCCAAGCCTGAGACTTCGCCTGCACAGACCGTAATTGCCTCAGTGCGAACGCCCGCTTCCATAAGCGATTTTAAAAGCGACTGACCGGCATCATCATCACCGAGATACGTGTAGAAGTGTGGTTTTAGGCCGAGCCGGGCGGCCGCAACGGCTTGGTTGGCGCCCTTTCCTCCGGGGTGACGGGTCAACGCACCCATCAGGCTTTCACCCGGTGTTGGGAGCCGCTCGACATTGAAGCACAGATCGAGATTCGTCGTTCCAAAGAACATCAATGGTCTGGCGTTCATTTTACCGCACCGAAGGTTAGGCCGCGTTCGAGGTGATGCCCGTCAGCTTCTCGAATTCCGGCAACTGGGCTGCCACCGCGTCGGTATACGGATGAATGTTATAGGCCCAAACAATCGACGCGCCTTCAAACTGACGCCGGTTGATCTCGTCCGCCTTGACTTGGGTGAATCCTGTGACCGTTCCAGCCAAAGGCGCAACGCAGCTGAGAACGTTAAGGGCAAGCCCCATGTGATAACCGCGAAAGGCAGCGAGCTTCCTGTCATCATTCCCTCCTCTGGGCTCGTTGGCCCAAAAACCCGCGCGCCCTCCTCGCCCAAGGCCGAGGCGCAGGGATGCTAATCCGTCATTTTTTCGCCCTAAGCGGCTTTTCAAACGAATGTTGGGTAACATTGGGTAAGATTCAAGTTCGCGCTCAGTGCGGACGATCGACCCAATAACCGGTGTCTTCACCGCCTGCGCAGTGTGCAAGGGCCGGAATCGTCGAGATCGAGCTTGGCGGCGGCTGTCGCGTTTGCGTTGACCGTGACGCGGACGTTGAGGCACTGCAGCGAGTTCTTTAGCTGCTGCGGCGGCGATGATCCGCAGAGCGACAGTATTTCCATAAGTACGCAGAGTCGCACGGCTACCGCTGCTCAGGTAAATCAATCCAGATGTCCGGAGGACCATTCACGAGCACATTGTGGTCTGGAAGTAAATACTATCAAAGATCCTGGTGCCATAAGCCATTGCTGCACCGACAATTATGAAGGGGACCTTGACCTGCTCCAGATTTTCGAAGCTGTCAGCGTAAACGATCCGGACAAAATCGAGTTTGAATTTTCGGAAGGCTATCAGATCCCGCTCGGTCGCGGCGCGCGCTTTCGCCAGTGACAGACCTACCGCCGGCTAATTTGGAAACACGCGACCCACCGGCCGGCTCGTTGAACTCCTCGGCGTCGTGGACCACCTTGAGCATGGGCGTATCTTCCCGAGCCGTCGCTCCAACGCCGACCTGATCGGAGTGACGGATTGCAGATCTTGTTCGGAAGATGCGGCCGCTTCACGTCACCCCGCCGATGGCCGCCACAGGTTCTGATCATTGCTCCATCCTGCCGCGGCCCTACGTGGCCTCGTCAGCTTCTCGAAAGCTCACGCGACTAGGGGTCTGCTCAGGTGAGCTTGGAGGTGAGGCTAGCGTGAACCAGCAGAACTTTGTCCCATTCAACGTAACAGCTTGGTCGCAGGTGCAGCACGAAGTCTCGAATGAGCCACGGGCGGGCGAGGGCGGACAAGAAGGCTTTGAGCAACAATTGGCGGAGGCAAGTCAGGCCGCTCCCGCCGCCCCTAAGCCGGCTAATCGCGATGACCATCCGCATTTGTCTCAAGATGACCGGGACCTTATCGATAACGCGATTGCTCAACGGGCGGCTCAGAGGAATTTAAGTCCGTCCTCGGCTTCTATTTATACTCAAGCACTTCGCAAGCTCGTGAATGATCTCCGCGCTCGTGGCCAAACGACTAGTTTAAAGGACCATCAATCCCTGATCGATCACGTCAACACTTACTTTTCTAATCCCAGCACCCGAAGCACTATGTTGGTTGGGTTGAACGCCCTTGGTGCGTATCTCGATCCGGCCCGTAGTCGCTATCCACATTTGTCTGAAGAAGAACAGGACCTTATCGATAAAGCGATTGCTCAATGGGCGGCTCAGACGAATCTCCGCCCAAAAACAGCTGGCAATTATACTTCTGCACTTCGCCAACTCGTGAATGACTTCCGCGCTCGTGGCCAAACGACTGATTTAGGGGACCATCAGTCCCTGGTGCATCACGTCAACACTTACTTTTCCAACTTTCCCGTCGGAAAGACTATGTTGGCTGGGTTGAACGCTCTTGGTGCGTATCTTGATCCGGCCTATGTCGCTTGTCGCGCCGGACGGCCGACCATTGTCCCCTCAGCGGCCGACGCGCAGCTCTTGGATCGGCTTGATCTCAGCGGACTCACCACGAACAGCGTTGCTCTGTATGATTCAAGTTTTCGCAGATTCTCTAAAGCGCTTAACGTTGCGGGCCATACGATATCCGGGCTAGACGATGCTGCGCGCAAGAATTCGCTCGGAAGTTGTTCCCGCGAGACAGAAATCTAGTGCCGGCGCTAAAAAGGGTTCGGGATGCCGAGCACGATTCCGGTGCGGGCGCCTCTCAGGAGCCGGCCGGCCATGCTGTCCCGTCGCCCGAATTAGATGGGGTTCCCGAGAAGCTCTGGCTGCTGTTCGATGATGAAGCCGAGGAGTCGGCGACCGATCCATCGGAACTTGAGCGGCTGGAAAATGAGCTTCGCGGGGAAATTCAGAAAGAGCGAGATGACCGTCCCGTTCAGCCGCCCTTCCTCACGTTTAATCCGGAGGAGTTTCCTCCTATGAAAGTTCGCCGATTGCTGGATGATCAACCCGCCCAGCCAGCAGTCCCCGTCAGCCCAAAGGACCTCAATACAGGCGCTGGCGTGCTGACGCATGCTCCCCTCCACGAATTGGAGAGGCAGTCTACAATGCAGCAAAGCGGGCACGAACAAACTGCTGCACTGATCAGGAGCAGCGTCCTGCCGAGCGAGGACAGCCGACCGACCAGCTTGGTGATCGACACTGACCATTACACGGCGCTATTTGTGCCCGCGGGGATGACCCGGCTGAGCACCCCACTCTATCCGCCTAACGCCGCCAGTGAGTTCGGATCTCGATCGGAAAACGCCCCGCAGCCCGGCGCGCTGTCGGGGAAACAGGCCTCCCCAGCACTGCCTTCACGCAGGATGGAGCAAGCCGCCCCTGCATCCGACAGGGCTGAGGCAGTATCCCGAGCGCTCGGCGAGATTTTTGATGCGTCTTTGTCCGTTGATCTTCCTCCGGCTTGTCAGCGGCGAATTTGAGGCTTCACGACGCTCGCGCTCGCGAACCTCTCGGCACTGCCCGCAGGCATCGGGGTGGCTTTGCGATCGCCCACCAGTCTTCCATCAACTTGAACCAAATATATCGCATGCTGTTCTCAGCAATGTTCGACGACATTTCTGCCGGGTCGGCGCCCGGACGGCGCCAGACCTTGCTGGCGAGTTTCACTCTCTTTCATTTCGTTGATTTTCCCAGTCTCGAGAATTCATCACATGTATCTCAAGCTCATGATCGATGGCATGCCGCGTCGGCCATTCAGTGCAGTGACAATAGGGGTGTAATAGTGAAGCGTTTCGGATGTCGTTGCGTAAAGCGAATCACCTGATGTGCTTTAGGCATCACCAAAACTATTCCACAATCGGAGGATACTGCGACTGCGCACCAAGCTTGCGACGATCCCCTTTG
The DNA here is from genome assembly GCF_002289535.1 of Bradyrhizobium sp. UFLA03-84. Classification (NCBI taxonomy): domain Bacteria; kingdom Pseudomonadati; phylum Pseudomonadota; class Alphaproteobacteria; order Hyphomicrobiales; family Nitrobacteraceae; genus Bradyrhizobium; species Bradyrhizobium sp. UFLA03-84. The sequence goes on along the minus strand of NZ_NSJY01000011.1, from coordinate 251,239 downwards.
TTGCCCCTAAAGCTGCCCGGGAGACCCATCAGTGCAGGAACCGCTGCTCGATTTGACCGTCGATGACGTTGCACCATCGGGCGCGAGTCTGACCGTCTATGACGAGGAGCACTTGGCTACATACTGGCGGCTGCTTGACGCTGATGCTGAGGGTACAGATTGGCGCGAGGTAGCGCGCGTTGTTCTTCACGTTGACCCTGCTCGCGACTGGGATCGGGCGCGTCGCGCTTTTGACAGTCATCTCGCTCGGGCAAAGTGGATAGCAGATGACGGCTATCGGCAGCTTCTCCGCAGTGGCGCTCGGAGCCAGACGAGTGTATCAACTCGCAACTCATGACGCGTCAAGCCGGCTGAACCGCAACATCGGCCTTTAAAGAGCATAACCCAATCAATTGAGCTCCAATAAGAACAACGATCGCTGTCCCCTAGGTTCGCCCTAGCACGGATCGGAATGCCCTTACTGTGAGCCCTTGCGGCCTGCACTAGGCACCTGTTCCGGCGGCATTGCGGATGACTGGATCCTGACAGGCTCACGGCTCGTGGCGGGCGTCGCCAAAATACTTCACGACGACCCGAGCCGATTTGGTCCGACTGTCAGCTACGCGAAATCCCGTCGATGTATCCGACGTCCGCTAGGCATATCGACGATGGCAACACGCTTGCCGCGACAAACTCATATGAGTCCGCACAGAAGAAGACGGGCCATCATTCGCTGAGGCGGACACGTTATTTTCCAGTCACCTACTAACCTTATCAATTGATCAAGAAGACAGACGCATGGCATGCATCCGCGTCTGTGAACCCCTCAAGAACGTTGAGCTCGGATTGGGTCGAGAAGAATGAAACTGCTGCTCTTGGGCACGATAGGCGTCATCTTGCTGGTCGCGGCTGTCGGCGGTCTGGCCGTGCGGCTCCGCGAGCGAAGCGGTTCTGATATCGGCCTCAATCGCGACGATGGCCGTCGATGCTGGGAATTCGTCGACGCCGGAAATGTGGTCCGTGCGCCACCGCCTGCCCTGACGTGTCCTGGTGCAACAGGAAGTCCGCTCGGCGGTGAAATCGGCTTCCGCTGGCAGATCGCCAAGTCGGTGCCTGGAATCGCGATGAACGGCAACTGCGCCAGTCCCGAGGGCTCTAACGCTAGATTCATTGTGCCGGGCCTTCTGGCTGCACGCAAAATTGTTACCCGCGGCCCCGTTGAGGACCCGCTCGGTTACGCCTGGAAGGACGTTCTGCTCTACGCAAAAGCCGCCACTGCGGCCGCCCGCAATAAATATCAGACCTGCGACCTCGCGACTCCGCTGCTGCTCGTCAACGCCAGCGACGGCCAACAGCGCTGTCCTGCAGGCGTGGACATAAAGGCTTCTTTCTGCCCAGCTTGCCGTCAGCGCTGAGTACGATTGCGTGCTCATCGGCCCTCCGATCGATGGCCTTTGTTCGATCGGAAGCGCAGGCTTTTCAACGAGCGGCCTCGTAGGAACTGCCCGCGTTGGGCAGAATATCAACGTCGGCTTGGTCCACGCGAAATAACGGCTGGATGTCGCGGGCGTCCTTGTTCGGTGTAAATCCATGTCGAGCGACAAGAGTCACTGATGTCCAGAATTTTGGCTGTTGGGACGGCTTTGCCACCGTTTCGGTTCTCTCAGGCCGACCTCAAGGCTCTAGCGGGTCACCACTTCGTCTCCAGAATGGAGAAGCTGAGGAGATATCTTACCGTATTCGATCATGCGCTGGTCGATCAGCGCTTCTTTTGCGTACCGCCCGAATGGCTTCTCGGCGAGCATCGCATAAGTGAGGCCAACCAGATATATTTGGATTGTGCGAAGGAGCTCGCATGCAAAGCGACGGTGAACTGTCTCGACCGGGCTGGCGTTAAGCCCGAGCAAGTCGATCGGGTTTTGTTCGTCTCGACGACAGGGATAGCGACGCCAAGTCTCGACGTGGACCTGATCTTCAAGGTCGGGTTGCGACCAGATGTGGGACGGACGCCGATTTTTGGCCTCGGATGCGCTGGCGGAGCATCAGGAGTTAGTTTAGCAGGAGCCCTTTGCCGAGCAACGAACGAACGCATTCTCCTCGTTGCTGTGGAGCTGACTTCCCTTACGTTCCAACCGAATGATCTCACGCCAAAGAACGTTGTCGCCTCAAGCCTCTTTGGAGATGGTGCTGCCGCGTTATTAATCGCTCCAGCTGAAAGCGGTGCTGGCAAGCTGGATATCGTGAGAAGTACGAGTTTGCTTCACCCGGACTCGACTTCTCTAATGGGCTGGCATTTTGGCGACGCGGGATTTGAAGTCGTGGTCTCCGAGCGCATTCCGTCAATGATTAGGAAATTGATGCCACGTGCAATGAACTCGTTGCTCGCGGAGGCTGGCATCCTTCCTGGCCAAGTAAGGAGCTTTATCTTTCATCCTGGCGGCAGGAAAGTATTGGAAGTCTGTGAGCGGGGCCTTGGCAGGTCCTCTGAGACTTTTTTTTCCAGCTATGAGACACTTCGACTTTATGGAAATATGTCTAGCGCAACTGTGCTATTCGTGCTGGAACGCGTGCTGGCGCATGAGGAGCAAGCGCCTGGATCTTACGGCATCTTAGGCGCCTTCGGACCAGGCTTCTCAGCCGAACTGACGCTACTGAAATGGGCTGACACGGAAGCACCACAGCCAAAGCCCTCCACCTCGAGCAGCTGGGCAACGAATTGAAGCGGGTTGCCTAGTCGTGATCGGCATCACCAAACTGACCGCTTGGTGCTGTCGAGCGCTCGCGTGGCCGAGATGCTGCCGCTGATCAGCTCTGTGCCACGGCACCCAGCAGCGTCCGCGAGACCGCTTGCAGTTACAGCATCGCTCCTGAACCGATCTGGCTGTCCCCTGTTAGGCAACCTCAGATGCCGATTCGATCAATTCGAAACTTCGCCACGATTTAATCGCTCATGCACTGCCCTGCTGGCCTTGAAGACCGCAAAGCGCTTTTGCTCGATTTTCAGGTACTCGCCCGTTCTTGGATTGCGGCCTATGCGAGCCTGCCGAGGGCTCACCGAAAATACTCCGAATCCCCTCAACTCGACCCGGCCACCGCGCGCCACCCCCTCGACGATCTCATCGAGGATTGCACAGTAGCAGCGTCCCGCCGAGCCAGGACAGCTGCCCCACCCGTTTCGTGGTTCACAATGACCGCTACACCGCGCTGTTCGTGCCCGCGGCGGAGATGAGGCGAACCACCCCGCTCAATCCGCCAGGCGCTGGCATTCGTCTCGGATCTCGGCCGGAAAACGTTCCGTGGCCCAGCGCGCGGCCTGCGAATCGGGCCTCGCCAGCGCTGCTTGGACGGTCGATGGAGCAAGCCGCTCCGTCGTCCGCCAGGGCTGCGACGACATCTCCGACGGCCCGCGAGATTTATGCTGCATCATTCGCCGTTCCCGAGGATTTTTCGCACGGCACCCAACCCGCCTCCGCCACGATGCTCTCGAAGCTGGGCCGCTGGGGCCTCTTGCCGGACGCGGCGCAACCGGTAAAACAATACGACATTCGCGGCGAGCGCTACTTCGCCATCATGGGGCCGGGAGGACCCAATGACGTTCGGCTCATCCATGAACCACGAATGGCGCCGACGGACGCTCCCGACGCTAGGAGCCCGTCCAGATAGCTTTGGTATCGGGCTTGTTAATGGACGATGGCTTGCTCCAGCGACTCTTACGAGCTTGGCGACCTTATGGGCGGTGCAGATGAGCGCTACCCGTCCCGATGAACTTGCGCACATCATCGCTCAGCGACTCCGCGTTCAACCGAATGGCGATTGCCTCTTGTTATCTAAGAGCCGGCCACCAAAGCTGCAAAGAAACGCCTAACGGCACGTTTGGCGGCATTACCCTTCGTAAGGCTCTCTCAAGCCCGGAAATATGGGAAGCATCCTCGGAGTAAAGAGGCTGCTTCCTACGTCCCATTGAAGCCCGGTCGACTGGTCGACTGAACTGGTGCTAACGGATGACGACGGGTCTGGTGGTCTATCAACCCCAGATGCCCATCCTGGTCGTGACCTTCCGCAGCTCCTCTGGCCAACGCCGTGTTGCGACGTCGTCGATCCGCCTCGAGTCTATCTGTGCCGTATCTTCGGGATCAGCAATGGCCGGGATACCGGGCGCGATCGCCATCGCTTTAGCGCCACCGATGACTTCCGCAGCTGAGCCAGTGCTGCGCCGACGTTGCCGCCAACACCATTGTCCTGATTATAGCTCTTGACATCAGCATCCAGCGCTTCCGCGGAAAGCCGGCCAGCAATGCCCTTCCCATTTTTTTGAGGCAGATAGTCGCTGAAACCTCAGAGAGCCGTTCATAGATCCTCCGAACTGCGCCACCGACGCTCGCTCAGTTCGCTGAGATCCTGATCCGACAGCAGCAACACCGAAAACAATCCAGAGATCGAAGAAAAATCGAACTTGTGGCGGAGGCGCGATTAAACGACCCTGCCAATTCTTGCAGGAGATTTGCGGTACTTAGGTCGGTTAGCTTGCTGGGTGTTAGTCACTTTTGGAGAAATTTCAGTGTTGATTGTTGAAACCATTTTGAAGCCAGACCGCTTTGGCGGCATCGGACTTTTCTCTGCTACTCTTTTACCTAAAGGCACATTAGTTTGGATTCATAATCCAATCGTTGACATTGCCGTGACGCCTGAACAGTACGAAGCCCTCCCTCCAACATTTCAAGCTCTACTTGACAAGCATGCCTATCCGAGAGACCGCGATGTTGATGATGGTGTCGTAGAGTACAATGCTGACAATGCCCGCTTCATGAATCACAGCAGTCAGCCAAACACATATCAAGACGATCATTGCCGAATTTTCACGGCCCGTGACGTACAACCTGGTGAAGAACTGACTTGCGATTACTTGTCTTTCGATGCAAGGTGCGACTTATCGTGGGTTAAAGAGCTCGCGCCGAATCCTGGAGCCGGAAGGCGCCAGCCGGCGTCGGGTTGACTTTGCGGTCTGGCGACGTTGATTCCGTCGGCGAATTTGCACCGGGGAGATGTTCGGAAGCGGTTGTCCCCATCGAGACGACGCGAGTTAAAGATCATCGTGAGCGCGGTCTTGTTCGACGTCCCTTGACGCGCACGAAAACGCTTTCGATGACGTTGGTAGCGCTCTACGTGGAGTTCACTACATCTGTTGCGCGAACCTAAGGCTTCGCCACTGACTCGATAATGTCCGCAACGCGTCCTGGCAGCGGAAACACTGGGCTGCTGTTACGATTCCTTCCCGAGTCTTTAAAGGAATTGGCGAGGCGCTCATGAAGAAGCAGATCGTGGGAGCGGACGCTGCAGCCACAATGCCTCGACGACTTGAGTGACGAGAGCAGCCCGGTTCACGTGATCGACGTATTTGTCGATGCGCTCGGCTGAGATTCCTGTCCGAGTTGTTCGCGGTCTTGAATTTGCTACCATCGCCAAGAAGGGCCTCAAGCCGCGATTCAAGTTGACCCCGCGGCTTCACCGATGCCAGAAACCAAACAGCCAGAACGCCTCGCGCCCCGGGCGACATCAAATCGAATTGGTGGGCGAGATCATCTCGGAATCCTGGGCGAGATCAAATCGGTACACTCGGGCGAGATCCTCGGCATCCGCAGTCAGCGTTGATAAACATGCTGCTTGCCCTCAAGAGATTCGCTCCGACATCCCTTGCGGACGTCAGCACCGGCGTTCAGGCAGGCTAGCTTCGATCGTAAGCGTCCCCCTCTTGTCGAGGAAACCTGGATTGAAATAACGTGATCTCATTGCTGTGCAGCACGCGGGACGAAATGCATTTTGTGCGTATCAGAACTTCACATTGAAGGTGGCATTCAGTCCGTTCTGGGTAATGCCTGAACCGAACTGACCCTGGTAGGCGATGCCAAGTGTGCTGTTGCTCGAAAGCTGGAAGTCCAAACCGGATTCGACGAGTGCCACGTCCTTTCCAATGGATAGGCCTGAAGCTGCAAAAGGGCTGGATCCAGCAGCAAAGCTAGCTGTCGACAGCGGAATAAGGTCGCCAATGGCATGACGCCAGCCAATATCGGCTCGCGCAGTCGTGGCGATCTCGCCAACTCGAAAGCGCGTGGTCGCGTAGGCGCCGAGAGTGGAGAGCGTCGTATCCATCGTGTTAGCGTGAACACTAAGCGCCGCCCCGTTGAATCCCCTTTCGAAAATTCCATCGGTCGCGACTCGAAGATGGGCGAGATTGGCATAGGGCTCGATGACGGAAGACTTGCCAAGATGGATTTTGTAACCCAGTTCTCCAAAGATCTGGAAAGTGCCGGCATCGTAATCCGAGATCAAGTTGTCGTTGAAGCCTGGGAACCGAACGTTGCGGCTCATCTCGAGATCGTGCCACGTATAGGCAAGGCCTGAGCGGAAAGCGATGGCTCCTTCCGGCACGGTCCACTCGGTGCCGGCATAGGTCCCGAACGTGTAATTGTTGCTGCGGCCTGACGAGGAAGCAGCGCCAACCTTGAAAGTGGAACGGCTATAGCCCGCAAGGACACCGACGCGCCAATCATCAAATATCGGCGTGTCGATCCCGGTCATGAGGCCGCTAATGGTGGATCTGGTGCTCGCCCCATTGCTGTCGCCCGATTGGGTGGTCCATCCGCCAAAGGCGGAAGCCCACGCTGCATACCCCTGCAGGTCATAGGAGGGCGGGCCAGAAGAAGCCGGGCCGACCAGGCCGGTTGCAGAGGCAGAATCGCGCGACCTCCTCTGCTCAGGACCATAACCCATCACCGCCATCGCCGAGGTTGGCGCGCCGCCAAACGCCTGTTCGAGACGGTTGTAGACTGCCGAACGCGCGTAGAAACTGTCGTTGACACGTCTGCCCTGCTCCGACGCATAGATGGACGGCGAAAGCTGACGCAGCCCAGATGTCACTGCCGCGCCGTCCGGCGCGGAAAAGTCGAGCGCCGCGACGAGTGGGTGCAGCCCTGTAGTCGCGTTGCCAGCTACTCGATCGAGCGCCGCGCCAACCTGGCGGCTGTTGGCGTCGGCCCCATAACGCGAATAGGCATCGGATGGGCGGGAGAGTGTCAAGGCGTAGGTGTTATCACCTTGAGCCGTGGCACTCGCCAGCAAGGTGGGTGATTGCAGGGCTGTCGTCACGTTCGCGAACGAGCCTGTGAGATTTGTTGCATTCAGCCACTGATCGGAGGAGACGTTAAAGCCTTTACCATACCAGCCACGCTGCGGGGTGATCGTGAGCGTACCATCGAGCGTCGCATTGCCATTCACCACAAGATGGCTGAACGCGCCAGCATCGTTTACGGCGACCTGCAAGCGACCGGTCGAGGTTTGCAGATAGTCGCCATACACCTTGATGCTGTTGTCAAGGCCGCCGATGAAGGGCGAGACAGCACCGCTGTTGGTGAAGCGACCACCAGCATTGAGCCGATAACTGCCGTTACCGGACAGGGTTGCAGCTTGCGCGACACTTGCGCCATACAACTCGTGATTGCCAGTTAACGTCGTGGCACCACCTCCGAACTGCAGCGAAAGATTGTTACGTCCGACGATATTACCGTCGTAGCGGGTTGCAAAATTTGCGTCGGGCTCCTGCGTTGAGTGACCGTTCGCATCAGGCTTCAACCCGAACGTCAATTTGGTCAAACGCGGAGCACCATTCTCGTCAACCTGGTTGTAGTCAGACAGGATGTGCCCCGACAGCATTGCGCCACGCATCACATTGATCTCGCCGACGTAACCACTGTTCGACATGTACATCGCTGCATGATTGCCAGCCAGGCGCCCGGTCAGATCGAACTTGCTGACGAGCGGACCGTCGATTTCGCTCAGCATCGGGGCCGGTTTGGTGCCAATCGTGCGAACATACGAACCACGATATTCATCGTCATTGCCCATCGTATTGTTACCAAAATCGAACCTTGTCGCGATGCCATGCTCTCCGAGAGCTTGTACGTCCCCGCGCTGAGTCAGCGTGTGATCCTTGCCATAGGCGAACATGACGCCGTGCCCATAGGCGCCGTCGGCGTAAACGCGGGTCCCAGGCGGAATTATGATCTGATTGTTTTCGCCGTCGACGCGGATGCCGGCGCCACCTGCTCCTTTCGAAAGCAGGTCGGCGCGCTGGACCACAGCGTTGCCGCTGCCATAGACGTGCAATCCCAGTCCGCGCGAAGCCATATTGTACGTATTTGGCAGATAGGCGGTACCGTCAGCATTCCGAGCGAAGAAGGGATTGTCGTTGACCAGATACTGGCCGTTTCCGTAGATGGAGTACCCGAACAGATTGCGCCGATCGATACTGTAACCTATATCTTGAAATGCGGCGATCTCCGCTTCCATTAGGGCGGTGTAGTTCCGGTATTGCTGATGGCTCATCAAACTGTTCTTCAGTTCGCTATGCGAGACAAAGGGGACATCCAGCCGGCCGTCCTCAGTCATCACTCGAACCGGAATACCTGGCATGGCACCGGCCAGCACTTCACCCACATGCTTCCCGGCAAAATAGCCCCGATCGTGGCGCAGGTCGAAAACGTCCTCAGCTGGCGGGTTCACGCACAGCGAGCAATAGATCGTCTGTCCAGGCTTGGCTTGTTTGCCGTTGTCGTCATGCAAATGCTCCGTCCAGGCGTTTAACTTTTCAGGGAAATGCGCTGATAGCGGCCCGTCGGGATATCCTTCATGGCTGATATTGCTCAGCATACCGAGCCCATGGCCGAACTCGTGGATCACAACGGGTGTACGACCAATCTCTGGAGTCCTTGGCAATTGCGAAGGAATGTATGCTTCGGACGAAAACCCCATCTGGCCGATTGTAACCACGCCGTGTGCGCCGTATTGCAGCTCGCCCGGCTCCTGCCCCGTGAGTGCCGCCTGAACCTTGGTGACGCCACTAGGAGACGTATCACTATAGGCAGATGCGTTGCGCTTGCTATTCCCACCGATGTTGACAATGGCCGGCAATTGCCCCGGAATAACCTTGATGATTTCCGCCCAATACCGAATCGCCGCCAGTGAATGATCTATTTCTGATTGTGGCAAGCTCCGCGTTGAACGCGTATCACCTTGCGCGTAAGCGCCATCGCCGGGACCAAATATCCGCGCCCGCATGAAGGGCATTCCATTCGGGTCCATGACGTCGTAGGTTTCAACCGCTCTACTGGGCGAATCCAGCAAGGCACTAGCCGCAAGCACGATAGTCGTAATTGTCTTCTTCATATTACAGATTCTGTTTGAGGTCTTGATTGCTGGCGTGCTTCGTCATCCAACTTGGCGCGCGCGTTCACGCAGATGCGCCAGCGAAGCGCAGCCGTCATTGATCGGACATCGGCCTCGCGCCTTCTTAGCCCGAGTCTGACGGTAGAACTTCAATTCGAAAGAAAGGCTAGTTCTCTGGAGGGAGGTCCGCCTTGATGAAGTCAAGTCAACTCACAAGCACGTCCCTCATTGCTGGTGACTTTGATTTCAACTTCCTCAAGCTCAAGCTCCGGCACCTCACGCTTGCCATTTGCGATCCGCCGAGCCGCGGTAGCCTGAGCGAAGATGACCGCCCGATGCTTCGCGGCCGTGGCCGATGTCGAGCGTTTTCATGGGCCCCGTTAACAATGCGAGCTCCTATTGTCTTTTGATCGCAGACAGATCCTGCATTCTGCCGCGCCAATCCCGACAAAGCAGGCGACTGCACGCAACTAACAAGCAGCGGAGCAAAAGTCGGGCCAAATCGCCTGATGCCTTCGCCGTGCGCAAACAGATGAACGCAGCAACGCCATGCGGAGGCCCTTCTGCGTGAAAACGCGCGATGCCTGTTCGTCGCCCGCCAATGTTGTCGCAAACTCGCCATTGCACAGGAGCAAAACGACTGCCCCGCCCGACAATTGCAGCGCGCCCCGTTCATCCTTGCTGGCGATCGCCGTGATCGGTTCAAGGTTTGAATGGGGCGCAAGAGGCAGGCGTTTTTGTTGCACTCATCGTCGTGAACTTCGCCCTGGCATGCGTCAGGCAGATGTAGAGCACCGGGACGTAAGCCCGGCCACCTCAAGCTAGACGACGCGTAGGGCAACTGAAATGCAGCGTGCGCGACCTGACTGGTCGAAATGCTCGGCCGGCGATTGAACTCCAGACGGATCGAGGATGGCTAGGCAGTCTACTGGGGAGAAGCCGGAACCCGTCCTCTTTTCCGGCAGACGAACGCTTGACCGGCCGCGCCGTGTGGGGAGCAACCATCGGCAATATTCTCGAGTTCTACGACTTCGGAACCTTTAGCTTTTTCGCCATCCAGATCGGTCATGCATTCTTCCCGGCAGGCGACCCGCCGATCGGGGCCATCCTGCTCGGCTCGTACTCGGATCGGGCCGGCCGCAGATCCGCGATGAGCGCCAGCTTCACCTTGATGAGGGTCGCCGTCCTCGTGTGCACCTACGCCCTCGTGCGAGACAATAGGAATTGCCGCTCAGCTGCTGGTCATTTCGCGCGTTTAATGCAGGGCTTCGCGCTGGGCGGTGAGGTTGGTCCGACAACCGCCTATCTGATTGAAGCGGCCCCGGCCGAAGCGCGCGGTCATGCCCAGGCTCTCGTAGCGCTGGGCTAGCGCCTTGGCCGGCATGCTTATCATCTGCGCGACCGCTTGCTCGCCGACCTGGGGCGTCTGCCAGACCTGCGCCAGATCGTGCCATACGCAATCTGGGTCGAACGCGCCCAAAAATATCGCTCGCCCAGGATCGTACAGGAGCGGGATAGTCCATTGTGACTCGCATGACATGTCCCCGCCCCAGTCTCCACTCTGAACTCAACAGTCTGTGACTTTGACGACCTCTCTACGTCTCCCAGAGCATCTGTGGGCTACATCTTCCCAAAAAGCCGGCCGCGGACGCTTGCCATTTGAATAATTCCTGTTGATCCTCCGACGCACGGACGCGTCACGCTGGGGCGAAGCTCTCGTTCAGCCGAGCCGCTCTTTTGGGCCTACATGCGAGCCGGCGCCTTCCACGATGCGCACTGCGTCTCATGGCTTGGAAACATCCCGCCAGTAGGATGCTTTGAAGGCGGCTTGCAGCGTATCCGCCGACATTGGCGCGATCCAGGGCAATCGCCCGAACCACCGCACCTGACCGATATCGCAAAATTGCTCTAACAACATCCGAACTGGTTTCGACAACGAAAGCCATAGAATGTCGATCTGGTGTCGTCGCAGCGCGTCTATGGACAGCAGTGAACGATTGATCGCTCCCAAGTTATGCTCGCCCAGAGCACGACAGGAAGTTACCATCTCTCCAAGACATCAATGTAAAGCGAACCGCAATTGAGCGGCTCCATGAGCCCGCCGGTCCCCGCGATCACTGGCGGCTGCCCTCCTGGGTCTCACACATTCTATATGCTGATGACGAAATCAAGACGGCCGACGGCGCTCACATGCGCGTGAGCGAGCCTTCGATCTCGCCTGCCTCGATAGCCGGGCATCTCGCTCGAAGAAGCCCTTGCCGAGATGCGCGTCGTACTGGACTCGGTTCAGTGCTGCTGTTCCCAACGCGACCGGCGCTTCCAGTAGAACAAAGCCGTCCGCCATTGTCTTGCACGAGCATGGCAGAGTCCTTTGGCAACTCCATTACTGTTGTCGCCGTGACAGCAGACAATGTCTCGGCGGACGGGCCAGAGCAGCGAATCTGGATCGCATTCGCCAAACCGAGCCAGGCCTCGACATTAGTGCTCACCGCAGTCCCCGAACGCTGAACAGCGGAGGTTGTGGACATGGAATTGATGGACAAACAGCGATGAACGTTCGAGGAAACTAACGTCAAGCTCGGCGATGTTTACAGATTGAGGAAGTATAGCCTGCTGCATCGCAGCTACCTATTCGACGCTTACGTCGTTTGCTCTCAGCCTGTTCGCGGCCTTAGGCTGGTCTGCGATGTGATCGGAGATGTCGCCTTCAGCTTGCAAGTCGGCCTGGATGTTCGGAAACCGAGCCCGTAATAGCGAGACTCAGCCCGTTCGTTGAATATCTCAAGTGCGGCCCGAATCGAGCTCCTCTGGAGCGATCGGGCCATCATAGCGGGAACTCCCTGAAGCGCGCGGGGCTGGCGTTGCTGGTAACCATGATCATCATCGGCGCGCCGATCATCGCGTTCCGGCAATTCTGGCGCCGGCGCCGCCGACGGCGATCATCGGCGCGATGATCGCGCTGTCGACATTGATACCCACGCCGACGATCCTCATCCTGCCGGTACCGGTGTTGGTCCGCCAGCGCTGGCCGGCTCGCACGCAACCCCTTAGGCTGAAAGTGTCAACGGTCGTTTATAAGACCGATGCGGCGAATAGCGGCGACTCTTATCGAGTCTGCCAATTTTTTGGGAAAGCCCTTCGGAAGGCCCTTTACCACTCTCGCAAAGGCGGCCTCGAAGTTTTCGACGAGATCCTCAAAGATTGCGTGGACTACGGCCGGCCCAACACCGGAGATTTCGGCGGTCTGTAGGAAATGACGCGGCAAAATATCAGTCATTCCATAGTGGCGATTTTTGCCGACCGACATTGCAAGTTTAAAAGCTTTGCGCTGAATTTGTCCGGCGTCGAGGCTTGGTTGCGCGCTCAAGACGTCATAAAGCGGCGTGAGTCGGAAGCGCCCACCGGGGCTCAGGAATAGGCTAAAATTCTTGGCGTGTCCGTCGGTTGCGCCGATGAGCCAGAACACGATGCTGGCCCGCAAAAATGTCGCGATGTCTTCGGTCGGTTCATCGCTACCCTTGAGCAGTTGCAGGATGTCTTTCACGCCGGGGCCGCCATCCGATTGATATTTCTGGGTGGTGGGTACGGATAGAGCCTGGCAGCAATCTTCCTGAGGAAGGCGCAGCAACCTTTTATCATTGGTCCAGCGCCTATCGAAGCGTTCGACAATCAACGTGCGGCGACCACCGAAATCGGCGATCTCGACGTTCGCCGTTGGCACGCCAAGTGCGGCCAGCAGCTTAAGGCAGAAATATTCGTTCTCGACGCTGTTCGAGAGATTGATCCCGTTCGGCAAACGACCGATTTGCGGTTTGAGAATGTGCGTCGTCGCTGTGGTACCAGTCGGCTTGTACCATTTGCCATCTCGCCGCAGCAGGGCGGTCTTCTCCTGGGCACCACCGATGGAAATCCGGAAATTGTCGTCTTCCCCCATCCCAAGTGGAGCGCTCGCAAGGTTCTTGATGATGGCGGCGACATCGCGGTCGGTGACAGCCTTCCCTTCGATCGTACCGGCAGGTGCAGGATCGACACGCTGTGGAAGAAACTGGAGTGCACCAACGCAATCATGCCCGAGTGCAGAGAGCATGCTGTAGGCGTCAGTACCTTTTGCCCCCACCCGCTCCGCGACTCGTTTGCGTATCTGTTCGCCATCGGGCAACAGGTTGTCAAAAACGGCGATTACAGGTGCGCCGATATAGCGGTCTTCGCGCAAGGGCAGCGATAGCGAGATTGGGAAGGTCGATTCCCAGGAGAGCCATTGCGGAGTGTAACGAAAATCGATCGCACCGCTGGACTCGCGTCGGAGCATGCCTGCCAGGCGTGCGTTGACGAACACATTCAGGGGCGCGTTTGCTGGAGGCCGGCCCATCAGAAAATGTCCTCGATGTCAGTCGAGGTGGCCTTGCTGCGGGTACGGACCACCAGTTCAAGATTGAGCGCGGCCAGCGCCTCCATGAGGGTGTGGAGCTGAATGGCAGGCTCGCCCGCTTCCAGTCGGGATACGGTGCCCTGACGCAGATGGATCTGCTTTCCTAAGCCTGACTGGGTAAGTCCGGCCTGTCGGCGGGCCCGCCGTAGAATGGCGCCGAGTTGCTTTTCCGTACGAGCAATATGCTGCGTCATGTGAATCTCCGCGTTCGATATACGCGAATCCGTATATATTATAAATATACGCAAATCCGTATATCATATAAATATACGCATATACGTATATAAGACGAATATACGCGATCGCGTATCGGCTATTCTCGATTGCGGGCCGTGCGGAGTGGTGCTTGGCAAGTCAGTGCAACATTCCAAAATGTCATCGATCGCCGCCATCAATGCTGCCGTACTCGAGGCGTGCTTAATCCGTCGTGCCAGGTGGTCGCAAAGAAGCATCCGCTGTTGGGATGGAAAAATGCGGCTTGCTCGTCCTTCTTGATCTCCTTGCGCGTGGCCCGAAGCAACTGAGCGAGACAGCGTCCCTCACCCGCATTGGCCAGAAAGTAGCCGGTCGGTTTGTCCTTGGGTTCGGGTTCGAGGACAGGAAATTGCAGCATTTCGAGGATGCGATACTGGCGGCGAGAACTTCGACTTCAGCCTTTCGAATTTGGCATCTTACGCGCATTCTTGGGCGACTTCTTCAGTTTGCCGCGCGGCACCATCACGACGGGCTGCGGCGGAGGTCTTGGTGCTGTTGTTTTTCTCCTTAAGGCTGAGTTTGTGCGCGGCAAAAAGCCGCCATAACCCCTGCCTCGCAGCGCGTAGCGAAGTGTGCAAGGCGTAAGGGCTGAAGGAAGTTGGAACAATTTTTTTGGGGCACCGCGGACCCTGGGGGAGCCAAAACCGAAGGCCTGTCCTTGCGCCGCGCCGAGGGGCGACGCCCCTAAGCTGCTGCTGCGGCAGCGGCCATACGATGCTTTATAGAACTAAAGGCGCGCAAGGCTTCCAAAGCCTCGGGAGAGTGGCGCTCCGGCCGCACCAGCCTTTGAGCGGCACCCGTCTGACGCGGCAGCGATAGCGACTGACCGCCGGGCCGCTTCAGCGAGTGCCCCGGCGAGGAGAACCTTATGTCTTGCGCGAGTAATCGTGCCCCGAGGCCGAGACAGCATGCTCGGTGAGCCGGCGCATAGACGAGGTCGTCACCGCGTGTAATGGCGATCCGCGCAGCGCCCTCAAGGTTCTCTTGCTCGTCAATGAGCAGTTTGAGCACATTCTAAACTGTTTGAACGCCAGATTGAACGAGCATATGCGGCGGCATCATCGACAGCAGGCGTTGCATGGCAGCGACAATCCCGACAAAGTAGGTGGTCGCACACAATTGGTAAGCAGTGGAGCAAAAGCCGGGCCAGTTGCCTGATCCTTTGCGCATACGCGCGCCGGCTGAACCCTGCGTGCATGCGCGGCCATCTACGTGAAAGCAGGCGCCTTCCGTTCGGTGCCCACCAATATTGTCGCAAACTCGCCATGCACAGAAGCACAACGAGCGCTGCGCCCGACAATTGCAACGCGCTTGCTCATCTTTGCCGACGATTGCCGCGATCCGGTCGAGCTTTGAAACGGGCAGCAAGAGGCAGGCATTCTTATTGCATTCATCGTCGTGAGCTTGGTCTGTCGGGACGCGGCCCAGCCCAGCTCGAGCTAGAGGACGTGCAGAGCAAGTGGAGTGCAATGCGCCTGAACTCGCTGGTCGAAATGCTCGCCGGCGATAGCGCCTCAGACGGATCGAGGATGGGCAAGCAATCTACTCGGCTGAAACCGGAGCCGGTCCTCGTTCCGGCAGACGAATCCTTGGCCCGGCGCGCCGTGTTGGGTGCAACGATCGGCAATATTCTCGAATTCTACGACTTTGGGACCTATAGCTTTTTCGCGATCCAGATCGGACAAGCGTTTTTCCCGGCAAGCGACCCATTCGCCAGCCTCATGCTGTCGCTCGCAACCTTCGGCGCGGGTTTTGTGACCAGGCCGATCGGGGCCATCGTGCTCGGCTCGTATTCGGATCGGGCCGGGCGCCGGCCCGCGATGACCGCCAGCTTTGTCCTGATGAGCGCCGCGATCCTTGTGTTAGCGCTCACCCCCTCATACGGGACAATAGGAGCTGCTGCTCCGCTCCTGGTCATTGTCGCACGTTTGGTGCAAGGCTTCGCGCTCGGCGGTGAGGTTGGTCCGACAACTGCCTATTTGCTGGAAGCGGCGCCGGCCGAGGGGCGCGGTCTTGCTGTCTCGTTTCAGCCTGCCAGCCAACAGATCGCTGCAACGGCCGGGGCGCTTGTTGGAGAAATACTCTCCCTGACCATGACAAGCGAGGCACTCAACGCGTACGGATGGCGGATCGCGCTCTTGCTCGGCGCCGTTACGCTGCCGTTCGGATTTTGGCTGCGGAGCGGCTTGCCCGAAACGTTGCACCGGCCCCAAACGCCGGCTCCGGGCGTTCACCCTGTAAGAAGATTGCCTGCCACTCGCCGTATTATGAGCTTGGGATTCGTCGTCCTGGCCAGTTGCACGATCATCACCTACGTCACGGGATATATGACCACCTATGCACTGAATACCCTGCAAGTTTCCGCGCCTCTCGCCTTTGGCACCACGCTCGTTAGCAATACGGTAGGAATTGCTGCCGCGCTGCTGGGCGGCTGGCTCGCAGACCGCGCGGGCCGCCGGCACATCATGATATGGCCGCAGATCGCTGCGTTGTTGATGACCTATCCGGTGTTCCTCTGGATCTCAGAGAGCCGCAGCGCCGTCGCACTTCTCGGGGGTCTCGGTGCGCTCACACTTATTGGAACGATTCCGTACAGCGCCTTCTATGTGAGCATGGCCGAAGGTTTGCCCAAGAATATTCGTGGTGGCGCCTTCGCGATCATCTACGCTTTTGCGATAGCGATCTTCGGAGGCACAGCTCAACCAGTTGTCACCTGGCTGATCTATCTTACCGGGAGCGCGCTGGCGCCCGCCTGGTACATGCTTATCGCTAGCGCGGCTGGGCTCCTTGCCATGCTCATGATGCCGGAGACGGCACCGCTCAAAATTAACAGCGCTGTAAACAAGCAAAGCACGCTATAGCGGGGCGAATGTGCTATTTTTCCAAAGTGCAGCAGCGCGTGCTGGGGCTATCTTCGGCAATGCTCAGCACAGCTTCTATACGTCGGAAATCTTTCGAAGCGTCCGTTCCAGCAACCGGCCTTACTTACTATTTGCGCGCCGCTGCAGAGCTTCCCAGCGTTTCATGAGCTGCTCAAACGGCTCAGGTTCGCCGAGAAGTAATCCAGCGTCGATCGTCTTTTGATAATCGGCCTCAAGGTCCTTACGCATCTTTTCGTCAGGAACTAACTGAAGCTTGCCGGATACCGCGGCATGATAGTCAATGACGTTGCCGTCGCGATCTTTCTCCCGGAAGAACTTGCTCTTCCAATCGGCGACTTCCTGCCCCAACACTTTGTCATCGAAGGCAGCTTGCGCAAATCCCTTATCATCGAGCTTCACGAGATCGTACCAATGGCGCGACACACGATCGCCCGCGATACCCTGAGCGCAAAGAACGTGGACGGCCGTTGCTTTCTCCCAAACGGTGCGCTTGGGAAGCATGATTTTTGGGGTCGCTACAGGAAACTCGAGTTCGGGCAGGGATTTCGCCGCATCGCAGGTGATCTTTCTCGTCTCGGACGGCTCACCGGTCGAGCGCGCACCGAATTCAAGCTTGATCCAGGGCGGAACATAGTCCGAGCCCTGGATCAGCTTTTCATAGTCGACATAGATGACATCGTTCTCAACACGGAACGTGACGTCGACTCCTGTAGCTGCTGCGTGTTTCTGTAGGGCAGGAAGGGTCTTGTCTTTGACCCAGTCGGTGAGCCGCTCGCGCGCAAGCTTTGTCCACTTGTCGGCCTGGCTTCGCGAAGCGGGTATGGGTGGGTCGCCCGTGGCAAGCTCAGGAATGATCCAGCGGATATCGTAAGTGAGATCGATATCCTCCGAGGAACGTTCGATGACGTCGTAACCTTTGGAGAGGGACGTACCTCCCTTAAAGACAAGATGCTCACCCAATTCAGAGTCAAAGAGTCCTTGCAGGGCCCAAACGGCCCAGATGTCCTTCTCCAAAAGATGGACCGGGCGGCCTGAGGCGGTGGCGGCAACGCCAAGTGCCTCAAGCCTTTCGTCACGAGAGAGCGTCAGGTAAAGTTCAGCCATGATTTAGAAGGGATTGGCTGACGGATTTCGACATCCACGGAGGCATCGCGCGACGCAGCGCGACGAGATCCTGCAAAGTGTCGTGGGGCAGCTTGCGCTTCAATACCTTAAGAGCCTCGCCCGCCTCTCGCTCGCCGAGCCAGGCAAGAGCCCGGATTGCCTGTCCAGCAATCGAGTCTGTCGGCAGAAGCATCCAGTGCGGTGCATGCCGCATCTCAACCGTCTGTGCTCCGAGACGAAACTGACGATCAGGACCGGAGGTCAAATAGACGAGCTTCGTCGGCACTTGCGTAGTGAGACCAAGTTTATTCGCGGCCGCGGCTCCGTGTGGAACGATCGTTTCCGCGTGCGTGGAAGCCAGCACTTCGATGACCTTTTCAGCAGCCGGCGCGCGTATGCCAAAGCGTGTTTTCACTGGCAGAGCGTAGAGCCCATGGGCAAGACGCATCAACTCGTCGCGTTTGGCGAGACGCTTCAAAGCTTGATCGACCGCAGCACGGCTTCCCAAATGCAAAACTTCCTTGGCACCGATCAAAGTGCCTTCTGGAAGTGCTTGAGCGTAACTCAAAATACGCTCGGCGACGGTTTGCATGGCTTCCCTCCGTTGTCAGAAACATAAGACAATTTCTGACAACACGCAAGGTTTGTCTAAACAACAATAAAAATCAATAACTTAGCCGCTGCTTGATATTACTTAGCAGGGGCCTAACGGCAAGTGAGCGTGTAGGGTCTCATTGCTCGAGGCATCGACGGTGGACTCAATCCTCAAAACCTCCGTCGGCAAACGAGATAGAGGCGGCAGAAGCGCGACGTGGAGGGCCAGGAAAAAACGTGATCGGACATCGCGAGCGCGATTCCGACTCTCCCTTGAACACTCTATTATGGGTGCTGGGTATCGAAGAAAACGACACTGAAAGATTGGCCGTTGCACACTTCAGCGGTTAGCAGGGCACAAACTACAGATCGCGACTACCTTAGCACCACGCCCGGCTTGGATACTCAACGGAGCCCTGCTCGTTCGTCAGCCCGGAGGCTTCCGTCCTCAATAGTTCCTCCCTAAGATCTCCGCGCCGACTACGGCCGAATAGCGGGGCTTTTTGTCTCATTGGACAACATAGCTTGCCGAAGTTCTTTGAACGGCTTGTCGACGAGCTCATCAATCGCGACACATATGCGCAGAATTCCGTCTGGTGCAGCCTGAATTCAGGACGAAGGAGCCTGTTCCGACCGCAAGCCCGCCGATCGCCAACTTAAGCCCGCCCCTGCCGCCTGGCGTCGCAGAGTGGCAATCGGCACCCTGGAATACTTCACAAGTACCGGAGCACAGGGCCCCGACTCCTTCATAGATGCCGAGGATGCTCTGTATGACGTGGGTAGCTTCTTGAACAGCGAAAGTATCTCGTCCGGCCATGCACCTTCTGTGCGGCGTCAACGCGCCGGGCCGATCATTCCCCTCGCCTATGTCACTGACAAGCCGCAGTCGGTCAGGTCGACCACGACGTCGCTTGTAGAAACGACGCCCTTGCGGTGAGTGATCGCCAGCACGGTCACATCTTTGGCTAGCGTACGGATATGGTTCATAATGCCCTGCTCGGTTTCTTCGTCGAGCGCGGAGCTCGCCTCGTCAAGAAGAAGGATCGCCGGCTCGCCATAAAGCGCGCGGGCAATAGCAATACGCTGGCGCTCCCCGCCGGAAAGCTTCAAACCACGTTCTCCAACCGCTGTATCAAATCCTTCAGGCAAGGCCTCGATCAAGGGGAGAATAGCGGCTTTTTCCGACGCAGCACGAAGGCGCACTTCGTTGCGGGGCCGCCCTAGCAGGATGTTGTCGGCTAGCGACTCATTGAGCAACATCACGTCCTGCGGCACGACAGCAACTGCGGCATACCAATCCGCGCGTTCGATGCCCGCTATATCGATTCCATCCACCAGAATACGACCGCGGTCCGGTTCAATCGATTTCAAGACGAGCCTAAAGATTGTCGATTTTCCAGATCCCGATTCACCGACAAGGAAGGTGATCCCACCCCGCCCAGCTACAAACGAGACGTTCGTAACGCCACGACCGTTGTCGTAGGCGTAACCAACGCCCTCGAAAGAGAGCTGGCCACCGGAGGGCGCGAAATCTTGAGCGTGAGATGGTCGCCGCTCTTCGGGTGCGGCCCATAGTCTAGCCAGAGGGATGAGGTCGGCTCGCGACCGCGCCGCGTCAGAGATGGCACGCGCAACCATCTCGAATGGCATATTGAGCTGGAGTAAAAGCGTGTTGAATAGCACCATATCCCCGATGGTGACCGCCCCGACCTGGTATTCAGGTATGAGAAGGAGAAACGTGACCGCAAATTGTAGCGCGACCGCTGGGCCGAGCACGGCGATGTAGGCAACGCGTTGCAACACATAGGCCCGCCAATTATCACGCACCTCCCGCGCCGTCATCGTAAAGCGCTGGCTCATCCAGGAATGACTGCCGAAATAGCGCAGGGTGTCCATGGAGCTCATGACGTTGCCAACGAAACGCGCATTGTTCTGTCCGGCTTCTCTGGCTCGTTCCAGGAACACGTACGCCCGACGCGTGGAACTCCACGTCAATGTAATCAGGACAGCCCCATAGACGACGACGATTGCAGCGATCTGCATATTGAGGAGCGCGCCGAGAGTAACGAACGTAAGTAGAAGTTGTGTTGCAGCAGGGATGAAGACCACGATCCCAAGCTGGACCAAAGCTGTCAGGGCGCTGCGCCCGCGCGCGGCCGCATTCTGTATTTCTACGGGATTGTGCTCAAGAAAAAAGGCTGCGGTTTTCCTCAGGATGCGATCAAAGAAGCCCGTTGCAGCGATGAAGCCCAGGTTCTCGGCTGTCATAAAGGACAGATACTGCAGCATGCGCTGCAATACGGAGGCTACCCCAAGTAGAACCGCATAGCCTGCGAAGCCCCACGCAAGCACCGACATGTCTTCCTCGCGCGGGAGGCGGTCAATGAGACACGAAAATACATAGGGCGTTGCGACGCTGGTCGCGCTTGAGATCAGCACTACTGCGACTACGACGAGAAGCAACCACCGGTCGGAACGCCAGTACGCATGCAAAATTTCGGAAACCGGTGATAACGTGCTGCCGTTCGACATATCTAGCGGATAGAGGAATGGGCTTTGCTTAGATTGGAAGAGCCGACATAGCCTTTTCGCACGATGATTCCATGCGAGCGCATGAAGATGCTCGATGAGGACTCGCCAGACTTTCCGTTTACCATTGCTTGGCTTCAAATCACTCGATCCAGCACGGTCATCAACTCACCAAGACTGGTAGGTTGTCGTCCGCCTTCCCACATGAGAAATCATGTTTTGTTGCGGGGCAGGCTAAAAGCCAGCTGCGAATTTTGCGATTCTTGTTTGGCGATTGCGAACTCGACGGAGCGCTATGGGATCCACCTTGAAGCGCGCCGAGGCAACGTTAGGCAGGACGTTTTAACTCAACGATTTTAGCCGCGGTTAGATCTCGTCGCGGCGTTGGTGACAAAGTGGACCTCAGCAGTGCTTCGTTGCCTAATCGTTGTTAAGCACCCTGTCCTTATCCGCGCGATGAGAAAGCTCCGGTGGCGAAACTAGAACAGCTTCAGAGACAGGAACGCAACGGCTTTGATCAAATCGCAATTGGCTTGGCCTTTGAACGGAGCCGGACGCACACACTACTCGGTAAGTTTTGATCTTTACCGGCAGGCGAGCCTTGGAGGCTAAGGGTGAGATAAATGTATTCGGGCGTTCTGAAGTTCGCGGCTATGTAGGAAAGTACGGCCCCCGGGGTGCTCAATCGGGAACGCCGAGTAGCGACGTCCGCCTGCCTCTTTGCCGAGTCGCCGGCGAGTCGAGACCGCTTTCAGCTTCTCAGATGGCTCTGCAGTGCCCGCCAATCGACGACGAGGTTCCTAGATTGAGGTCTGGCTGCGGACCTGCCGCTAATCGACTGACCAGTGCCCGGGTGCCATCAACCACGAAGACGCCGCAGTCATACTCATTTCTCCTGGCTTATGGGCGCGTCTTGCAGGTTGGCCCCGACCCGTTCAGCGATTGTTGCTGCAATTCTGTCGTTATATCCTAGAATTGAGTCATAGTGATAGGCAACCAGCCGGCCTCGTACGCGGCGATCCACCAGCAGAAACGACCAATGGGAGCCACGGCGATCGAGGTCTGTAGACCTAGCATCATTCACCGGCAAGAACAGGAAATCGGCTAAAGCCGGAGGAGGACGCGGCCGCTGTCCAGCGAGTCGCCGGCGCCTCTATCCTCGTTCTATTCTTGATTGTCTTCCGTCGTTAGTGCTGCACGCACGACGGATCGGTCAAACAGAAAAATAAGTCGCAGATACCATCCAACGGATCATCCGCGCATTGAGGATATGATGTATCGGCTACCTGCACCTTCGTGGCGACCGGTTGGGCGGCAACCTCCGCAACAAAGGTCGGCATCGCCGCCGTTCCGAGCGCGAGGGCGCTCGCAGTCACAATCACGAATTTTTTCATTCTAGAATCGCTTCCCCAGGTTGGCCCCAGCCCGTCCATCATGTCTATATGACCGCACCGCAAGTGGTAAAATTGATTTTCTTGATTGGGTCTATCTACGGAATGGATACGTTCAGATATCTCGGCAGGGCCTCGCCTTAAGTCGATCGGAGTCAGCGGAGCCATTTATGCTCAAGCTCTCGCCCAGCCATCGAAGCTATCGATGCAGCTGTCGAAGCAATCGAAGCACCCTCGTTTGTTGATCATGGCACACTGTGCGTTGCAATGGTTGGAACCGTGCGGGTTTCCCGACGACCCCTGCGTCCCCTTGCGATTAGTGAATACGCGATTTCTTCACGGACGACACGACGATTATGGGGATCGCTCTGGTTCCTCTTTGTTATGGCTTCGGTGCAGACACACCGCAAGGCTTGCTCGGCTGTAGTGCCAAGTCCGGTTGGCAGTTCAACGTCTCGATCGAAGCGCCTTAGTGGTGAGCGATACCCCAGCCGAGGAGCGCGAGGTATTATTTCTGGACGGGAATCTGGATGATTATCGGACCGCTAGCGAATCGAATCCGTAAAGAAAGTCAGAGACGAGAGGCTGAGGCTAAAGGGTGCGAGAAAGCGCGACATCTCTTGTCGCGCTGCTCGGAAGCAGCGTTCCGCAGCATCTATAATGCCTGATCTGGGTGGCCGGCGGGGGAGTTGATCGGGTAGCGCACGTCGACCATCAAAGTGTCCGCCGAGATCTGTACCGTCTTCAAATTCGTCGCACTTGTCGTCGGAGGAAAGCGAGGCATTTCGCTCGCCGATAGGCCACTATGCCCCCGTTATAGTCGCCAGAGCTTCCCGCTCGAATCCGCAAAGGCCAGCGGAGCACAACGAGCTTCCCGCCACGCCGACGCGGTCGTGGCCGTCACAGGATCAGTGTTTGCAGAGAAGCAGCTCCGCCCTCACCGGCTGGGACACTCCGAAGAACGAAAAGCCCTAGCACCTTCTGGGGGCCTGGAGGCCGGGATGCTAGGGCTCTCGTCGCCTTATCCAAGTGAAGCAAACGGACAGGCGGGCTCATTGTGCATTGCGAAGTCGATTCGTCAAACCAGAGCGCATGGTTTTCTTTTGGCATGCCAACCATCGAAGCAATCCCTCTGGAGGTTTACTTGTCAGTTGGCGGCGCACATGCCGGCCTTTCGCAACGAGCGCGACGGCATCCGGCCGTATCGTCTTCGGGATCACGCACATGTTTCTCCGGCTGCCGCGCTCAGCGGTTGGCTTTCGGCGCCACCAATGGCCTCATAGTGAGAGCTTACTTGCCCGTGATCGAAAATGATCCGGCTCTCCGGCCAACGAGCCTCTCGTGGATTTGGTGCGTGTTCTCTTCCTCCGAGCTCCACCCGTTGGGGAGGTGGAATCTGAAGAGCCCGGTGCGGCTCAGGCAATCCGCCGAGCCGACCTGGAGGCATGAAACCTGCCATCGAACGGCATACTGCCGCAAGACAAGAAGCTCACTAGATTCCCAGTCGCCCCATCTGCGCTGACACGTGCCCAGCATCGGAAAGGTGGTACAACGCCTGGCCGCCAGCTGCGGTGCTCAACAATGACTTGCAAAACGCAGGTGTGAGCTTGCCGCGGTGGATCACGACGTTATTGTGCCCCTCGGCGGCTCGAGCGTTCTGCCAGTGCCGATTATAGCCGCGCTGTTCATCGGACTTCACGTGGCAAGCGGCGAAGTCACGGTCCCCCAGCATTAGCAATTGCCAGGCATGTACCGGCCGCTTGGTATGGATGTGCAGCCACATCGGGCTTGGCCTCGCACCACTGCTCAGCGCCTTGGGCTGCAGCTTGACCTCGAACAGCTTCCCTGGCTCTCCCTGCAAGGCGCGCGGTGGATCGACTGGCGCCAACTCCCCCGCCCCCCGCAATTGTTCAAGGTACCTTTGCGACGGAAACCCATAGATCTTCATGCAATCGCTCGTTATTGCGGCCTTTCGCAAGTTCAATGAGTTTGCCTGCCCCTGCACCTCGGACCGCATCGCCTTGAGCCGAAATATTTTCTCGTGCACTTCGGGCACTTGCATCGGCGTGAGCAGGCCCCGGCGGCGAGGCTCCTCCAGCGCGACTACACAGGCCTCAATCTCGGCAGCCTGCGTCTGCAAGCGCTTGCTGACGAGATCCAAGACGTGGTCGGCGTCCTCGGGCTTCATCTGGCGCGCTTGCGAGATGGCACTTTGCTGAGCCGGTAGATCAAATTGCACCAGCTCGTCCAGTCGCTCGAGTAATCCCGCCAGCGCTTTCCTGGAGGGCGGAGCCTGCCACATCTGGAGGTGCTCGGTAGCAGAGGTTGACGCGCTCGCGCGTGCCTCCTCCGCGGTCGCGAGTTTTTTGGTACCGAGGTCCGAGAGCACGATAACCTTGCCGGTCGGGGCCGTGGCGGCATCGGGCCTGGCGAGTTGCGGCTCGGGCGGGCGCGCCGTCGAACTCCCCTCGCCTGCGGCCGCTGCGCGCTTTCCTTTGCCCTTTCTGCGCGCTCTGCCGCTTTCGCCCACCATGGCGGTATTTTCCGGCAGCGCAGCCCAGGCCGGCGGTTCAAGTGTGGCTGCCAATTTTGGCTGCACTGCCAGCAACCGCATGACTTCGTTCGCCGTAAGCCACGCACTTTCCACGATCTGGTCCAGCAACTGCAACGGAAGGTCAGCTCCTGATCCGCCTTCCCTCAGCGTGGCAACCATGGAACTCACCCCTGAAGCGAATTCCGAAAGCCGCTCCATGACACCTTCCAGAACGGCGCGATGCTCGGCGTCGAGCGGTGCCCCGTTGCTGTTCAGAACGGCATGGCCGGTCGAGACGAATGCTGGAAAAACATCTTCGATGAAGGTCCCGAGCAGACGCACCCGCCCGTTCTCGTCCATGAGGGCCTCGTGCGCGTCTGGTTCCAACGTGCTCGCTTGCGAGTCAATCAGGAGCTCCGCGAGAGCTATCCGGGTTTGCAGATACATGCACTTCGTAT
This sequence comes from Bradyrhizobium sp. UFLA03-84, assembly GCF_002289535.1. NCBI lineage: Bacteria > Pseudomonadati > Pseudomonadota > Alphaproteobacteria > Hyphomicrobiales > Nitrobacteraceae > Bradyrhizobium > Bradyrhizobium sp. UFLA03-84. The sequence continues at coordinate 225,866 of NZ_NSJY01000011.1, read as the reverse complement.
TGAGCGCATGACCGGTATGCAGCCTTAGCGCGGCCTCTTCGGCCTTGCGCATCGCGGGCGTAGCGCTTGGCAAGTCCGCAGTGGCTGCGCAGACAGATTGCATCCGCTCCAAGCGCACCGTCTTCTTTCCCCACCACTCCATGTGGGCCGCATAATGTTCCGCCACGCTTGTAACCGAGCGGCTCAGCTGGTGGGGCGTTGCGATGCCTTTCAACCTCTCGAGGCATCTCAACGCTTCTTTTCTCTTGTTCTCCAGTTGGTCAACAATCTGCCTGGCCACGGTGTTACATTGGGTGGCTGCGTCAAGCACGTCATCGCGGAGACGGCGGGCCCGATCGTCGGGCAGAATGCGACGCGCCAAATTTGGGGGCAGATCGGCGTAGTAGTCCAGAGCTGCTGAGCCTGCCCTGACGACTTGGTCGATCAGCTCTTGCGCCTCGGGCAAGTCCCGGGCACGCATGGCCGCTTGACGACAAGTTTCAAGCTCCTCAAGGAGACTCTCCAATCTTTGCTTTGCTGCTCTGATCTCGTGCCGCGTTGGCGCCACCATATCTGAATCTGGTGGCTGGCTCGCGAGCGGCACGGCCCGCTCCTCCGGCCCGGAGCGCATCCGCTCCACGACGGCGTCGAAGGATTGACTGCGTTCCCCCGGCACGACGCCGAGTTCCCCGGCGCTGTCGGCTGCTGCCGCCCCAACATGCGATTTCCCGGATCGGCCAATGCCCGTCATGCTTTATCTCCGATTAAGTCGACGATGTGCAGCCTGCCTGGATAGACCGCTTGGCTGACGAGTAGCTGACCAAGAGCGTTCTCCAGGGATACGCAAAAAAGCGTATGTCGCCTGTGGTTTCATTTCCCATCGCAGCTCCTGTGTTGCTGAAGTGGGGGATGACCGCGTATGTTGCCGGATAATCAGCTGAAGCACATGACCACGGACTGACCTGTGCTGGTCGTGATCTGCTTTTGCCGAATGCGATAGTACCGGCCGCGAGGCGATCCCTGATCATCCTGCCTCCTGGCCAGTGGTGTGTTCACACGAACTGGACGAAGCCATCCAAGTGCTGGAGAGCACCAGGCAACGCTGTGGTCGGGCAGAAATTGGCCAGCGAAGACTGATCAAGACCTACGGCCGCCCGGCACGCGTCTCACTATCCGGCAAGGAGACTTCGAGAAGAGTTTACGAAGCCAGCGGCCACGCACCGCCCCTGATGAAGCGTAGAAAGCCGATCAGCAACAGCATTAGCCCGGGCCGAAGCGAGCAGAACCGACGATGCGCAGGTCTTTTGCAACTACATCTCGGCGAAGCTGGTACCCATGCAGGCTCAGTCAGATCAGCCTCATAGACATACGGCAGCGAGCGTACCAAGCGCACCGAGCATCAACCCGATCAGCGAACCGGTCGTCGGAACGTCTCTAAAGAGGAGAAGAGTGAGTATCGGCTCCACCACCAGAATAGCTCCCACCGATATTGCGACAATGATCCAGATATTCTTCAGATGCATGTAGCCCAGCGCGTATCCGAAAACGAGAAGGATGCCACCGAAAGATATCAGGAGAAACATCGGCGGGAGCATTGTCACATCCCCGCCCGCCTTTCCAAACCGCCTTGAGGCAATCAACTCGGCGATGATCGAAATCGCTTCTCCAAGGAAAACCGCTGCCACCGCTACAATCTTCAATCTCAAGCTCGTCGGCTGTCCATGGCGGCCCGGATATGGGGAAATCGGAGCGCACCGTTGGCGTTGCTTTTTCGCTTGTCCGGCGCCTGCACGGCGCCGGGCCGGCTCACCTGTCGCTCCTTACGCGGGCTCGTCAACGCCTGCCTGATTACCGACAGGCTCGCGACATGCAGCGATTGTTTGGCGCCGATCACGCCGCTTTCGCTAGCGGCGTCAACGAATGCGGTTCAAGACGAGCCCAACCGCACCGCGTGCCGCCTGCCGCCGACGCGATCAGGGACTAGGCTGCAATCCGCACTGGGAGTGAGGAATAGCCGTGCACGAAATTAGATGCGATTCGCTCGGGTTCGCCGACAACGCTTACGTCTAGCCCGGCACGCAATATTTCGTCCCAGAGGATATTCAACTGCAGTTGTGCAAGATGCCGACCAACGCACCGATGGATACCAAATCCGAACGATAGATGCTGCCGCACATTCTTGCGGTCGATCACAAAGCTGTCGCCATTCTCGATGACTTCTTCATCCCGGTTGCCAGAGATATACCACATAACGACCTTGTCGCCTTTGCTGATCTGCTTGCCACCCAGAATGCAATCTGCCGCCGCGGTGCGGCGCATATGGGCGATCGGTGTCTGGTAACGAATAATCTCCGACACGGCGCTCGACACGAGCGCAGGGTTATCGCGCAGTTTTCGCAGCTCGCCGGGGTACTGATTCATGAATAAGACGCCGCCGGTCATCGAGTTGCGGGTAGTGTCATTGCCTCCGACGATCAGCAGGATTAGATTGCCGAGAAACTCATCCGGCTTCATATGCCGCGTGTCGGGCGAATGTGCCATCAAAGAAATCAGGTCCAGGCGCGGCTCGGCATTAATGCGCTCGTTCCAAAGTCGCGTGAAATACTCAAGACATCCGGACAGGATTGTCCTTCGCTTTTCCCAGCTGTCGATGGCATGGCCGGCTCTCGGAGGCGTAACAGCTACATCTGACCAATAGGTCAGGAGCCGTCGGTCTTCGAAGGGAAAGTCGAAGAGCGTGGCAAGCATCTGCGTCGTCAGCTCGATCGAGACCATATTCACCCAATTGAACGGATCATTGCGCGGCAACCCGTCCAGAATCACCCTGACCCGCGAACGGATCAGACTTTCAAACTTCACCAGGTTATCCGGTGCAACTATCGGACTTACGGTATTGCGCTGCCCGGCGTGTTTTGGAGGACCCATCTTAATGAAGCTCGGGGTCCAGTGCTCGTCAGGCACATCGACGATCGTGACACCCTGTTCTGATGAGAATGCCTTATGGTTTGTATCCACCGCGACAATATCGCGGTACTTCGTGACGGACCAATAGGGGCCATAGCCGCTGTCTTGGCAGTAGTGAACGGGATCTTCCCTTCGCAACCGCTCGAAGTACCCCCATATGCTATCATCCTGAAAGCGCTTGGCTTCGCTAACATCCAGCTTGCTCAGCGGGATACTCGACGCCTCATCGGCTCTACATGCCGATCTCGCTTTCATGATGGTCTCCGCAGATTTTGTTCATTCGAGAGCATACGGGTCCGCATAGTCGCTCTCCACGACCGCCCTGATGTGTTGGTTGCGAGCATGTCCTCGCTCCAACAGAGTATCTCAAACCGCGAGCCGGCCCCTCCTACCATTTCTGGCAGGACAGATCGCATTGACTATCCAAGTCGATCCAATCCAGTGGACCTTAGAACCATCACGGCAACGCTGGCATCGCCCGAGATCGACTATATCGTTGCTCGAAATCAAATAGCTGACTGCCACCATAGCTTTCCAGGTCTTGAAGATCTCAAATGCGAGCCTCTTTGCCTCCTCACGGCCGCATTGAAGCTATTTTTGGGCCGCAGCGCGTGCGGCGACAATCATTAGCGCTGCTCATCTTCCATGACACCACTTAGCCCTGCCCCCCTAGAGTACGCAAATGTTCTGTTCGACCCGACAAACGCCTGCTTGATCCAACATCCTGGCGGGCAGCCCAGCAACTGAACGAGACAGGAGCTCTCGACGACGATCGTCTCCGAGACTACGATGCTCAATCGCCATCCACCCAGTTCATGGCCGCGGAACCATTGGCAAGGACGATGGCTTGCGACAAGTAAAACGGATGGTCCGGACCCTGACACCGTCATAGGCAGAACTCCAAACAGCCCTTTCGCCCGTTCAGCTTCTGATCAGCATCGCCGCTGCTCGGCAAGCTCTGCGCGGACCATTGCGACGAGGAAGCCAGGCTTGGCACCCGGCTCACGCTAAAGATAGACGAGGATATCAGTGACAGCGAACGGTACTATGCGCAGTCAGCACGTAGAAAGCGGTATTCGCCCCCGAGAGATCGGTGCCACGTTCAGCAAGCGCGTTGTCGAACCCGGCGCATTGCCGAGCGCCCCTGCTCTCCTTCCAGCAGTTCCACCTGAAAGGATCAAAGAGAATGACGGCATATCCGACGACGTTGCAGAATCTGCGCGCGGCCGATCCTGGTAGCAAGGTATTGGAGATAACCACGACCACCGGCTGCATCGTCAGATGTTCTTATTGCTCCCAGGACAAGTTTGCAGATCGCCAAAGGCTCGTATCCCAAGCCAAGCATCTGGGTGTTCAGGATTTCAAGCAATGTCTCTCACGCGTACCGAGAGCTACCGGCATTAGTTTTGCCGGATATTCGGAGCCGTGGTTGCATCCGCATTGCAGCACAATGGTTGAGCATGCTTACGCACGCGGCCACGACGTCCGGATCTTCACGACCCTTGTTGGAATGAACGGAACTGACGTTCGGCGCTTGCAAGTGCTCCGGTTCAAGACTTTCGTCGTTCACGTACCCGACGACGGCACCTATATGAACAGCCGCCTCGTCGGAAAAAACTACATCAATGTCATGCGCCGATTGATTGAGGCAAACATTCCCTCAATTCAATTGGTGGTCCTGGGTAAAATCCATCCTGATCTAGCCGACGTAATCCCCGCCAAAAAGCTACAACGCTTGCGGCCGCTGAGTAGCAGGCGAGGACGTATAGATCCGAGAATGATCACCTCCCGGCAGCCGACCGCCGGCACTCTGACATGCAATGGGAAACAGCAGCATCGGAATGTCCTGCTTCCAAACGGCGATGTTACTTTGTGCTGCATGGATTTTGAGCGGCGTCATGTCCTTGGGAATCTTTTGCGCGACGAGTACGAAGATCTGTTCGAAGGACGGATATTTAGCGAAATCGCCGACCGCATGAACGGTACGGATGGCTTTCTGCTGTGCAGGACGTGTGAATTCGCCAAACCGGAGCCGGAATGAAGGAGCCCTGCCCGCGCGCTGTGAGAATGGCCATACCGATGGAAGCGCGCCGCACCAGCTGGACTAGTGCCAGAAGGCGGATCAGAGTCGCGCTTCGGCGAAATGCACGACCGGGGACCAGCCCTTAGGAGAGCTCCAAGAAATGTGTTGCGGGGGCCCTTTCCCCGCACAGAACAATATTGGCAATATCCGTCCCTCCATGGCCTGAGCTGTTTCAGCCACTTATCCGACTCGCCTTACGCTCCACTTGAGGCTGCGCCTCACTTGTGACTCAGGTACAATATGATGTCCAGGGGATGGACGCGGACGGGTGATGAAGGAGTTGATCCGAGACATCCAACGTTTGCTCGCACGCAAGTCCGTCGAGGTCGAGATCACTCGACTTTGCAAAAATAAAAACGTGTGCTGTCTCGATCGAAAAGAGACCAGCGACTTGATGATCCGCATTATCAGCACAGCGCAGTCAGTCACTCGCGGCTCCAAAATTGCAGGGTTGCCGACGACTGGAGCTCCGCGAGATGGATGGTTGGATAGTAACGGTCGCCATCGAGCATGACGACGACGACGACGCATTCAGGCACGTAACCTACGCGGTCGCGACTGCTGACCCTGCAGAAGCTGTGAAGCTGTGGCGCTGTGCGCCTGAAAGATTAGCGGCGGCAAGGCTGCAATGCTAATCTGCCCGATCGAAGAGGAGCAGGTGCAAAGGCTCGGCTTACAGCCCGGGGAACTAATCGCGATCCACGATGACGAGATTGATCCGATCAACTCGCGCTCGCAGCGGCACTAAGCGCGTTTGTTTCTTTGCCCGACTTCAATCATTTGCTTGCACGTGATGACGGGCATGTCCCAAAGCTGACACTGATTGACCGCGAGAAGCCTAGGGGCGCTGTGAAAGCACATCGTCTTCCCTCGAACATCCAATGACCGTCTGGCACGCAAGTTGCTGAGATATCGACGGCTTGGGTGCTTCTACGTTAGTGACCCTTACGAGACAACCAAGCCCTTTCGTAATCCAACTCGCACGGGCGGCGATCCACCCCACCGTCCGTGCGTCTTTTCCCGCGACAAGGCAGCCAAGCTCCAACTCGCGCGGGTGGTTCTTCCCGTAACCCCATGCGTCTTTTACGGTTGCTCGGTCTCAGCCATCCATCACAGGGAATCATGCCGTGGCCCGCGAAGAGGCTCTGACAAAGGCAATAGCGGCGCTTAAAGAATGGTCCGAGGGAAATATCCCGATGAGCGACGTGCTCGACGCGATTGTAGAGCTTCACGAGACTTTTCCGCCACCCGAGCCCCCAAAGCCAACAAAGCAGAAGAGTCATTCATAGCATTCCGCTCTCTATTGCTTGGGGGCGCACACACCAAGAGCGAGATGCAGCCGTGATCGCGCGCTCGTGCGTGCGGTTGTCGAAGAGCTATTCCGGAGAACCTGAACTCGCGACGTCCATCTTCATTTTGAAGGCTGGCCAAAGTACGTGATTTTGAATTCCGGGCTCGAGAACGGCGCAAGCGTTGCTCGACTAGCCGTTCTCTGGGACCTCAATCTCGATACTGGAGCGATTACACTGAACTCGAGCGGGGGCAATCTCGCGGTCGGCACCGATCGCGTCGCGCCGGAGGCTCTCCTCTCGCTCAAAGTGTATAACCCAGCCATCCAAGGTCAGCGGTGGGAATTTCTCAAGAGCTTAGCCTCCCGGATAACAGTCTGTGTATCGATAATAAGACTCGTGGCACGAGTGACGGCAACCCGGTTTGGCTGTTCAAGTTCAACGGCTCGCCCGCGCAGCAATGGAACTTCGTTCCCTTGATGAACCTGCGGGCCTTGGAAGTTGCGGAGAATGCGGCCTGACGCCGTTCGGCCGCATTCAACGCGACAATTAACGGTACGCGACAATGCGGCGGCGAGCATTCCGGTAGTGAATATTCGCCGCCACAGAACCGGACGCAGCGCAGCCGGCGACTCAACCCTAAGGTCGGCCGTTCGCGTGGTCACCAACTGTGTCGGTCTGCGCCCACCAACTCATTGACCTCTTCTCCGCTCGGAGGCGTCTGGATAAAGTTGGCTCCTTGTACTGCCATTGGCGGCGCGTTCAATGCTTTGGTGGCACACCACACCTCTCGATTGGACTAATGTCCCCGAACTCTTTCCGTCCGCGAGGCGCTCCAAACTCTCAAAGCCCGGGGTGTGAGGCTTGCACTGACAAGTTCCCTCCAGGACTTGCGCACGTTGATCCATCGGATTTTACGTGCGGGCAACGTATCAAGCAGCTTCTGCGCAAACGGTGCGAGGCGCGCAGCATCGGAATCGGGGTCATTCTTGGCATCTTCAACAACGCCTAGAGCGACCTTTTCGGACCGAGTCCACCCCGATTCAGTGAACCTGCTCTCCGCGAAATACTCAAAACAGCTCCGGAACGTCAATGCACGGCCAATGATCGTCTGGTTTGCTAGGTTCGTCTCACTCAGCCACTGCCGAAGATAATCACACCACGCTCGGCCGCCAAAGACGAGAAGATCATGACCTTCGAACACCAGAAGCGTCGCCATGCCGGCAGTCTCGGTTCGCACCTCTTCATCCTGTCGGTCGAACCAACCCCGGATTGCCTGCAATGGTGTTGCCGGCTGGCTCGCCATCGATATCTGTGTTGGGCCGGCGCGATGGAACTGGACCACGTTGTCCAACGGGGGTATGCGCGGCCAAGGCCTCCCCTCCGCGTCCCATAAGACCCAGCGCTCGGCGATCTTTCTTGCCTCTTCAGGAGACTGGGTTTGCCAAAGCTCCTTGAGTGCCTCGTTAACGTAGTGGGAGACGTCAGCTTTGAGGCCGCAGGTGCGGGCTATCGCTGCGAGGCGCCTGGCATCAATGAGCCGCGCCGCGAAGTTGTTCTCTGCGTTCATTTGTCGAAGCCTTTTGCGCCTTCTCGCCGTCCGTGTACCCTTCATGTTCATTCGGCTCGATGCAATCGAACCAGGAGCCCGGGGGAAATGCCGCGATACGCGTGGCAAAGAAGGATTTCGCCTCCCAATCCTGTCCCTCTCGTTTCTCGAATGCGATGACCCCGTGGCGGATGCAAAAATCGGGACCAGGGATATTGCAGTTCACCAAGAGCACAACGCACCAAGAATCACCTTTGGTGGTCTGCTCCTCATTGACCTTCGGCGAGTAATCCACGCCAACCGAGTCAACGATCGTACAGGAGCCGAGCCGCAAGAGATCGCCCAACTTGCCTTGTACCGCCGTCACGAAATTGAAATTGGCCTGATCGTGGAGGAAGCGACGGTTGACGTCCTTCTCGCTGTCTTTGATTTCATCAGCGATCAAGGAGAGTGCGAATGCACGCCAGCCTAGTTCTATCGGTTTGGCATAAGGCGAATCAATTTTAATCGTCCCGTCGGGCGCGGTCTTCCAAGTGATTGCGTATTCTTCGTGCGACCTATTGTTCGCGTGCCTGGTCCAGGAAAAGAGCACATATTCCGTTCCGTTGGCGCCTCTGGCGACACCCCACATGCGAGGGACGAAATGCGCCACCTTCGAGACGTTCGCGATAATTTTTTCAGCGCTCTCGCCATCTCGCGCTCGCCAGGTTGATTTAACCTTGTGCGCGAGCGGATCGTCGTGCACGAGCGGATCGTACTTGGCGCGAACAAGGCAGCTCATAATGGCCGGCTCAACCAGGCTGATCAACAATAGACCGAGACAGGACCAAAGCGCGGATCTTCCCACCATTTTCATCACCCCTGGGACTGTATGGCCTTATCAAGACATCTTAAGCCGACCAGCTCATACGATCCGAGCGTTGGAAGTTAGCGGCCGCCTGACCAGACGCCCGTCGGTGTCGGCCGAGCGGACGCCGTCCCGCGCCTCAAGTCACGCGCCGCTAACTCCGCTGGCCAGCCAAAGCTTCAACTTGCGATGGTAGCCATACCCAAGGGAGGGCGCCCTGGGTATGCCTGAAGAGCTGCATTCTTTGTGCCAAACAAAGCCCTGCAATTTGCACCGTAGTTGTGACAGCTTTGTCTGCTTTCCGACTTGTTTGTCATTCTTGTCACCTGGGGCTATCTCACGTGGCTTGATGTCAACGTCGCTCCTAGCAATCCGGCGGCGAGTACGTTCCGCCAATGCAAGCCGCCAACGCAAGGATCAATCAAGAAGGTTTGAGTTGCCGTTATCGACGCCGCTTGGGTCCGCGCCATTGCCACGATCTTCGCGTCCAAACCTGGTCGCGCTTTTGGCTTCTGGCCAAAGCTTCGAACGCAGCTGCTTGACGCTCCAACGCAAGCACGTTGCGTTCCTGGAGCTTGAGAGTGGCGTTCGCCAGTTCTACGTAGCGCCCCACATCCGCGATGATGCGAAACTGTTTTTCCAGGCGCTCCGTTTCAACATCGAGAAAGTCTTCGGCTTCAACCGGATAATCCGGTCCCGCGTTCGAACTTCTGCGCGGGCAATGGCACGTATCAACCTGCCATCTTCCCAATTCATGATTGGAGCACCCGCGCTTTTAACATCGCGTCGGCTATCGGGTGTAAGCTGTGGAACTCGCGGCGTTTGCTCTGTCCCGAGCCGGTCAATAATCTTGCGACCATTTGCCGGATAGTTTGACTCATGAACGGTTTCGCCAACCAGCCGAGTGCACCAACTGCAAACACATAAGTCGAAAACACACCGAGCGCACTCCAAACAGCGATTTTCATTCTGGTACTCCCTATTGCGTGGGCCGGTTCGATACGTGTGAGTAAACCCAATATGGCCAAAGGCCGTTCGCAGGGCTGCTACCGGAATCGGTAGGGACCTCGTTTTGAAGCGCCCACGCTGGTTCGCTGAACTCACCAGAAAGCAAATCCAGCGAGGTGTTCACACCTCGGTCAAACAGCTCGAGGCCGACATCCGTACCTTCATCGACCTGCACAACAAAAATCCGAAGCCCTTCAAATGGACCAAGTCTGCTGACCAGATTTTGGCTTCCGTCAAACGCTTCTGCCACAAAGCCCACCAGACTTTATGTGGTGAACTTTAGATTCACGTGACTAGCCTTGCCGAGTTTGATGCATGTTTCTTGGGTATCAGACGGAACCCAGCGGGGAATAGTGGCACAATGACACCTCCCTACGGTTCATCAACCAGTTTGCCGGAAACGTTAGAGCCGGCGTAAAACTGGCGAACGTTTTCCGGTCAAGCTCCTGACGACAAGGAGATTGGCACAAAGCCTTCGCGCAAAACCGAAATCGCACAAGCCTTCCTCCGCTGACCCGGACCTAAACACTCTACGATCCTTGGCCGCCAAAAACCCCGAAGTCCTCGAAAACTTTCACCAACTGGGGCGCCGGCTGGCCGGTGCGCTCATACAATCGGGCCACGTCGAACGCGCGGCAATGCTTTCGGTGTCCGTGGATCAATTCGAATAGTGAAGGTGGCCGCAGCGGTGCGCCCACCTCTTTTGACGCAATTGGCTTTCAATCTCGCAGTTGTCCGGCACCAGGTTCTTCGCATTTGACTGCCAATGTCGTTGCACGGACTGCCGGCGATCACCGTCATGTGCGTCAATCAGCTTAGCCCGCTCTGTTCAGTAGTGCCTGCCCGCTTCGCTTTTTGTCGCAGTCTCCCGTGTCTGGTTCGGTACTTTGAGGTAAGGAGTCGGACCTTGCCAGCATGAGCGACCCGAGTCTGGTGCTAACCAGATGCTTTCCTCGCGCTCGAATACAACTCCTGTGTGGCACACCGTTTGCTGAGTCAGCGACGGGATCAAATTCGTGCGGTCGTCAATGTCTCGCAATCGCGAGATGACACTCAAATGAGCCACCAGACGATGTGAGTATCATCCCTGCTCACACCTGGACGACCGACACCCACCAGAATTGAGAGGAACGTCATGGCCACCACAATCACAATCAACGTGCAGAACAACAGCCCTGCGCTTCAGAATTTCTTCTTCTTTCAGCAACCGGCGATCTACACCGGCGGTCCCGAGGTGTACACCAACAGCCTATACTCTCAAGCGCTGCTACCCTTCGAGACGTCAGGAGCCATCCTGACATTCTCGCTGGTGATACAAGACTACGCCGGCGTCCAACAACAGGTGACACCGCCGACCGTTGGCAAGCCGTCCGGACAACTCGCGGCCTCACAGGCAATCACCGTAACCCCCGCGGCCGGCGGAACGCCCACCAAGAACACGACGACCATGACCGTCAATCCCTCTCTTGGGCTATCGCCGCCGGTTTCCACGCCGGGCCCGCAGGCTGGCTCCTTCCGCATCATAACGCCGGTCTTTAACCCGACCTTGGAGAACTACAATGCCGGCTCTGCCTTACGAACTCTAACTGGCGGTGTCACACTCTCGAATTTCGTCACAGCCCAACCAAACACCAATTTGGACTGTCAGCCCATTCGCATTTTCTATGTTCAAACCGGCAACTATACGGCCGGCACGGTGATGAACTTCACCGCATCCTCGGCCACGGCGGCCGTTTGCGACGCCACGCCAGGATATTCAACCTTCAGCGTCGTGTACAATGCTAACGGTACGTGGACGGTCACGCCTTACGCGCTCGTCCGCGGGGCTAATGGCCGCGGTAGACTGGTCGAAGGTGCGACCGCTGTAAATGCCGAGGTCCTAAACGAAGCTGGTACAGCTACAATCTCGACGGGCTACGTTGCGGACAACGATTTCAGTCCTCCTATCCTCGTGCAGAATTTGAGTCACCCCGCAGTGATCAACGTGCTTGCCGACTATCAAGTTGGCCCTATCGGCGGCCCCAAACTTGGCACCACGTGCATCGAGAAGCAGGGAACTTCCGCTACGTTCGCCCCCTAGGCGGTCGCGCCGTATGAAGCTAGCGGAGAATTCTTGGCGGGTACGCTGCATGCGCCACTTGTTCAGCCGCACCAGGCTGGCTTGATCGGCCACATTGGGCTCACGATGCCAGGGACATTGAAGCACATGCCCTTGGTTGGACCACGTCAGAGCAAGGTACCGGCAACATCGTCTGCCGGTACCTATTTTCAGATACTACGCTGGCAAGGAGATCGTAATGACAATCGAAACCGAAATAAGTGATGAGATGAACCACGCATCCGACGCGTTTCAAGACCTCACTAGGCGAGCGATCGCAACGCAAACTGAGTTTTCGAAGAGATACCTCGAGACGTACTGGCACTGGCAAGAACGCATGCAGGCCGAGACGACGCAACTGACGGATCTCTACAAAAAGGTGTTTTCGACGCTTTCAACGGCCGATCAGATAGGCATCTTCCAAGTTTGGATGAAAGGTGCCACACAGCGAGCCGCGCGGGATTTGATCTATTCAATCGAATCCGCGAAGGCTATCGCGAAGGTCGAACCCCTGGCTTGAACGCTCCAGTCTGCGGATAGTACTTCCTCTACGCTCACCAGCGAACCGCGGTGGCATTTTGGCCTTTTGGCTACTCCGTTTGCTTTCAGTTGTGCGGCCAATGAAGCAATCGCCGTTAGCAAAACAAAGAAGCCGGCGGCGCGCTATCCGTCTGGGGCATCCGCACGGGACGAAACGGTGTTGCTTGGTGCGCCCGCATTGTGGGACATCAGTCGGAAGTTACCAGGGGAAGCCAAACGAAATGCCCCCTCCACCGCAGTGGAAGGGGCTGTCGTGGTTCAGACGGCGGATTGCCGCTGCTTCGATCAGTTTGATGATCACCATGTGGCCCTCGCGGGCCGCACAGATCAGCGCGGTGTCCCCAGAGTTGTCCCGGGCGTCGACGGCCGCACCTTTGGCCAGCAGGGCCTTACGATCGAGATATGACCGAACACCGCCGCTAGGATCAGGGCCGTGCGGCCATCGCTGTCACGGAGCTCGAGAGCGGTATCCTTGGCCAGCAAGGCCTCGACGATCGCGGGATGATCGCTGCAGGCCGCCCAGATCAGCGCGGTGTTGCCATCACTGTCCTGAAAGTCAGTTCTGCGCCTTCGGCGAGCATGGTCTTCACGGCCGCAAGGTTAAGGTCGTGGAAATCCCCGAGCGTTTCGACGGCCCAACGAAGAATTCGGATGGATCAACACTAGCCTTGCGGCCATCCGCTCGATGAGGTCAATCGTCGGGTTCTTCGATTCCCGCTCAAGACTGGCCAACTATCAGCGGTCAATCCCAGCGTTGTAAGCCAATTGCTCTTGCGAAATGCCGCATTCTACACGGATCCGACGCAAGTTCCAGGCAATGAGTGCGCAAACTTTCATGCAGCGAAGCATGCCGCTGCTCAAACAATCAGACCATTGGTTATGACCCAACGATTAGCATGGCTAGCGGGTGAGGAGTGGTAGACAAGAGCATACAGCCGACCGCAATCCAACGCCTCAACATCTGAAATCTTCGCCAATAAAGACGCGCAATGGTCGATCGCCCGCTTGACGCAGATCAAGGCAAAATCATCGATGCTGGAACAGTTTCGCATGGTGACGCAGATGGCTGTCGAATTAATACCCAGGGATCCATGATGAACAGCGAAGCTACACGTCAACCTGACGTGAAAGGTTTCTTCGATACCATTACGGGTACGGTCAGCTATGTCGTGTCGGATCCCGATACGCGGCGAGCAGCGATTGTCGATTCAGTACTCGATTATGACGCGAATGCTGCGCGTACGCGCACGCAATCTGCAGATGCGATTGTTGCCTATTTCAAGGAGAGACATCTTGTTCAGGAATGGCACCTCGAGACACATGCTCATGCCGACCACCTGTCCGCGGCGCTTTATCTAAAGGAGAAATTGGGCGGCCGGATTGCAATCGGCGAGAAAATTGCGATCGTCCAGGAGACCTTTAGGAGGATACTTAATCTCGAGCCCGCATTCGCGACCAATGGCAGCCAATTCGATCACCTGTTCAGGGACGGTGAGACGTTTCGGATTGGCGAACTGAAAGCTCGCGTCATCCACACTCCTGGTCATACGCCCGCCTGTCTGACGTACCTGATCGGCGATACCGCGTTTGTCGGCGACACACTGTTCATGCCGGATTGTGGAACCGGCCGATGCGACTTCCCGGGTGGCGATCCTCGCGAGCTTTATCGCTCGATCCGAAAGCTGTTCGCACTTCCGGCGCACACGCGGCTTTACGTTTGTCACGACTATCGGCCGGATGGGGGCGCTCCGCTCTGGCAAACTACGGTCGCAGAAGAACGCGAAAAGAACGTCCACGTTCATGATGGCGTCAGCGAGGAGGAATTTGTTGCGATGCGGCACGCGCGCGACGAGACGCTCGACTTGCCCGTGCTGATCCTGCCCGCCTTGCAAATCAACATGCGGGCGGGTCGGTTCCCAGCGCCCGAAGACAACGGCGTCAGCTATCTGAAGATACCGCTGAACCACCTATAGCGGGTTTGCGAGGGATTATTGGAATTTGCGTAAGGGCAGTGTTGACCCGAGACGAGATCCTCACGCAGGAATCAAGGCTAGCTGGCCCTAGACGGGCAGCACCTGCGACGACTCAGCTACGGTGAAGGGATAGTCCAGACTACGAACGCTCAATGGCGGCGGCGAAAGTCGAAGTAGTAAGAAAATCCGTTGGGGATTACCATGCCGGTTCGAGTCCGGCCGCCCGCACCATCACGGTAATCCGACCTCGAGACTACTTCCGAGACCTGGGCGTCCAGCTTTCGATCAAGTCAGACCATCACACGTCAGGACGGTAAGTGTTCGACCGTATTGACCAAGCCCCACAACATCTTCGTGCACTCGATAGATGCGGTTGCCTCCCATCCAATCGTTCAAGCGCCCATCATCACTATCTCGCTCGCCTACACGCGCGAAGGGAATGAGAGCTCCTAGGTTGGCGTACGTGAGAGTGCCGCTGGCAACAAGTCCCTGCAAACCTATGCCGACGGCATCTGGAAGGACGATCTCCTCGCGCTCAATGAGTGTTCGTGTCAATCGGCTTGCAAATGTGGCTCTGACGCAATTTTGGTGCAGCTCCGATTATTCTGCGCCGATTAGTCTCGCTTGAAGCAGATCGATTTTGCCGCGGCCGTACATTTGGCGTTTGATGAGCTTGAGGCGCGTGATCTGACCTTCAGTCTGGCCGTTAGACCAGGGCAAAGTGATTGCTGCTCGGACCGCCGTTTCGTCCCTGGCGACGCCGCTGGCGAACGAGGCGACGAGACTAGCGCGGGCGCGCTCGATCCACGTCATGAGACCCACCTCGATCTTGCGGCGGATCATCATGTGGAATTCGGCAATGATCTCGCGTGCCTCGACCAAGGTTGGCACGCCAGCTTCGATCGCCACGACCGTGACGGTCTCCGCTTTCGTGAGGGAGTCCCGCCCGATTGTCATGAGGCGCGCGATCGTCCTGGCCGACGGAATCCTCTGCAAGTTTTGTGTCGGCCCTTTCCGCTCGTCGTCTGCGGGTGGCCCACTCGCTGATGATGCGGAGCGAGCCTCGGAATCCAAGCCCTGATAAGCGGCGCCACAGTTCAGCTCCATTGCGGCAGCCGGACGCCCACTGCTCGTCCAGCCATGGCAAGTGCAGATCCAACGAACTTTGCCGGGTTCGGAAGACGTCGTGACATTCGCCGCGGACCACCTGTCGTATCAGCTTCCTGCTGTGGCCGGTCTGACGCACAATCTGCTTGATAGGTATGCCGTTCTTCGACAGTGCTAAGATGGCCGCGTTGGTCTCCTCGCGGCGCAGATAACCCTCATACTGAAGGCGTTCGGCGGCCGTGAGCAGCTTGGGGTTGATTGTGGTGGCGCCGATGACGGTGCGTATCTGGCGCATCGATTTGCGTACGGCGTCGAGGAAAGTCCGACTGGCGTTCTCCATCAGATCCCAACGATCGGCGACCTGTACTGCATGCGGTAGAGCCTTGGCTGCCGCTTCGCCATATCCGCCGCCGCGATCACGGGCGACGATTGCGATCGTGGGATGAGCAGAGAGCCACGCTTGGGCAGTTGCCGGTTCACGATCCGGCAGCAGGGTGACCACCCGGCGCCTTTCCAGGTTGCAGATGATGCTGGCGTATCGGTGATTGCGCCGCCAGGCCCAATCATCAACGCCGATAACCTTGAGCGGGTCAGTTGGACGACGGCTACGGCGCCGAACTACCCGAAGAAGCGTATCTTTGCTCACCGGCAGCATCAGCCGCTTTGCAAAGCCTGCTGCAGGTCGACCGCCAAGCGCCAGACCGAGGTGATGGACGATGGAGTCCAGGCTTGCCGTACGTCGCGCCGATGGCGCCAGTACGCCTTCGGCGAATCGCTCGGTGAAGATTTGGCGCCCGCATAGAACCGCGCCACAGCGAAAGCGGCGGGCGATTACCAAGAGCTGGACGATCCGCCCCGAGAGCGGCAGATCGGTCACGCGGCGTCGATAGCGGCGATGGACACTTCGGGAAACTGTTCCGCAAGATGGACACAGGCCGACGCTTCCGGACGCCCGAACCACCACCATGGCCTTATCACCCTCGTAGTAAGCACTCTCTACAACAAACCCACGCTGCACCAAACTGGAGCGGTGGAGTGCCTGCTGCATGGCGCTGATTCTCCTCCTATCCAAGCGCCAGTCGTCCCTCAAACTGCATCAAAAGTGAGTCAGAGCCCAATTTTGACCCCTTTGCGCGGCGAGCATTGCTGGTAGCGCTCGTCTCGTCGGAGCTGGCCGGGATAGCGGAGGCGAGACGAGCGCGGGTGGCGTGATCGTCGTCTCGGCTCTTGAATCGCCAACTGTCGTTGCCGGTCTCGACGATATCGCAGTGATGGGTCAGGCCACGTGTACGCGCGATTGCTGCTTATGCCGACAGATTAGAAACGGGGCGATTAAGTGGTTCCCGAAGAATGGGACGATTTGGACAAGAAGAACGGATCGAGCAGGTTACTTTCACTTTTCGCTTGAGCTTGCCCTCCGGCAAGGACGGGGGCTCAACGTCGGCTGCCGAGGAATGTCGAAACCCGTTGCATCTGAGCACTCGGGGCCCTAGCTAGAAGTCCGGGGATTTGCCCCGCTTAATGACCAGGGGCAGTGATCCGATTCACCAGATCCCCATGTGAGACTTGAGCGTATCGATCCGATCTCGGCACGGCGCAAGCGGCAGAAGAACGACTCGCGCCGTGCGTATCCCACGTCCGATAAGCAATGATACGCCCCCCCACTATTCCAGGGAGGGGGGCGAGCCCCAACCATGTGGCAGCATGAGCGGATAGCGTGTCCGATTCTCCGCCAGCGGTCCCGAGCTTCGGCTCACAAAATAGGAGTGGTTCATGACTCGCCGGATTACATGCATTGTCAAGCTACCCACGCATCAAGACCGCCATCGGCGCATTCAAGCCGTCGGCGGCTCAGGGTGGCAACACCCGGAAGAGACAGCCATCGCAAATGTCAAACGCGATCCGAAAGCTTATGATGTCAGCGAGCAAGGCAAGACGGCCTGGGTGATCGTCAGAAAACACGACGGTCGCGAGTACCTGAAGACCGAGAATGATCGTTTTCTCCCCGATAACCTTTTGAGCCTTGATGACTGCCTGCGACTAGAACGTTAAGGGGATTCAATCCGCGAGCCGTCGTATTTGCGGGGTCAGCGGCGCCCTGCTAACCGGCAATTCGACGCGATTGCGTACTAGCCCCCCCGCTGAGGCCCAGAACAATTACCGGCCGATTACTTAATCGAACTGTTTTGGCGCGGGACCATTAGGCGATGGTGGATGCGTTTCCCAGCCCCCAAGTTGGCGCATTCACTTTCGGGCCCAGCGCTCCTTCTGAGGAGCGCTGGGACTCTATTTGCCAACCGCTGTTTGGCCCGATCTCAGGACGAGAATCGGCGCCCCATCGGCTATTAGCCGGAGTCCGCGGGGCGGGCTGGCTATCCACGCCGGAGACTGATGATCATTTTCGCGGCGAAGTTGGTTACCGGACTGCCCCTCCAAGGACATAGCGCTGCGATCCCGGTTCACCTGCCTCTTTTTGCGCCCGGCTGATTCGACGAAATCTCGATCTCGCCCTTAAGCCCCGCCCCGTTCGTAAGCGCTCAGCCGGCTTTCAATGTAAGCGGCGAGCTGAGCTTTCAATTACCCACATCTGAAATCGGATTTGAACGGCGCGCGGCGGGCAAAATCTTGAATCGGCAGAATCTGTTGTGATTCGTTGTTGAGCACCTGATTCGAAGACGTGGGGTGCTCGATGGGCTTGGTGAAGGAACGCGCGGAGGCGCGTGCTCAGCGATTGACCGGCGGTATTGAGACTTAGGCGTGGGTTGATCGGGAAGCTGCGGGATGCGAGTAACGATGAGCGGCTTGGCCGCCGGTTCTGCAAATTGCTCGCACAAATCGGGAGCGACATGGGTCAAAGCATCCCGCTGGTTTGTCAGGACTGGGCCAACACGAACGCCGCCTATCGCTTCCTCTCGAACGAATGGGTCAACGAGGCAGATATTCTTTGCGGTCATTTCGAGGCGACGCGCGGGTGCGGAACGGCGACGAAGGGACCGATCCTCGCTCTCCATGACACGACGGAGTTCAGATTCAAGCGTGAGAAGCCGGATCTGATTGGCTTTACAGGCAAGACGGCGGGGCGCACGCAGTGCGGCATCCTGATGCATTCGAGCCTCGCCGTGACGACCGAGGGGCTTCCGCTCGGACTGGCGGCAATCAAGTTCTGGACACGCAAGAAGTTCAAGGGGACGACTGCGCTGAAGCGAAAAATCAATCCGACGCGTGTTCCGATCGAGCAGAAGGAGAGCATCCGCTGGCTGGAGAATTTACGGCAATCGACCAATCTTCTCGCGTATTGGCGATCGCGAGAGCGACATCTACGAACTGTTTTGCCTGGCCGAGGAGGTTGGAACGCATTTCCTTGTGCGAACCTGTGTTGATCGGCTTACCGGGGACGGCATTCATACAACTGCCGACGAAATGGACGAGGTTACGGTCAAAGGCCTGCATCGGATCAAGGTCAAGGATGACAGAGGCAACCCGGACGAAGAGCGTCTCGAAATTCGTTTCCGCAAGCTTCGGATTCCGCCGCCGATCGGCAAGCAGAAGAAATTTCCCGCACTCACTCTGACCGTGATCCATGCTCAAGAGCGGGGAACGCCGAAACGGCGAAAGAAGATCGAGTGGAAGCTCTTCCCCGATCTCCCGGTCCAATCGCGCAGGGATGCCATCAAGAAAATCGAATGGTACTCGTTGAGGTCGAAGATCGAAGTCTTGCATAAGATCCTCAAATCTGGCTGCAAGGCGGAGGACTCGAAGTTGCGAACCGCTGAACGTTTGGTCAATCTGATCGCCGTTTTTTGTATTGTAGGCGCGTCTTCTGGATGACGATGCTCAATCATTCCTCACCGAATGCCCTACCGCAGACGGCGCTGACAGATTCCGAACTCAGGCTTCTTGATCATTTGGTGAAAGACAAGGGTGACGATCGCCCTCGACGGCGTACGCTCTCGCACTATGTCGTCAAGATCGCGCGGCTCGGAGGATACTTGGCCCGAGCCAACGATCCTCCTCCAGGAAATACCGTCATCTGGCGCTGACTATGGCGGCTGACTGACATCGAACTGGGAGCCGCGATCGAGGCAAAGATTATGGGTAATTGAACAGTCTCCTTGCGGCTTACGATCGATGGCGTTCGAGAGGCCATCCAGGCAGTCGGAGCAAGCCTGCTCTATCTCCCGCCCTACAGTCCGGACTTCAACCCGATCGAGATGGCCTTCTCGAAATTGAAGGCTCTGTTGCGCGCCGCCGCAGCACGCACCATGCCCGACCTCTGGCAAGCAATCGCCAGCGCTCTCAAACGTTTCTCACCCGAGAAATGCCAAAATATCTCGTCGCAGTTGGTTACGACGCAAGGCGATCGGATGCTCTAGCTCATCGCTCCCTCTGACAGCATGATCTGGGGCTAGGCGCTGACGACGGACAGAAGTATGCGCTCGCGGTGACGTTCACTCGGAAGACTTGACATCATCGGGCAACACCAAGCCGGGTGGCAGTCATGGCACTAGCGATTTTTCGAGACTTCGATGTGACGGCGGTCGTGCATCTCGCTGGTCGGCGCCCGACCGGCAAACGCCACGCGTGAAGCTGTGGGCCGGAACTCCAACTATGCTCTCTGTCCGCGATCGAACATATAATTATTTAATGTGATCGCGCCTGCAGGATCTTGTAGTTGACCGGTATAGCATTCTCTGGATCAAATCGCGGTCAAACCCATCTTTGCCAGTCGTGAGCACTCAAAGCGCGACTGAAAGGAAGCAGAGCTAAAGCCATGTCTCCTCTAGAAGCAATTTGCCGCTGGCTGGGATCACAAGACTTAGACACCCAGCTCGATTTCGCAGCATACGCCGCACCTTCGATTTTTGAGGGCAGTGACATTCTCACGCTTGGCGGGCCGGAGCACCTCGACGCGCTTCTGCGCTGGTTGACCGAACCTGAGTTGGATCCAAGGGCCGCCGCAGGTCGTGCTCTGACCTTCCGAATCGTCTTCGAGTACTTTGCGCAGAGCAGAATCAGAGGGGATGGATGGAAACGAACCGAGGAACTAGAGCGCAAGATTCTGGAACAAGCTAAGTGCGACGGAAGGCTTGCGGCTGCACGCAAGACGCAAAGGAAGCTTCAACTGTTACCGGCTCGAAAAGAGAACTGGTATCGTGTTGTGAAATCCTGGAACAGACTGGCGGCGACTTATCTGACACGCGAGGCTCTCGCCAATAATGCCTCGCCACGATGGAGCCTAAGGGTCATTTCAACTGGCGACTGTCCTCCGACGGTTGCCCGCAGTCGCGAAATCTCAAGCGACCTAAGTTTTGTACGCATCCGGCGGCGCCGTCTTGTCTGACACGCTGCAATTCGCCAAGCGTGTGAACTTACCCGAGTTCTTCCAGCACACCTTCCCGCACGAGCGCCCGGACCTAAGCCATTGGCGCAAGCGGCTCGGCGACAAGCTGGAGCTGCTGCTGGCTGAGAGCCTGCGGGTGGCGCACGCGGCCGGCGCATTGCGGAGCCGGGACCTCAAGCGAGTCACAGTCGACACGACGGTGCAGCCGAAGGCTATCACCTTTCCGACCGATGAAAAGCTCTTGCATGCGGCCATTCAGGGGGCCCAACCGCCTGACGAGAAGGCTCGGCGTCAGGCTGCGGCAATCCTATTGTCGCGTGGCCAAAGCTGCGGCGATGATGGCGGGTCGCTACGCTCATGCAAAACAGTTCGGGCGGCATCAGCGGCAGTTGCGCATCCTGCGCAGCCGGCTAGGCCGGATCATCCGCGACATCCGCCGCAAGATCGAGGGCCAGCCAGCACTGGACGAAGCGTTCGCCCTGCCGCTTGACCGAGCCACGCAGATCCGCTTGCAGCAGCAGCGTCAGCGCGGATGGAAGCTTTATTCTTTGCATGCCCCAGAGGTGGAATGCATCGGCAACGGCAAGGCCGCTGCGCCTTACGAATTCGGGGTGAAGGCCTCCATCGTCACCAATAACAGCCGGGCTCCCGGTGCCTGTTCGTGCTGCACGCCAGGTCGCTGCCCGACAACCCTTACGACGGTCACACCTTGCATGACGTCGCACCGAGACACTCACTGGCTCGATCGAGCGGGCCTATGTCGACAAGGGTACCGTGGCCACGACGCGCAAAATGCCCGTCGCGTCTTCATCTCTGGTCAGAAGCGCGGCGTC
Organism: Bradyrhizobium sp. UFLA03-84; assembly: GCF_002289535.1. NCBI lineage: Bacteria > Pseudomonadati > Pseudomonadota > Alphaproteobacteria > Hyphomicrobiales > Nitrobacteraceae > Bradyrhizobium > Bradyrhizobium sp. UFLA03-84. Next base: position 204,255 of record NZ_NSJY01000011.1, on the reverse strand, counting down.
TTCGGCATCATCAAGCGCGAACTGCGCCGCCGCCCGCGATCGAGCCCATCATCGGGCACATGAAAGCAGAAGGTCATCTCGGCCGCTGTTACCTCAAAGGCCGTGCCGGCGATGCCGCCAACGTCGTCCTCTCAGCCGTCGGCCACAACTTGCGCCGCATCCTCGCCTGGCGCAGGGAGCTCTTGCGCCCGTTCCTATGGCGAACGCTCGTCGGTTCCGCAAAGCTCAATCCGGCTTCTTAACGAACGACTACCCATTGTCCTTTCTTGACAAACACTGGACGCTTGTCATCGCAAGATGATGACGTCCACGTGGACGTCTCGGGCAATGCCTTCAAAGATCCTCGGAGCTTTTTGGAAAATACCGTTGGCTGATATTAGATTGACTCAAGTTACGCGTCGCATTCTCACGGCCACCCCTTCAAAATACCGCATTCAACCATAAGTTCCGGAGTTTGTTGGCCAGTGAGTATCTTCGCGTGAGAAAAGCCCCGGTCCAACGCTGATTGACATCCGTCGCACGTCTTCATCACCCGTTCCATGGATCAATCCACGACAGCCTTCCGTGAGTCGTTCCTCACTCATTCGCTCTCCTCGGCTATCCAAGAGAAGGCGAAGTTGGCCGCGGATCGAGCATCATCAGATGCAGACGAATTCTGCGCAGTTGAGACGTCGGACTTCTTCCCGCGGCCAAGTACCTACTAAGGGAGGTAGGCATGGACATGCTGGAGGTTGTGCTACCTTGAAATAGTTGATGATCGGAACTGAGCAAACAACCACGCGGGACATCGTCAATCCTTCTTCAAGTTAGGAGACACCGAATGCCCACGATTGCAACCGACGATGAGAACGCGAACGGCGAACACGCACAGCGCCCGTGCTGGCTGAGCCCTTCGTTTACGACGCATTGGCGCTGCGGAACCGGCCGCACCTGCGTCGCACATTTCGATTGGGTTTCTGGAATGGGCGACAACAACCCAAGCGACGACTAACGTTTTGGTTGCGGCAAGTGGTTCATCCAAGGCTCGACTATATTTGATCAGCTCAAAGTGCGGCCATCGTCTACAACGCGGTAATCAATCCGCCGAGCGTGAACAAGGAACGACAGCGCTCTATTCCCTCCGGAGAGCTCGCGAGATGCAGAGCCTGCACGATCTGCGACCTCGAACAGTGTGACCTTGCCGATCGCCGTCGTTATCAACTGTCTCGCATTCTAACGATCCAATTCATGTTCAACGTCTGACTGCAGTGTCACATTTGCTTGCCTCCACAAATTCGCCTCTAAGTTGCGCTAGAAAAGGCAGCTTGAATGTGATTGGAAGTCTCTCATGAAGCTCATACGTGTGGTCATTGGCTTGATCCTACTGGCCGGCGGCCTGTACGTCATCCTAGGTGAGCACTTCGCTGGGACTTCGGCTGATGCCACGGTAAATGCCCGACTTTACGTCGTGCGTGCCCCGATCGACGGCCGGGTAACGCTTTCCGTCAAGAGCATTGGAGCGCGCATTAATGCAGGAGAACTCGCGGCTGAGGTCTCCGATGAGCGATTTGATACCGCTCGGCTTCTTGAACTTGAGCGCGACCGCGACAATCAACGCATCGAACTCAAACGGATTGCCGGCCAGAGGGACGCGCTGTCGCGGTCGAGAGCCGGATTTGACGCGCAATCAACCGACTATCAGCGTGGCAGGATTCGACAGATCGAGGCGAGGATCGCTGAGACAAAGGCGGCGCAGGACGCAGCAGCCGCACGCCTGCGTGAGGCGGACGCCGAATTCAAACGCGCTAATGAGTTAAACAATCGCGGCGTTCAGACCGTGGCCAACCTAGATCGGGCGCGCGCGACATTCGACGTCACACAACAAGAATTGGAGAGTGCGCAGCAGCGGGTCAACTATTTCGAGACGGAACTCGCCTCAGCCCGCACCGGCGTCTTCATCGGAGAGTCCTATAATGATGCCCCCTTTTCGACGCAGCGCATTCGAGAACTAGATCAACGGCTTGCAGAGTCGTATGTCGAAGAGGAGCAAATCAAGGCGCGTATCGCTCTATTCGATCGGCAGATCGATGCGGAGCGTCTGCGCGTCAATCGGCTGACTTCCGCGACGCTCAATGCCCGGGTTCTAGGGCTTGTCTGGGATATACTGGTGGACAATGGCGAGTACGCCCGGCGCGGACAAGATCTGGTCAAGCTTGTCGACTGCAATAGCCTTGTCGTCACAGCGGGCGTAGCCGAATCGCTTTATGATAACTTATCCGCGGGGACGGCGGTGCAGTTTCGGCTGTTCGGCGACGAGCGAATTTTCGACGGAACGGTCACCCGGCTCGGCGGATCCGGTGCGGCGCCCCTCTACGCGAACCTGGCCGTTGGTCCGAGTCCGCAGCATCTGCAGCGCTTCGACGTGACAGTGACGGTGCCGGGTCTCGCACAACAACCCGATCTTGGCTGCGCCATCGGGCGCACCGGACGTGTTGTGTTTTCGAGCGGCCCGATCGCCCAATTCCGTCGCTTTTTCACACGGTACGGCTTCTGATGGCTCTGCTATCGCCACTCTTCGCCGCTCTAGCGGGAGCCGCCGTCATTATCGGGCTCCGCCTGACCGTCCTCCCGCTACTTAACCCGAACCGATGGTACTGGCGCACCCTTCTGCTTGGAACGGCAACACTTCTCTCGTGGCGCTACGTTGCGTGGCGGTTCACTGAGACCTTGGTGCCGCTCGACTGGACCCCGGATGCCGTGGTCAGTTGGGGCTTCGCAACGCTCGAGGCCCTGACTGTTCTCTCCTCTTCAATCGCATTCGTGATCCTCTCGCGGGTGAGAGAGCGCACGGCAGAGGCCGACGAACACGTAGGATGGTGGTCACCTGGAGAAGCGCCAAGCGTAGACATCTTCATCACGACCTACAATGAACCGCTCGAGATACTCGAGCGGACCATCATCGGGGCCAAAGCCGTGCGCTTTCCAAAGCTTGGCGTCTTTGTCCTTGACGATGGTCGCAGGGACTGGCTCCGACAAGCCTGCGAGCGGCACTCTGTCGGATACATTGCGCGCTCCGACAACGCGCATGCCAAGGCGGGAAACATCAACCACGCGCTTGCCCAGCGTGCCCTAAATCCAGATCGACCGGATTTTGTCGCCATCCTGGATGCGGACTTCATTCCACATGTCGATTTCATCGACCGCACAGTGGCACTGTTTTACGATCAAGGTGTTGGCCTAGTTCAAACGCCGCAGCATTTTTTTAATCCAGATCCAATCCAGCACAACCTCGGCATCAGCGCCGGGTACCCGGACGAGCAACGACACTTCTTTGACAATGTGCAATCGGCAAGGGATGCCTGGGGAATCGCGATCTGTTGCGGCACCTCATCCGTGATGAGAGTTCATGCAATCCAACAGATCGGCCTGCTTCCGACGCAAAGCGTGACCGAGGACTTCCTGCTCACGCTCAAGCTTGCCGAAAATGGATGGCAAACCGTCTATCTCAACGAAGCGCTGACCGAGGGCTTGGCTCCAGAGGGGCTCAAGGAATATATCGTCCAGCGCGGCCGCTGGTGCCTCGGCCTGATGCAAATTGCGCGCAACTGTTACAATCCATTTGGTTCGCATCGATTGGGTTTGATGCACCGGCTCAGTGTCATCGATTCCGTGCTCTATTGGCTAACCACCTTTCCCTTCCGCTTGGCGAGTCTGATCTGTCCGCTCCTGTACTGGTGGCTCGGCATTACGATCATGAATGCATCGCTCGTCGATATCACCAGATATTATATCCCGTACTACGTCATGGTCCTCGTGGCTCTGAATTGGCTCTCGAAGGGGTTGTTTATCCCCATCGTCAACGATACGGCGCAGCTGATTGCTGCGTGGCCGATTTGTCGGGCCGCGGCGCTCGGCCTCTTGACGAGAGGACCGCATCGTTTCTCGGTGACGGCCAAGGGCGGCGACAGAACGAGGATCGTTGTCCAATGGTCATTGATGCGACCTTTCCTGATCCTTTTTGGATTGACCGTTGGCGGCCTGATCGTGCCGCTAAATTCCGATTTCGTCTTCAATACCTCTTTAGCAGCCGGGGACGGCGTCGCCATCGTTCTGTTCTGGACCGTCTACAACGTTCTGGTCTTGCTGGTGGCGATCGCGGCGTGCATTGAACGCCCCCGATACAATAGGCCGCAGCGCCAGGTGCTTGAACCGATCACTTTGACGATCGGAGACGATCTGCACCGTGGCTGGCTCGTGAATCTCGGGCCGGAAGGCGCCCGCATCAGCGGACCGTTCGGCCTTTCGGTCGGGGCGACAGGCAATTTGACGATCCCAGCTATTGGCGACGTCGAGGCGCGTGTTCTTGCGTCAACTCGTGACGGTTACCGGTTAAAGTTTTCGCCGAGCATCGAGCAGCGGGCCCAAATTATCGAGAAGCTTCACACCGCCCGAGCTCTTCCCGGAGCCGATCGCGGGGACATCGTTCGCATCATCCGCGAATTGGCCCGGGCTCTTAACCGTTGAGGAGGCGTGATGGCGAACAGAGGGCTGAGCTTGCGCACGCTTGTGTTCGTCGGCGGCGCAACGTTGATGCTGGTGCCGGCGATCGTGACAGCCACACTGTACACCGCGGCCTTGGAGCAGCGCGGCGAGGAATTGCAGGTCGAGAAATTGACGACCCGCGGCGAACTGAGCGCGAACCTGCTGGCGCGGCGCCTCTACGGGGTTTGGATGGACCTAGCACGTATGGCCGACCTGATCGACCCCACCGACCCGGCAAATGCCCGTGAGCACATCCAATTCCTGAGCCGCTTGGATGGACGATACTCCTGGCTCGGCATAGCCGATCTCGAGGGCAAGGTACTGGCGGCCAGGGATGGGATGCTTGAGGGCGCAAGCGTTGCGCAGAGACCATGGTTCAGGCGCGGCCTTGATGCGCCAGCTGCGGTCGATGTTCACGAGGCCCAACTCCTCGCGAGCCTCTTGCCTGTATCCGCTGAGCCCTATCGCTTCGTCGATCTGGCCGCTCCCTTACGGCATGGTGGTTCCGTCGTCGGCGTAATCGGGGCACACCTCAATTGGAAATGGGTGCAGGAGGGGATGGCTGCTTTGCAGGCGCCCGGAATCGATGTGCTGCTGCTTTCGCGGGACCGAACCGTCCTTTTTGGTCCGACCGATCTCGTCAACAAGCGGCTAAGCGTCGGCTCAGCGCTTGCCGCCAGCCGCGTCACCAGAGCGTTTTCGAGCGAGCGGTGGCCTGACGGCAAGGACTATTTCACAGTGATCGTTCCGAGCATTGGTTTTGCTGACCTCCCGAGCTTCGGCTGGTCTCTCCTGATCCGACAGAACGCTGACGATGCTATGTCATCAACCCGAGAACTGATCCGATTGTTCTGGATCATTCTCGGCGCTGGCGCGGTTGTCGCACTCGCGCTACTCTTATGTGCCGCCCAATGGCTCAGAACGCCGCTGCGCCGGCTGTCGGAATCCGCTCAGGCCATCCTGCTCGATCCTGGCGCGCGTCCGCCGCACCAGGAGACCCGTTTTGAGGAAGCAGCAAGGTTGAGCGACGCGCTTGCCCACATGCAGTCCAAGCTGATGGGTCGTCGCTCCAATTCGTAGTTGCAGTCCCAAGAACGAGAGTGGAGCGCCGTGACTCGAACGATGATAGAAGTAATCTTCGTCAGGCGCGCCTGACATTGTGGGCCGCGGCTTTCGTTCGATTGCTCCGCATGGCGATCGTCGTGCTTAGCGACTGGAGGAGTCGTTTTCGCCTCGAAGCCGATCTGATCTGGCCAATCCGGCCTGCTCGCTTCGCTGACGCAGCACGCCGAAGGCACGTTCGAACCTACCGACGCCCCGCTCGGTGCCCAGTTCGAACTTGAGGGAACCCGGGCGCCGAGTCGGTCACCAAGACTAGCAGGCTGTTGAAAAAGGTGGTCGCCGCCGACCGACGATCATGATTCATTGGCTCCGACGAGATTCGGAGACGGTGCGTGCGCGGCGGCGACAATCGAACGGGCGATTTGTTCAGCTACGTCGACCTGGAAGCAAGGGTGCGGCGTGATCATCCGCTGCGAGGGATCCGGACGATCGTGAACGAGGCGCTGGCGGCGCTGGAGCACGATTTCGCCGCCCTTTATTCGCCGATTGGACGGCCGTCGATCCCGCCGGAGAAGCTGCTGCGGGCGATGCTGTTGCAGGCGTTTTATTCGATCGCTCGGAGCGACTTCTGATGGAGCGGTTGGAATATGATTTGCTGTTCCGCTGGTTTGTCGGAATCGGCGTCGACGATGCAGCCTGGGACCATTCGGTATTCTCGAAGAACCGCGACCGGCTGCTGCAAGGCGACATCGCGGCGAAGTTCCTGGCGGCGGTGCTGGCGCAGCCCAGGGTGAAGAAGCTTCTGTCGAGCGATCACTTCTCGGTCGACGGCACGCTGATCGGGGCGTGGGCCTCGATGAAGAGCGTCAAACCGAAGGATAGCTCCGGCGAGCCGCCGGCCCAAGGCGGCGGGCGCAATGCTGAAGCGAACTTCCATGGCCAGAAGCGCTCCAACGACACCCATGCTTCGACCACCGATCCGGAGGCCAGGCTCTACCGCAAGGGAAAAGGCAAGGAGACGAAGCTGTGCTTCATCGGGCACGGGCTGATGGAGAACCGCCACGGCTTGCTGGTCGACGCCTGCCTGACGCAGGCCGGTGGGCATGCCGAACGGGTGGCTGCGCTGCACATGATCGAGCCTCGTGCCGATCGACCGACAGCGATCACGCTTGGTGCCGACAAAGCCTACGATGCAGAAGACTTCGTCAACGAGCTGCGCTCGATGAACGTGACGCCGCATGTTGCGCAGAACACCAACGGCCGCAGCTCTGCGATCGACGGACGTACGACACGGCACGGCGGCTATGTGGTCAGCCAGCGCATCCGCAAGCGCATCGAGGAGGCATTCGGCTGGATCAAGACGATCGGCGGGCAAGACAAGACCCGCTTCCGCGGCCGCGATCGGGTCGGATGGGCCTTTACCTTTGCTGCCGCCGCCTACAATCTGGTGCGGTTGCCCAAGCTGATCGCGGAGGCCGGCTGATGGCCAAAGTGCCCGGCTTCGCCAAGGCTTTTGCCGGCCGCTGGCGCATCGTCGAAATGGACAACTGGGACAGCGACTTCCTCGATCTTGTCGGAGAGGCGCATCTCACCTTCCGGGGCAAGTCCGATGGCGAAATAGCGTTTGGGGCTCTCAAGGGCTTCCTGGATGCTCGCTACGGCACCCGCGACGGATCGGCCTGCGCCGAGTTCTCATGGGAGGGGCACGACGAGAATGATCCGTCCTGTGGTCGCGGATGGGCCATGATCGGCTCTGCCGGCAGGCTCGTTGGCCACTTCTACATCCACAATGGCGACGATTCAGCCTTCGTTTGCGAACGCGGCTGAGTTCTTCAACGGCCTGCTAGATGACGCCTTCGCAAATACGCGAACCTCGTGAAGTTTTGCACTCGGCAACACAAGTAAAGTGCCGCTTACGCTCGGGCAATTGCGCGGGACTATTCTCTTTATCGGGCGAGGTCGCGGACGCTCCTATCAGTATCAGGAGGTGATCTGCCCCCTATACGAGGTAACCTCGCTATCGCTGGTTTCGCGACTCATCTGCCTTGCTTGACGGAGGCTAATATGACAACGGTGGTAACGCTGGACGTGTTTTCGGGTAACGCGAACCCGAGTTGGCAGCTGACGGCCGCACAAGAGAAAGAACTTGACGAACGGATCAGAGCCTCATCGACGTTCACCCACTCGAGGCCGTCAGGGGTCGTCGGCGGATTAGGGTACCGCGGGTTTCATATCGCGCAGCACGTCGAAAGCTTGACCGGGCCGAAACGCCTGTTTGTGCACGAAGGCATCCTCGATCGAGGCCTTGGCCTTGCCAACTACGTTGCGGATTCCGACATTGAGGACTGGCTAATCACCACATCGGGGAGCGCCATAAACGACGAAGTCCGCCGGCACGTCACTTCGCGCACTGCCACCCATGCTCAGGCTAGGTTTGAAGGCAATTTGGCGGGCGCACCTTCATGCCCGCAATGTCGCGCCGTTGATGCGCCAGCCTACAACCCGGGCCTCTGGAATGTTCCCAACATTCAGCCTTACAACAACTGCTATAACTACGCGAACAACAACGCGACAAATACCTTCGCTCAGCCAGGTCGCGCCAGTGGACACCCCGCGACAGCCATGGCTTGCAGCAATGTGAGTGCCGCAGCTCAATCGGATGGATTGAAACCGGCAGCGAACTTCTCGAGTCCCTTGGCCGCAGGTTCCGGCTGGTACGTGGCTCTGGTCGTTTGGCCGAACAATGACTATCATTGGTATCGACAAGACAACGTTGGATGTTGGTCGCATAAGCCGGGCCAAACGGCAGCGAGGAACGTCGACAATGCTGGCGCTGCAATTTCGGATCCGAGGACTTGCAATCGCGGCCCTTATACCGATTTCTGTACTTACATGGTCACAAGCCGAAGCGTTCATATCCGATAAGGCTTGGCCCGAGCCCCGGCAAGCTAGGAACTCGATGGAACAGCTACCCGATCGCGCTCAGGTAGAAATTGACATTTTTTCTGGCCGTCCCAACCCAACGTGGAAGCTTGGACGCACAGATACGACTGCCCTTCTAAAACTGCTCAAAAAAGTAAGGAAAGTAGAGACTGCTGCCGGTGGGGCGGGCGAACTCGGCTTTCGCGGCTTTAAGGTGAGCTTTAAGACGGGGGGGTCTGGACGAGAACTCCGTGTCAAGGGCAACTCCGTGTCCGATGGCGCTCAACATTTCTCTGACGATCGTAGGATAATCGAAAAATTTCTTTTGGCGAAGATGCCGCGTGAGCTTCACGTTCGGTTTCTGAACGTCTTACCTCGTTAGCCCTCACTTCTCACGCCATCGATTGGCACGAAGTTGCTGTGCTAGCAGTCTAGTGGCGCGATGCGATACGCTGCGTCGTACACGCATGAATCGCCGGACGATCAATCTTCGTGTTTATTCCGGCAGGCTAGAACAATTTCCGATCACGTTACGTCGGCAGAGATCGAGCATAGTGCGCGCTGCGGCGACCCGCACGCCCCGTGACAACGTCGGTTAGGCTGATAGGAAAGTTTGTCAAGACGTTGCCCCCAAGCAGTGCAAACTTCTTTCGACATGCCGGGTACGCGTAGTGATCCACATACAGTTGAAAACGCTCCCAAGTCTCCTAAACTACCTCAATTTAATACACCATCAATTCAAACGGAGCACAGCTACGGCCTCGAACCTCTCGATCTCCGCCTCCGATGAGTGAGAGTATTGGAAGGGGGTCGAACATCTGGACGGCCCCGCCCTGTGAGCACACGTTGATGAAACCTCATCGTGCGCAGAGGATTTAAGTTACCCTGCAACTTCAACCTCGAGATCCGTAGCGCGCAGGCCCGATAGTGGTACCAAGTTCATAGACATACACCAAGATCGAGGCGAGAACGACGCCCTCAAAAAGAGCTATGGCATCTCTTGTGGCAGAACTACGCCAGTCGAACCAATCAGCGTGCAATACCCCTGATCGGGGCGTTCGCACACTCATGACAGCCGAACCTTCGCTGACCACGTCGTCGATATCGATCGTCGAGTGAATATTTTCCGCGTCCAGTCGACGCAGAAGTCACCAGAACGCTCCTCGAAACGAAGACTGTTGAATAATGCCGTACCAATCGCCGACATGACAACTCTCGGCAAGTTAGTGGTCCAATTCTAATATTGGCATCCTCCTGCGGCGAACTCATACGCGAATGTTGAAAATTGATGAATCACTAGCGAATGGCAATTTGAAGTCCTGGGTCCGAGTTGGAGAATGAAGCCGAGTAACTATCGTCACGGCGCGGAACGTCAGGGGCTACGCGCGTGAATGAACGATGGCCTACCCGACAATCACACGATTGCGTCCCTCAAATTTTGCGCGATAAAGCCGCTGATCGGCGACGTTCAGGAATCCGTCAAGCGTGTCTCCATCGCGCCCGAACTCCGACACCCCAACGCTGATGGTGACGCCAACCGACGGCTGGGCTCCGACGTCGAACGCAGCGCCTTCGATGGCTGATCGAAGGCGCTCGGCTACCGCGCAAGCGGCGTCGAGCGTCGCGCCCGGCAGCAACACCATAAATTCTTCACCTCCCACGCGCGCGACAGAGTCGTAAGGGCGGATCGCCTCCAGACACTTTCGGACGAATGCGCGGAGGACCTCATCGCCGACACTGTGACCACGTGAGTCATTGATATCCTTGAAATGATCGAGGTCGATCGACAGCAGAGATAATGGAGCTCCGCTTCGTTTGGCCCGCGTGATCTCGTTGCTGATTTGCTCGATGAAATGGCGCCGATTTCCGGCACCGGTCAGTGGGTCGGTGGCGGCAAGGCGTTCCAACCGTTGATTGCTCAGTTGCAATTGCTGGAGCGCCCTTTGCGTCTCGGCCATCGACTCGGCCAGGCGGGCAGTCATTTCTTCCTGGCTGTAGATGGTCGAGAATGATTGCGTCGTTCGGAAAGCCTGCGCAACGCCATAGCTGAGCAGGAAGAACCCGCCAGCGAAGATCGCGTGGGCGAGCCACCACATATGGTTCCAGGGCGCCGCCAGAATGAATGCGAGCGACGATAGGGCAAACCACGCGACCGAAATACCGAAAATGAGCATGAGCGGCGCCTGAATCCGTCGCATCAGCATGGCCGCAACGTTCAACGCGCTGAACACCAGTGCGCCACCTTCCATGGACAAGCGTACCGCGGCATGCCCCGCATAGGGGGAGTAGGCGATCAGGCCGACGGCGATGTCCATCGTCAGGAACAGACCGATCCACATCAGCCATGTGCGCGTATCGGAGCGCTTCTCGACCTCGTCTGAGGGCTGGTCATAGCTGAACAGCCCAACGAAGAGCAGAATCGACATCGCAAGACGCGACGCCGGCCCATAGAGAAGAAACAACCAAATATTGCGGTGTGCCATCCCGGTGAAGGCGCCGTGGGGCGAATAGATCAGCACGAAGCCGAGAAAACCCAGGGTCAACCAACGCAACAGAGGTTCACCTGAAGCTTGGTAGCAACGCCACGTCACATAGGTGACAAACAGCCCTTCGAGGGTGGCGACGGCAATCGCGAATTCGTGGAATAGGTGATTCTCGAATTTTAACGCGGGATCCTGCTGGAAAAACAGGTAGGCGATGAACTGGGCAGGCATCAGGGCGAAGGCGACGAGGAGAAGGCTCACGTACGCCTGTGTGACCAGCCGGAGCGTGTTGGTCGCTTCGTGCACCACAAGGTTGGTGCTCATATGCATATACCGTCTGTCATGATGCCTGCGGCCGTCTCATGAATTCTTGGCGTCTCGGAGAGATATGCTCCTCCCAGAGCACCTTCAGTCACTGCTGTACTTCCCAGATGAAAAACCATGATTCGTCGCGGCCGGAAGGCCAGTCAACAACTTGGCGCGCGCGATCACCGCTGCACTGTGCAGACCGATGGCAGGAACTCCAGCTTTTCGTCCATCTGTGCTGCACCCCGTCGAGCAGGCGGCGGCGCCGACAGGAGTGGCCAGCTCCCGCCGCCGTGGGATCAATGCGCCGTGGCCTGCGTTTACGTATACGCCCCCACCACGTTCAGGCCACCCGCTCCGCTGAAGGTCCGGTCGTCACGGTCTGTAAGGCGTTCGAGAACTCGCCATCGGAAGACGAGGAAATCACGAGCCCGTTGAGAAACGGACTCTGCGTAGCGTACCTCGACGGTCTGCCCGCCAGTAGCGCCACCGCGACGATCTGTCCGTTACTGATTCGGCTCCGGGCCAACACGCGTGATGAGCAATACGGCAAGCGTCGCAGCTTTGATTGACGATTTTTGTAGGCTCATCTGCAATCTCCTTAGTCTGGGATGTCCCCGCAGTGCTCGACCGAGGCCATTAGGATACTTAAGCTTGTTGTGTTAGCCGCCTGCCAACCCTTGTAGGTTGCCTGACGCAATCTGCAGACTTGAAGAAGGAGGAATTACTCGATACGGAATTACAACACGTTATGACGGAAAGTGCAGGATGGCGCGCAGATCCTCGGCCGGGGCATGAGTGGCTGGCAACACCATGTTTACGTGCGCGACTCGTCGTGTACCGATGATCAGGAGGCGCCGTAGCGTGCGTTCGCCCATCTTGGATGTTCCGTCGAACTTTTGCTTGCCACCTGTCGATCTTTGACGAGGCGTGAAGCCGAGCCAAGCGGTGAAGTCACTGCCCCTGGCGATGGTGTCGTCCGGCGGTGCCAGAGCGGCGATCGCAGTGGCAGAGATTGGACCGATACCGGGAACGGTCATCAGCCTGCGCAATACCTCGTCCTCGAACGCGTCGCGCGATCTCCTTGTCGAGATCTGCGATTTTACCGTTGAGGCCGGCGAGCAGAATAAGGCGTAGGCCGATTCGGGAAGCGAGCTGGCGTCGATCAGGTCGGCAAGCATCGCTACATGCGATGGACCTTGCGGGCGAGCCTCGCGCGATCCGGCATGATTGTACTAAGAACCTGCGAGACTTCGTTGTTCAGCACGACCGAGATGCCGCTCTTATGATCGCTCATGAGTCACTCGTCACTCAGCGATCCGCACGTCGCGCGCTCGCATCCGGCCCGATCGCGGGTCGAGCTTGACCTCGAACGAGACGCGCGCACCCACCTCGGGCACCGTGCTCAGCGGCAGCGCAGATGCATGGAGGAATACGTCAGCACCGCCATCATCTGGCGCGATGAAGCCAAAGCCGCGATCGTCAATCCATTTCTTAATCGTACCCATTGCCATCGTCGTTCAGTTCCTGAGTTGAAGTGGCCGCGCGTGTTGCAGTTCATCCGCGCTGACATCATGACACCGCGCCCGAATCGCGAAATATTCGCCGCACGGCGCATGTCGCGTCATCAGCCACGATTGCTGTCTGCTGCGGCGGAAGCTCTCATTCCGCCGATTTGAAGTCGCTTCACGAGCTCGACGAGCGGCGGCACCATCATCTTGACATTGTTGCCAAACCAATAGCGCGCCCCAGTCGCATCAAGTGGCTCACGAAGCAGGTCGTCATGCAGCGAGCTTAGATACAGCACCTGAACAAACCACGGTCTGGCTGCGCGCCCCCGCCTCAATCCGACAATTGCTGCGATACGCCGTCTTCGGCGGCGCGGATTTTGCACGACAACCCTTGAGCTGCTGGTGTTTGTCAATCGCCACCGAACGGAGCTCGACCAAGGCGCAACCGCGAACGTACCATGACGCAAAAGCAGATCAACATAACGGCCATCTTGGTAATGGCAGGCTGGACCGCATTCTGTCTCTATGTGGGCTGGTACTAACGTGAACTCCGTTATCATTCGCGATCCTAGAAGAGAATTCCGCTTCGCATGCCCGAGAGAGTGGCTGGTAACACCATGTTTACGTGTGCGACTCGTCTGATCTAGTCCCATATACGCCTTCAGGACCATCATGACTCCTTCTATTCTATCCGCCCCAACCCCTGAGTGCCCTGGGGTGTAAGCCTTGCACCAACCAGCTCTCTCGAAGACTTCCCCACTTTGATCCATTCGCTTTTGACCGGTCAAGTATCAAGCATTTTGGGCAATTGGTTCGAGACGCACCGCTGCGGAATTCGGGTCGCACTCGGCCTCTTGTGGCTATAGCCAGTGGTCTGAAGGGCTCCAAGACGCTGGCGAATGGTCGTAAACCGGAAATCATCATGCGCGAAGGCTGGTAATGTTCATCGCTTCACCGTCCAAAGCTACCGACGTCGTAGCAGGCCCAAGCCCAAGCCGTCGTATTGGGAGCAATTTTGCTCGCAGCAGCAACTGCTGCCACTCCAGCAATCCTGCAGTCTGATAGCGTCGCCATGTGGCCCTCTAGGATCGTTACTCTGCCATCCTCTTTCTGCATGTAGGCAACGATGCCTAACGCGCCCGACAACCCTTGCTGGAGAGTAGTGTCGTGGCAGACATAGGCGGCAGAAAAGCCGGGCTTCAATGTCGCAGCCTTGATCGCTGACTCGCCCATCTTCCGGCACTCATCTATATTTTCTGAGGGCTGAGCAGTGATGTTGATCGTGGCTAAAACGCCAAGGTGCGTCGAAGCGATGATTACGACGAGCGGCGGCATGGCGGACCTCACCTCAGTCATTTCGGCACGTTGGCGCTGAGCGCATTAGGCCGTCGAAGACGGATGGGGGCGGCCATTGCGCAGGCTTTTCGCCTTGGTCGATGTCTTCGACCGATCTATTTGACCGCATGTACAGCCGCCATGCTCTGCAGACCACATGAACAACAGAGACAGCCGCCTCCGCGATGAGAATGGTGTAACTTCGAGAGGTTGGGTTGATGATCATGGCCGTTGCTTTTCATGTGCGGCGTCGGAGATGATCGTAAGCAGCCTAAAGAGCGTGAGCGGATGCTTGCGTATGAGTTCGGTGCTCGCCACCGTAAACTCGTCAGGGCCGCCGCGCTCGCGAATGGTCTCTCGAAGTACGGCCAGTTTGGCGGGATCGGCAGAGCGAATGGCGGCCTCGAAGGCGGGTATGAATTTGAGCCTGTCCATTTTCTGCAGACCTCCCTGAGTGATTGTCAGAGCCAACCGAGGGCGTCTGTTCTGGTGGCTCGCTTCTCGCCATAAGCTCCGCGATCGTGGCAAGCGCTACGCTCATTTCGGTTCGCCCCTCAGACCATTCTCGCAGCACCGCAACAGCGTTCTCGAAGGCCTGCTCATAGGTCATGGCATGATCTCCGCGAAGGGCGCATTCAGCCGCGCGGGCATGTAGTCCTGCGGGGGACGCACGGACGGCTTAAAAGGCTGTCCGTGCGAACTTACGCTGGGCTCGGCGTCCCATGGGATGCGCGAAAGAAGAGCAGCCAAGCCCACGGCTCCTCAGCAAGCGCCGTGCCATAAGGTTAGGTGCAGGTGCGCGGCCGACTACTCGCACTTTCAGAAAAGCGCACGGACGACGTGAGGGCCGCCCGTGCGTGAAGTTGCTGTCGAGACCTGGCCGTCTTGGCGAGGGCATCACTCAAGCAGCCAAGCCCACAGATGTCTCAGCAACCAGCGTGCCAAATCGAACTAGAATGCAATGAAGGAAAGCAAATAACGAGATTGCAAGACTTCTGACGCGGATATCGTTCAAGCCGGCGTGATTGCGTTGGTCTTCTGCTTTGAGGGCCGTCTAGGTAGCGAAATGGTCCTTTGAAGCTCTGCAAGTGTATCAAGCACGTCGGTCATCGAGATGTTCCCTTCGCACCATTCGTCGAGCGCCTTTTTGGCTTTCTTCAAGGCCTCTTTACGGCTAATCACGGCAATTCCTCCGAGTTCGTACGGCTGAAGAAGATGCACGGGCGGCCGGGTCTAAAAACCGCCCGTGCGTGGCTGCGCTATGAAAGGCTTGGCTGTCCATGGGAGGTCAACGTATGAACATCCAGGCCCGTGCATGCCTCAGCAATCAGCGTGCCAAAGCCGTTGCAGGATGCATGCGGTAGGGATGGTGCACTTTCATCCCACGTCGGGCGCGGCTCACGGCCCATTCGTGACGAAATTCCGACATGGCCGTCATCAGTCGGACGCAACTGTATAAGATCGAACAACGAGACAGACAGAGAACTGTGCTCAGTGACGCCGAGGGCGCGGGATGATTGGATCAACCTCATCGCGGTTTAGAGCGATCAACTCACCAGGCTTTAAATCGAGCCGCTGCAACTGCCTCTCTTCGAGCGGGCAGTCTAGCATGGAGCTGCTGCCGGCTTCGTAGCCGCTCAGTTAAGCTAATCCCACCTTTCGCTCGAACTCAACCGGGCTGAGATTGCCGATCGCCGAGTGCCGTCGGGTGGCGTTGTAGAACCGCTCAATGTAGTCGAAGACATCTGCTCCGGCCTCATTCCTGGTTCGATAAGTTTTGCGTGCGGTGCGCTCCGTCTTGAGCGACGAGAAGAAGCTCTCCATCGCCGAGTTGTCCCAGACGTTGCCCGCTCGACCTCCTCGACCGAGCTTTCCCGCCTCCGGTAGCACTCGATAATCGCCGTTTTTGCAGGGCGACAACTAGAGTAGAAGCACTCTTTGTCGCGGCGACCAAGTCCCTCTTGGGAGTGCCAAGTCGCGCTGGCCCAGTCACCTGCTCAAGGACAGAACCGAATCGGCCCGTCGGATTCGGTGTGCGTGGCCGAAACTCATAAATGTTTGACCGCTCGAAGCAAGCCGGCAGATTTGCAGCGTGGTTAAAGTTAAAGCTAGTTCATGCGCCGGATCACTGCCTGGAATTTGATACCGTCGGTCCATATGGCATGAAGGATGACGGCCACTCTGCGAGCGAGAGCTTGGCCTTTTGGTACCGACGCATTTGGCCAGCTTGCTGCCCCAGTGGTTCAACTACCCATCTCTCCGTGCTTGCTGCGATATTGCCGTGATAGCGGCTTTCCCTGCACACTCGCTCCGAAGCATAACGCGATGGTTTTTGCGCTTACGTTGAACGTCACCACCTTCGGCCAGCTTAGCGCTATCTGCGCTGGCTTCAGTAACAGCAGTTCACCCCGCGCATCAGATCGCCCTCCAGGAGATGGTCGAGGCAGTTCGCTTCGAACGGGAGCGAGTCTAACATCTTGCGCAGAGTTGGTCGGCTGCCAGACTTCATGACGCAACAAGTCGGCCGGTAAGCGCCTCAATCGCGAGGCTGGCACGCAACTTGCTGCGCTACGCCATCACCGAATTCCGCTCAAACTACCACTCGCCCGGTGATGTAGGGCGAACTCGCGTCCGGCGAGTCCGCTTGTTCAAAGATGAATGCTGGTGTGTTCGCAATGAAACCACACGTTCGAGCTGCTGCGGCAGAAACCGCATTTGCGCACGGCCTCCGCCGGATATTATGAGCGTCTACGAGCATGAAACTCGTGGCTACAGTACGACGGGCGCCTCCGGACGCGGGATAGCGCGAACGTATTCGGCTACGATCCTTTTGTCGCATCGTTCTCCCAAAGGCGTGAAGCTCTAGCTTCTGGACGAATCCATAGCTCGGTCTCGCAGAAGACGACCGCAAGGTCCGCGGTCGTGAACCAGGATCAGGATGGGGTCTCGCGAAGATCATAACGGATGACCACTATCGTGCGTCCTCCGCGATCTCGCGAACTCCACCAAGCGCCCGCGGGGCGCTCTACCGGAGGATAATTAATGACTGAAATCAGAGGTATTCCGTTCGACGCGCCCCTTTATCACGGCGATGAAGAGCATGACAGCGCGTTTCTTAACTGCCAAGCCGTTCAAGCCATCTTCACAATTGCAAGCGACGTGGAGCGGCTATTACCAAAGCAGCTAGTTCCTGCAGCGAATCCCCCACTGGGCGTCGTAGGTATAGCAAGTTACGGCTCAAGCATCGTCGGACCATATCTGGAGCAGTATTCTGGAATCGAGGTTCGTGATCCTGGTGGGCAGACCGGCTTCTATATTCCTTACATCTATGTGACCGCGAACGATGCTGCCCTCGCCTCCGGACGAGAGGGGCTCGGAGCTCCCAAAAAGTTTGCACACATCGCATTGACTCGAGAGGGCGGCTTAATTCAAGGGACACTTGAGCGTCCGGCAGGCAAGCGTCTGCTGACCATAACTGCTCAGCCAGATTCGCGCCTGAGAACAGCAGCCCGACAGATGTGCTCGACACACACCAACTTCTATTCGATACGGCATTTGCCTCCAATAACGCCATCCGGAAAAGGAGCTGCAACACAGCTCGTCAAGTGGTGCACCGACCGAACATTCCGGCGAGATGAGTCGGGCGAAGAAGTACTATTCACGGGTCCTGTTTCTCTGACTTACGACTCTCCCTCCGTCATCGATCCCGTGCACAATTTGGCCGTTGGCCAGATCATGCTTGGCACTTACGAGGAGTATGATGCCAAGCTGCGATCTGTCGATCTCCTTTCGAACGCGTGAACCGCCCCCTCCCCTTCCGTTCAGAAGAAGCTCGCAAGATATGGCGAACTGAGTTCCGCCCGAGCTGCCGCTCGCTTCTTGCCTCCGTCTCAACCAATGTCCGGCTGAGCCCATGATGTCGGAAGTGTAACACGACGGCCGAGTGGGTCGCTGCGATACGATCAATGTAGCGGCCCGATTCGTCTAACCAATCAGCCTGCTTTTGGCATGCGCATTGCTCTTGTCGATTTGTTGCACATCGTTGGCAGCGCCGTACCAAGCTAACTGATCGATGGCCCCGGGCGAGGACCCTATCATGGGACGTGTGAACGAGAAGGTCATTCTGGTGACTGGTGCGGCGCGAGGAATGGGAGCGGCCCATGCCCGTTTGTTGGTTTCAGAGGGCGCGCGAGTCGTAGTCACTGATATCCTTGATGAGGACGGAGAGGCTCTCGCTTCCGAACTGGGAAATGCCGCCATCTATGTGCACCAGGATGTTAGCGAGCCGAAATCGTGGGCAATGGCAGTTGCGGCCGCAGAGAGCAAATTTGGCGCCTTACAAGGGCTCGTCAACAATGCGGGTGTCGCCAGCATGGCTCCGATCGAACAATTTTCACTCGATCAATGGAATAGGACTCTGGCGGTTAATCTTACCGGCGTGTTCCTCGGCATCCGGGCCGCTCTACCAGCAATCCGGCGCGCGGGCGGAGGTTCTATCGTCAACGTCTCATCGATCGAGGGGCTACGAGGCAGCCCCGGCCTTCATGCTTATGTCGCCTCCAAGTTCGGCGTGCGTGGTGTCACCAAGTCTGCCGCGCTGGAGTGCGCGGCCTCCGGCGTGCGCGTTAACTCGGTTCATCCTGGGCTCGTCGCCACGACGATGACTGAGAGATTGGACCCGGCCCTTTTCCCCATTCCATTGGGACGAGCTGCCCAGCCGATCGAAGTGTCTCAGGCGATCGCATTCCTGCTTAGCGACGAGTCAAGCTATATGACTGGTGCTGAGATAGTCCTTGATGGTGGCTTGACAATCGGCGTCCCGCATCAACACGCGGCGCCGGAGCACATGTTTTCATGACCCCCATGGACGTGCTGACCAAGCGGAGGAAACAAGCTATGTATTGCAGCAGCGGAAACTACGAAGCCTTTGCCCGCCCTCGTAAGCCCGTTTCTGTGGACAAGAAGACTGCTTGGTTCATCGGTGCTGGTCTAGCGGCACTTGCCGGTGCGGCGTTCCTCATTCGCGATGGACATATGCCAGGCAACCGAATCACAATTCTCGAACGGCTGACGTTGCCGGGCGGTGCGCTCGACGGCGCCAAGCAGCGAGAGAGAGGATTCGTCATTCGGGGTGGTCGGGAGATGGAGGACCATTTCGAGTGTCTATGGGATCTGTTCAGGTCGATCCCATCGCTGGAACTGGAAGGCGCCAGCGTGCTCGATGAGTTCTATTGGCTGAACAAGGATGATCCGAACTACTCGTTACAACGAGCGACTGTGAATAGAGGGCAGGATGCCCATACAGATGGCCTCTTCAGCCTGACCGGCAACGCGCAAAAAGATTTGATCGCCATCTTTCTTGCGGACCCTCGGGACATGGAGAAGAAACGCATCGATGAAGTCTTTGGGCAGGATCTTCTGAACAGCAATTTCTGGCTTTACTGGCGCACAATGTTCGCCTTTGAAGAATGGCATTCCGCGCTGGAAATGAAGCTTTACCTCCATCGATTCATCCATCACATTGGCGGGCTCCCGGATTTCCGTACACTGAAGTTTACAAAGTATAATCAGTATGAATCCCTTGTCCTGCCACTGTGCAACTGGCTGGCCAAGCAGGGGGTCAACTTTCAATTCGGCGTCAAAGTCACCGACGTCGATTTCGCGATCCGGCCCGAATACAATCAGGCCACGCGCATCAACTACAAAAGAGACGGGGCCAGCAACGGAATCGATCTCTGCGCCGACGATCTCGTTTTTGTGACAATCGGGTCTTTGACGGAGAACTCCGATACCGGCGATCATCACACGCCCGCCACGCTCAATGAAGGTCCTGCTCCAGCATGGGACCTCTGGCGACGCATCTCGGAAAAAAGCACAGCGTTCGGGCGGCCTGACGTTTTCGGCGGCAACATCCATGCGACTAAGTGGGAGTCTGCGACCATCACGACCTTGGACACGCGCATCCCAGACTATATTCGTAAGATCGCCAAACGTGATCCATTCGGCGGCAAGGTCGTCACAGGCGGCATCGTTACGGTGAAGGATTCGAGTTGGCTGCTTAGTTGGACGGTGAACCGCCAGCCGCACTTCAAGCATCAGCCAAAAGACCAAATCATCGTGTGGCTCTATTCTCTCTTTGTCAACAAGCTCGGTGATTTCGTGAAGAAGCCGATGCAAGACTGCACAGGCGCTGAAGTTACGCAGGAATGGCTATATCACCTTGGTGTGCCCATTGCCGAGATACCGCAACTCGCCGAGACCGGCGCAAAAACGGTTCCAGTCATGATGCCCTACATCACCTCCCTTTTTATGCCAAGGCGAGCGGGCGACCGGCCGGATGTCGTGCCAAAAGGAGCTGCCAATTTCGCGTTCATAGGACAATTTGCCGAGGCGGCCGAGCGAGATTGTGTATTCACAACCGAGTATTCGGTTCGCACCGCGATGGAGGCCGTCTACACCCTTCTCGACATCGAACGCGGGGTGCCACAGGTCTTCAACTCGACCTACGATGTTCGCACAATACTTGCCGCCATCGCTCGACTGCGTGACAGCAAGGAAATCCAAATTGAACCGGTGTCCTTCCGCAAGCTGTTGCAGGAGACGGTTGAGGCTCCCGTCCTGGGAGAATTGCTTAAGGGCATCAAGTGATCTCCAATTAGCGAGAGAAATAACGAAAGAAAAACAGTCGATTGTCTGGCTCAGGGCAGCGCTGCAGCTGGTAAAGCAAAGGTGAAGTTAGCCGCGGATCGAGCATCAGCTCGATGCGCCGGAGACAATCCGCCGCGGCAAGGACAGCGAACTCTGTCAGTGCCGTCATCCAAGACCTGCTTTTCGGTGAGTACCACGCCCCTATTCGGGTGGCGTCCATTGTCATCTAGGACGCGGACTCATTAAGGCGCAGCCATATCCTGATCGACGCGAGTTGAACGAAGGCAAGGTAGTTGGCGCCCAATCTGTCGTAGCGCGTCGCCACCCGGCGACATTGCTTGATCCTGTTGAAGAACCGCTCGACATGGTTGCGAGCGCGGTAGAGATACGGGCTGAAGCAGATCGGACCACTGCGGTTGCTTTTTGGTGGGATGTTGGCCCACGCACCCTTCTTCATGGCGAGCTCCCTGAGCCAATCGGCGTCATAGCCACGGTCGGCAAGCAGCATTGACCCGGATTTCAGACGAGACAGCAGTTTTCCGGCAAGTCGGACGTCGTGGGCCTCGCCGGGACTCAACGCCAGCCGCACCGGGAGACCATTGCTATCGACGACCGCATGGATTTTGCTCGTCAAGCCGCCGCGTGACCTTCCCATCGATTGGCGCCGGTTCCTGGTGATGCAGGCTCCATGCTGATGCACGCGGACAATCGAAGTGTCGATCATCTGGATAGCGGAATCATGGGCAGCGGCAAGCGCGTCAATGATGCGGCCCCAGACACCGGCTCGCCGCCACCTTGATGGCAGTCCATTCATAGTCGGTGAGTTCGTAGCGCATGATTCGAGCCCCGAGTTTCGAAGCTTGAATCATGGGCGTCTGGCAAAACGCAAACGCTTCCAGCTCCCGCTCGATATGCCGGGCAGATCCACCATTTAGTCTTGGCGGCGTACTCACTGTCGAAAGTGGACAAGAGGATTGGATGGTGCCGCTCGTAGCGGTCCAGATCCCACGCGGATTGCAGTAGTTGAAAATGCATGATGCGTTGATGCCTGTTTTATCGACCAGATATCTGATGGGACACGGCGGGCATCTATTTCAAACACTCAGGCCTTGTAGTAGCGTGGCCGTTCATTGCCCCGCTTAACCAACGGATCAACCAGTGACGCCGGATACAGCCACCCGCAGTCGGCTCAGCGCGCAGCAGGAAGCCATGCTTTGGCTGTCCATCGCGGCCATTCTTACAACCGCAATAGGTTTTTCCTGGAATCCAACTCCGTTCGCGCAAGCGCTCGCCGCAATATTTGTCGCCTGTGCGGGGATCCACGCCGTCATCGCCTATGGCACACAACAGGCCTTGATCCTGTTCATTGCTTGCAGTGCCATAGCATTCGCGGTGGAGAACCTTGGTACCGCTACGGGCTTTCCGTTCGGCGTCTATCATTTTGAGGTCGGCGCGGACCTTCCGCATATCGGCCTCATTCCGGTCATCGTCGGGCCGCTGTGGTTTGGCGCGGGCTATTTTTCGTGGACGGTCGCGTCAGTACTACTTGATGGCGCCGATCGTCAGCTCAATCGCCCCTTCAACTTCGTTGCCCTGCCTGTGGTCGCGGCATTCGTGATGACCCAATGGGACCTTGTGATGGATGCCCCCAATGCGACTATCGCCAAGGTCTGGATATGGCACGACGGCGGCGGAATGTTCGGCGTTCCTCTCTCCAACTATCTTGGCTGGCTACTTACGTCTTGGCTGATTTTTCAAGCCTTCGCGCTCTGCCTGCGCCGCGGCGGCGTCCGGCCGGATTCAAGGATGAATCTCAAGCTGCCTGCGACCGGTATCGTTTTCTATGTGGGCGCTGGCCTCACTCACATAGTTCCTTGGATAATGGGACAGACAGGTAAGGCTGTTGACGCTAGGGGGTACGGCTGGCAGGTCCACGACATCCGCGAGGCCACTGTCGCGATCCTGCTATTTACAATGGTCTTCACGGCGTTGCTGGCAGCTCTGCGCCTCCTGCGCCAAGCGAGTTCGAATAACGGGCCAACTACATCAAGCCAGGACGAGACCGCCTGACGTGGGGAGTCGGATTCGGCGACCTCATCCCGGCCGCTGCGTTCGGGGTTATCCCACTTGTCCCATCGTCGGTAAATTGCTCTTCGCGACTTTTGCCGCGTCCGCACAAGAGTGTTCGACAACGAATCGGACCTAGTCGAGATTTTATGAGTACACACCCTAATCTCGCGGCTGGTCCAGCCCCCCTGACTTAGCGTCATTTCCCCCAGACGATCCAATCTCGTTGTTAACGTGATTCCGCGGTGCGCTCGCGATCTGGCTATCATCGCCTGTGGCAGGAGCAAGCGAGCCGTCTGCTCGGACGACCATCTTGCGAGAGAGAGGCACGTCACGCGGCGGAGCAACTGATCGCTCGACTTTCAGCGGGCAGCAGCGAGCAAACGCTGCGATCAGGCGTTGGCGCTGGCGAGCCTTCTCGACAGCCGCCTCTATAGCCGCCTCTTTGGCACGTAGCGCGGCCCGGTGTGCCCTTTGGCGCTTGCGATACCAGACCTGTACTTCAGTTATCGGCCAATGCGCATCGCCGTTCAAAGCCGTCGCACGGGGAAAATTCGGCATTTGCGCCCAACGGGCGATCGTCGCTGGCGTCCTCCTAAATTGCGCAGCGAGCTCGGTCGCTGTCATGTACCCCCCCTCCAGGTCAATTGGAGGCTGTGCAACGTTCTTAGTCTCGATCCCGTCCGTCATTATGTGGATGCCATCACGCTTAACACGATATAAGAAGATCCAAGCTTGCGACGGAATGCACCTGATCGAATGCCACTACAAAGCGAGAAATCATGCTTGCAAGCACCTGGCGTATTAATCCAGACGACGATGGGATCGCCGTGACGGCGCCAGGGCATGCGGTGCGTCTCCAGCGAAGCGATTGGCGGCGACGTCTCGCATCCGACGTCAGGCGCTTGCATTTGACAAGTTCCGTAGGTTCCGGTTGATATCGTAACGAGCGTTAACGCCGCTGCTCATGCTGCCACTTCACCGCGCAACCAACGCAGACGGCCTCAAAAGCTTAAGTTGTAGCGATCCTAGAGGTAACTGCTTGTTCTGGTAGTAGGCAAGGCAGTCATCGCTTTGACCCGGCGCTTCGAACGTATGGTTGCGCGGTTGAGGGCTCAAGCAGCGATAGACGCGCCGAGTCTTACGGCCATAGCGTCAGCCTTCACGACGCAACAGGGCGTGAACCCGCCGATCATCTTGAGCAGCCTAAGGAGCGTAAGCGTATTCTTGCGCACAAGATGCTCGCCACCGTAAATTTATCAGGACCCCGCGCTCGCGGATGGCCTCTCGAAGTTCGGCCAGCTTGGCGGGATCGGCAGATCGAATAGCGACCTCGAAAGCGGGTATAAATTTGAGCCTGTCCATTGGCTGCAGGCCTCCCTGAGTGATCGTCGGAGCCAACCGATGAAGAGAGCGTCCGTTCTGGACGCCCTTCTCGCCATAAGCTCCGCAATCGTGGTAAGTGCGATGTTCATTGCGGTCTGCCCTCAGACCATTCTCGGAGCACCGCAATGGCATTCTCGAAAGCGTGGAACAGGTCATAGCATGATCTCCACGAAGGGGAGCTTTCGCCGTGCGGCTGACTACTCGCGCTTTCAGAAAAGCGCACGGACGATGGGGAGGTGCCGTCCGTGCGAAGTCTCCGGTCGTGACTTGGCCGCCTCGGCGACGACCTCACTCAGGAAGCCAAGCCACAGATGTCCCAGCAACCCACGTGCCATTCGAACTAGAATGCAATGGAGAAAGAGAACAGCGGCTACTAATCGCAGAACTTCCGACGTGGCTATCGTTAAGCCGGCGCGGTTGAGCTGGCTTTCTGTTTTCAAGACGGGCTAGGTAGCGATATGGTGCTTTGAAGCTCTGCAAGTTTGTCAAGCGCGTCGGTCATCAAGATGTGCCATTCGTCGAGCGTCTCTTTGGCTTTCGTAGAGGCTTCATTACGACTAATCACGGCAATTCCTCCGAGGACGTACCGCTGAAAAAAATGCACGGGCGGCCGCGTCGAAGAACCGCCCGTGCGAGGCTGCGCACAGAAGAGCTTGGCTGTCTCATGGGAGGTCAACGTATGAGCATTTAAACAATGCATGCCTCAGCAATAATCATGCTAAGCCATTGCAGGATGCATGCGGTAGGATGGTGCGCCTAATCCCGCGTCGGGCGCTGCTCACAGCCATTCTTTGGCGGCTCCGGACAGGCTGCCCGTCATCAGTCAGACGACTGAATGAGATCGCACGAAGGGATCGGCACTAAGCCGTCCCTCCTGGGCAGCCACGCAAGTTTGTCGAGGATGTTCTGCGGTGCTCCTTCTTTGATCTCTACGCCGTACCCGTAGACCAGCCCATCCTCGTTGGCGATCTCGTGTATAGTATACTCGATTTCATTTTGCTCATCGGGCTTGAGGTCGTAAGCGGCAAAGAGACCCCGTCGGGCGCAGGGGGTTGAGCAATCGGCTATCGGCTGCTGAGTTTGTGAGCCGATGAGCGCTTCTATGTTTACGCCTAGTTCTGGAACTAGAACCCTCCGTATGATCGAAGCGGTTGCCGACTGTCTTGAGGGAGCGCCGCGGCAGCTTCGCCGACGCTGGTCGTACGAGTTTAAGGCCCAAGTCGTGATTGAGGCGCTGGAGCCAAGCGCTAGCGTCTCGGCGATCGCCCGGCGGATCGGCATTCACCCGTGCAGCTGTTCGCCCGGCGTCGCGATGCTCGGCCCGAACGACATTATCGCTCGCGGCACTCGAGTTGCGAGGGTGTGGTGGTGTCTGCGACAGGCGCAGTGATCGAAATTGCTATTAGCGAGATGATCGTGCGCGCCGGCGCGGACGTCGACGAGACGCAGTTGCATCGGGTGATCCGGGCGGCCCGTTCGGCATGATCCCCTCCGGCGTGAAGGTGTACCTGGCCAGCCATCCAGTCGCCTTCCGCAAGGGAATCGACGGCCTTGTTGCGCGCTGGTGCGCGATGCGGGCTCAGATCCGTTCGACGGTGCGCTTTATGTGTTCCGGGCCAAAAAAAGGGCCGACAGAATCAAGATCGTATGGTGGGATGGCTCTGGCGTGTGCCTCTATTTAAAACGGCTTGAGAAGGCGAGGTTCTGCTGACCGCGGATCGGACATCATCGGGTGCAGCTGAATGCTGCGCGGTTGATGGCACTGGTGGATGGGATGGACTGGAAGCGGGTCCGGACCGCGGCGTCGAGCCGCCGGAGATTGTTGGGTAAAAGCACTGCGGCGAAGTGACCAGCGGCCTGAAAGGGCAAGAGAAGCGGAGCAAGATGTGCTCTGGTCGGGTTAATGACGCCGCCCGATCTCAGCCTCCCGAATGACCTAGAGACGCGCTGAAGGCCATGGTACTTGCCATGGCCGAGAAAGCGGCCCACGCCGCTGCTCTGGAGAACGAAGTCGCCGATCTCAAGGCCCGCAATGCCGATGTCGATACGCGCGAGCGACTGACGCAGATCCTGAAGGCTTTCGACCGCGCCCGGTTCGGCCGACGATCGGAAAAGCTCGGCGGCCACCGACGACGATGAACAACAGGCCTTCGTCTTCGAGAAGATCGAGACCGGCATCGCTGCGATCAAGGCCCAGGTCAGCAAAGGCCGTGCGCAAGCGGATAGTAAGCGTGCACCGCGTTGGCGCAAGGGCTTTGCGCTCCATCAGGAGCGGATCGAAACTGTCATTGAGCCGCAAGAGCTGGCGGAGCATGCCGGCAAGCAGAAGGTGCTGATCCGCGAGGACGTGTCGGAGCGCCTGGATGTGGTGCCGGCGAAGTGCCGAGTGATCGTCACGCGCCGTCCCAGGTATGCCTTCAAGAACGCGGACGGTGTGATCCAGGCGCCGGCCCCGGCCCACATCATCGAAGGAGGCATTCCGACGGAAGCGGTTCTGGCCCAGATCGCGGTCGCCAAACATGCCGATGGCCTGCCGCTCTATCGGCAGGAGGCTATCTACGCCCGCGACAAGATCGAGCTCGACCGCCAGCTGATGGCGCAATGGATGGGCAAGCTCGGCTTCATGGCCGACTACATCTCCAGCGAGGTCAAGAAGGCCGAAAGGTCTCTGCCGACGAAACCACCTTGCCGACGCTCGCTCCGGATCGACCAAGACGGCCTACTTATGTCGGGTGGACGCCCCGCCGACGGCATCGATGTGCCAAAGTGGAGTTGTTGAGAACCACTTAAGGGAGGCGCCCGTGTCAAAGGTTGTCACAATCGGTCTGGATATCGCCAAGCATGTTTTTCACGCTCACGGGGCGGATGGGCGGGGTTGCGCGATATTCAGCAAGCGGATCAGCCGGGGAAAGCTGCTGGATTTCTTCGCGGCGCAGCCGAGTTGCACGGTAGCGCTGGAGGCGTGTGGTGGAGCGCATCACTGGGCCCGTCAGCTTACCCAGCTTGGTCATAAAGTTCGGCCGATCCCACCCGCCTATGTAAAACCGTTCGTGAAGCGGCAAAAGAACGACGCGATCGATGCCGAGGCAATCTGCGAAGCTGCCCAGCGGCCGAGCATGCGGTTCGTGGCCGTTAAGAGCGAAGAGCAGCAGGCGGCCGGTCTAGTGTTTAGAACCCGAGACCTGTTGGTACGGCAGCGAACCCAGCTCATCAATGCGATCCGGGGGCATCTCACAGAACATGGCTGGATTGCGCCCAAAGGACCGTCGCATGTGGTGAAGCTTGCCGATTTGATCGAGGGGGAAGAGATGGCCAGTTCGCTTCCCGAAGCGGCCCTCGCCATGTTCCGATTGATGCTAGACCTGCTCGCGGGACTCATCTGCAAGGATTTTCACGGCTGCTTCTTTGGATCGCATCCACGCCGCTTCGGTGAACCTGCTCTCCGAGAAATACTCGAAACAGGTGCGAAACGTCAGAGCACGGCCGATGACCTTATGGTTTGGTAATCCCGTCTCACCGAGCCATCGGCGCAAATGGTCGCACCATTCCTTGTTGCTGAAGTCGAGAAGATTGCATTCTTCGAAAATCAAAAGCGCCGCCATGCCAGCGATTTCACATTGTACGTCCTCATTTTGTTTTTCGAACCATTCGCGGATTGCTTGCAAGGGCGTCCTCGGCATCTCGGCCGCGCCGGTCCGTTTGAACGGGACGACGTTTTCCAGTGGGGGCACGCGCGGCCAAGGCTTCCCCTTTGCGTCCCATAAGACCCAACGCTCTGCGATCGCTTTTGCTTCTTCCGGTGATCTGGTCCGCCAAAGCTCCTTGAGCGCCTCGTCGACGTAGTATGAAACATCCGTCTTCAGGCCACGTGTACGCGCGATTGCTGCTAGGCGTCCGGCGTCAAGGAGCCGGGCCGCGAAGTTGTTCTCTGCGTTCATTTTCCGAGGTCTTTCGCGCCCTCTCCAGCGCGTCCCCTTCATTCTGCTCTAACCGTACAAGCCTGCAATTCACCCCGTTGAAAGTTAGCGGCGACGTGACAAGACGCCCGCCGGTATCGGCCGAGCAGACGCCGTCTGCCTTATGTTACGCACTGCTAACTTCAGTGGCCAGCCACGGCCGCAACTTGCGATAGTAGCCATGCCCGGAAAGCCCCTGGGCATGGCTAGGGGTGTGCATTCTTTCGTGCCAAGCAATAGTCGACAGTTTGGATGACGTTTGAGTTGGGTTTGTCTGCTTCCCGACATACTAACGTCTCGATGCTAGCAGTAGAGCTTGTCCGCAGCGGGCTCATCTTGATGCTGCCGTCTTTGCAACCACGCGAGCGACGTCGCTGGTGGATCAAAAAGCCTTCTGTTTTCGCTTTTGGCGCTTTAAATCGGCACCCCTGCAACAGCGCTGGGTTCCCTCATGGTTAGTTTAGTCCGCCCAGTTCGTAAAAAATTCCTGCTCCAAGCTGGTTGCGGTCACTCTTAGCCGGAACCGCCGATCTTCCGATAACCGAGGTTTAATGAGGATCGATGGCCGTCATACGATACCTTGAGACAGCAAGTTCGTGCATTCGATGCGCTTCAGGAAAAGACGGCCAGAAACAATCTGGCCGCCTCTCACGATCGAAACCATCCGCCATGACCTGCGAAGGTGTTTGCACGGTTAAAGGATCAAGGTTTCGAAGCGCGTCCCCCTGCGCTGTTCTCTTCGTTTACCAGATGAACTTAGCGCCATCCGGCAGTTCGCAGATGAATTCGCCCTGGTTCACGAGTTCGGTGGTCCCGACGACAAGCTTCGAAGCCCGCACCGTGAGCCTGCCTTCGCGGCTCAGGCTATGGCGGATGTACTCGGTCACGGCATGCCCGGAGCTGTCCACCGTTTG
Source organism: Bradyrhizobium sp. UFLA03-84 (assembly GCF_002289535.1). Classification (NCBI taxonomy): domain Bacteria; kingdom Pseudomonadati; phylum Pseudomonadota; class Alphaproteobacteria; order Hyphomicrobiales; family Nitrobacteraceae; genus Bradyrhizobium; species Bradyrhizobium sp. UFLA03-84. The sequence goes on along the minus strand of NZ_NSJY01000011.1, from coordinate 175,144 downwards.
GTGGGCGTTGGCGAAGCTAATGCCGTTCTGGGGGGTCACCCTGAAGGCATTGATGACCAGACCAGCCTGTGTTGCCGACGCAGCTTTGCCACCCTCCGCGGCTGTACAGTGGCTCATGTCCAGTACGAGCTTCACATTCTTGCCGGTCTGCAGGGCATGGAGCACCTCGGTGTATTTCGGCGAGGGCTCATCGGCTCTCGTCATCGTGCTCACGCCTACGGTCGAAAGCAAGGACAATACGATCGCCAGTCCTTTGCCACTACACTTCATACGCTCATCTCCCTCGATAAGTACCACAGATCGCACGTTGCAAGACGTCGTGTAAGCCGATTGGCGGATTTAAGACATCAAGCGTGCCTGCGACAAAGACAATTTGCCGCAACTAGGCGCAAGTGGTTGTAACGGCTATTCCGACGTCACAACCTCGTAGGTCAGGTTTGCTAAAGCGGCTCGCCCTCGTGCAAAATCGACTAGCTAGAACGATTCGATCGAGCGTCGGCCGCTTGGAAACTACAAAACGGTAACCGGTCGCGCTCGTCCATTGCAGGTCCGACGGCTCCGAGAGGATGCCGTTCTTGCATCTTTGTAAGCAAACGACTTGAAAAGAACACGGCGGCCCGTCGCATCCGCCAGCTTGTCCATGTGATAGCCGGGCAAGGACTGCTGCCCCAGAGGGCGTACCCGCAAAGAGGTGGTGGTGGAGCGAACCTGGCGCGGCGGTCCGAACGAGCTCAGTCAAAGGACACGATCTCGGCCCACTCGAAACAGCAACGACAGAGAGCACGAGACAGCGCCGACTTGTGATCCCTGGCTTTGCGCGTCTTCCTTCTGGCTGACGATCGCCTCACTGACCAAATCCATCCGGCTCCCCTCAAAGGCCGAGGCAAATGGCTTCTTTCCTGGTCCGTCAGCTTCTCGAAAGCTGCGCCTGCAATAGTTTGCGCCAATAGCCGGCACTCGAATGGAGACTGAAATGAATGTTGATCCCCGGAATGCCGCCGACACTCCATTCGGGGTTCACGACGTGCTGCAGCAGCCGAGCCGGATCGACAGGCAGGCTGGCATATGCGCGGCCAGACGACCACATCTGCCTTGGTATCGTTGGTCGAGGATCCGGAAACATTCGCCGTTTCGTGCGATACTTGGGCGAGAGCGATCGCCAACAATGCGGACGCGCTGCACACCTATACGGTACCGACGTCCGCGGTCTGAACGCCTGACGACGTACTGAGCAGCATCGGTCTTGGAATGAATGCCGACGATCCGGACCACATCGACGGGGACGTCTATTTGATGTGCTCACTCGGCAGAACTCCAACCCGAGAGACTGAGCGCCTGTTCCTGGGCGGCAACTTGGAGAGCTACCGGGCCGCCAGCGAAGCAAATCCCTACAAGCGCGGGAGTAATGCATCGATACTCTGTCGACCGCGCCATTTAGTATGGTTCGTTTTGGTTCATGCACCAAGACAACCACCTCATGGTAGACCTGGAGCACGGCACACCTCACGCGTAACAGTTTGAGCAGGCGTGGCGCGACCGATGTCTGATCAACTCGCCGATCGAACGGGGCAGCCCCCTACGCAATGCGCTACGGGCGGTGAGGGCTCCGAGAGAGAAAGTCGCACTACGACGGAGGAGCTGGCCGTTCGGGGCATCTTGGTATCTTGGCTACGTTCCGACATCGCACTGCATCAATTTGTTAGTGGCCATCACGCGTGGCCGGAGGCGTGACGAAGTAAACCTCTGAACGCGAAGTATCGCCCCTTTTAGCTAGCACGACCTGACATTGAAGCGCGATCAACGCTTTGGCCGCGACCGCTTCAGCTATTCACTCGTCTGCGACAGGCGATACTGTTGCAGCAGGGCCGATCCGTCACCTGGATGTGTTCCATCAAAACAATCGATTTTGCTGATCGCACCAAAGCCCCTCATAGTCGACCGCGATCTATGGAGGCAGCATTCAAAATGACGTCTGGCAATCGATTCTCTCCTCAGTTCCTTGATGATCAAATTGGCTCGCGCGATCGCTCGTCCGCATCTCGGCTGTTAGCCCATGCCCGTCACGCGAACGCATACCCGCCCCGGTCTTCCCGCAATATTGCCACGCATGAGGCGGATCCGTCGATCGTCCGATTGTGATGCCATGGCTTTGCCCAAAGCCTGGCACGAACGACTGGCTCTTCGTGCACATCCATGGCTCTGGCGCTAAGCTTGATCGGACGGCGAAATGCTCACGACCTGGATAGCGCAAGACCGCCATGCGCAGGTCGATGGTCTGGTCTAAACTGTATCGCCGCTATCTCACGAGGCTTTCGAGCCTGATGGCGCCGCTACAAGAAGTCGTCAAAGCGCTTGAATCTCACCTAGCGTCAGATTGTAGGATTTACGACAGTCTCGCGACAGAGCCCGCTCGCGTGAACTCTTCCTGACAGGTAGCAAGAATTGCGAACGTCTCAAAAACTCAATGCACGGCCGCTCCGCCTCGTTACACTCGATGGCTTCTCTTCAGAGCGTACATCGTGCATCGCTTCTGCGCACAGCGTAGGACGACTCGCCCCACGCGTAGCCAGGCCAGGATCCAGCGGGCGAGAAGAACGCGAGCAGTCACAATTTTGTCTGCCGGTCATACGCCGAGTTCCGGATCAGATCATTGTCTCGTGGTTTAGCCGTGTGACGACACGGAGCCTGGGCAACCACCTCAGGCGATGCGCGCTCGCAACGCCGGACTCGATTCCTCCTTCGTTCGCTGCATTCGCTCCGCGGCGGCATGGGAGGACTCCGGCGCGACCGCACTTTGGACGATTGGCACCTCGCGCGGCAATCACCGGCCAACGAGAGGATGTCTATCCAGCCAACAGGCGTATTGATCTTTCGTCGTGCATCTCGGCTTCTTCCAACACATCGGCCAGATGCACAGCGCGTGAACTGTCTTAAAAAACGCGAAAAACCTTGCATTGCCGTGGCTTGACGACACTACAGGCTCAACAGCCTAGCAGGACCGACCGCGGATTAAGACGAATTGAGGGAGTTTCAAAATGTCAGCTTCGCTAGTTTGTTCGGCCAATTCAGCCGCTCTCACTTGCGATTTCGTTTCACTCGCGCGGTTTGGCGTAATCGCTCCTGCCGGCGGCGGCCTCGGCCCACAGATGCATCAGCGCGCTGCCAAGGCTTTCAACCTTGTTGGAAATAGCGGAGCTCTTGCTGACACGCAGGGTCTTTTGAACGGTGTCGCCGGCGGACGCGATGCGCGGCAAGCCGCCTATCCGATGACGATAGACCGGCAAACATTGATCGCCTGCCACTATGCTCCATCCTGGCATTTCCGACTTTTCGAATTCACGTCAAAGCGGCCGCCCACCGAGCCACATGGTCAACCGTGACACGCTCAAGTCCTGCCGAGGATGGACGAGAGGCAATGAATGCGAATTCTCCTGGTTGATCATCATGCGGACTTTGGCCGCGCCGTGAAGGAAGCGCTCTTGAATTGCGGCTTCGCCGTCGATGTGACGCGCACACTGGATGAGGCGTCGGCCGCGCTGGAATGCGCGAACTACCACATGGTCCTGCTGGAATCTGTCTTGCCCGACGGAGACGGACTGGATTGGCTGAAGCAGTTGCGGCGCGAGCGACGATCAATGCCGGCGATGATGATGAGCAGTCTCAATGATCTCAGCCGCCGAATTGCAACTTTCAATGCAGGTGCGGATGATTTCCTGCCCAAGCCCGTGTCTATCGACGAACTCATCGCCCGCATGCGGGCCATCCTGCGACGATCGACGCAAATGACGGCGCCGGTGGTGACATTCGGCAATCTGCATTTCGACCCTATCGCAAGGCAAGTCTCGGTTGGCGGCCGGATACTGAGAATTGCGCGGCGCGAAGTGTGCATTCTCGAACATCTGCTCAACCGCGCCGGCCGCACCGTGCCGCGCACATCGCTGGAAGATAGCTTGTATGCGTTTGACGACGAGGTCTCGACCAACGCGCTGGAAGTCGGGATCTATCGCTTACGCGCGCATTTGAACCAGGCCGGTGCGACGCTCAGGATCAAGACCGCGCGCGGGGTCGGCTACACCCTTGAACTCGTCGGCGCGGCATCGGCTGCCTAGCAATCTAACTTGAAAGCAACAATCCCTTGAAGGTCGTCAAGAATGCTGCCGGCGCCAATCTGCCGCTCATGGTCATGATAGCGCAACGCTCTGCCGCTCTGCCGCGCTTGTGCTATGTCCTGTGCGGACTTGCTCTGCTATTTCCGCTTGCAGGCGCAGCCGAGACAAAACGGGACAGCAAAGGAGAGCCGCCACATTCGGCGCCTGGCAGCACCACCGGCACGCTCAATCTCACCTCCTCACAGGGCAAGACGGTTCATCTGAACGCGCCGGCAGCGAGCATTTTTGTTGCCGACCCGGCGATCGCCGACTATCAGGCGCCATCGAGCAGCACGATATTCGTATTTGGCAAAAAATCCGGACGAACCAGCCTGTTCGCGTTGAACGAAAACGGCGAGGCTCTCGCCGAGCTGCGCGTCGTCGTCACCCAGCCGATCGAGGACCTGCGTGCCACGCTGAAGGCTGAGATCGGCGATTATCCGATCCAGGTCAGCTATACCCCACGCGGCGCAATCCTTGGCGGCACGGCTCCCAACGCCGATATCGTCGAGACGGCCAGGAAGGTGACCGAGCAGTTTCTCGGTCCGGGTGCGCTGGTCGTCAATAAGATTCAGGTGGCAGGTTCGCTGCAGGTGAATCTGAGTGTGCGGGTGGCGGAAGTCTCCCGCAGTGCCGTCAAGGACCTCAATATCAACTTCACGGCTTCCGGTCCGAACGGCGCTTTCCTTGCCACGGGAAAAAGTGGCGGTTCCGGATCGGCCCGCGGCGGCGGCACGATCGGCATCGGGTACAGCGCTGGCAATATCAACCTGAGCGCTGTTCTCGACGCACTCGCCAGCGAGCACCTCGCCTCGATCCTGGCTGAACCGAACCTGACCGCCATGTCCGGGGAATCCGCAAGTTTTCTGGCAGGTGGCGAATTTCCGATTCCGGTGATGCAGGACAACCGGCAAGTCTCGGTCCAATTCCGACAATTCGGAATCAGCCTGGAGTTCATCCCAACCGTCCTCAGCAATAATCAGATCAATATCCATGTGAAGCCTGAAGTCAGCGAACTGTCGAAAGAAGGCGAGGTCAGCGTCAACGGAATATCGGTGCCCGGCCTCTCCACGCGTCGTGCCAGTACTGTCGTTGAGCTTGCCAGCGGTCAAAGCTTCGCCATTGGGGGGCTTATCAGGCGCAATTTCAGTACCGACATCGGCACTTTTCCTTGGTTAGGCGATGTTCCGATCCTTGGTGTGCTGTTTCGCTCCTCTTCATTTCAGAAGCAGGAGACCGAACTGGTCATCATTGTCACTCCCTACATCGTCCGACCGGGATCTAGCCCGGCCAAGATGAGCGCTCCAACTGATCGCATCGGGCCGCCTTCGGACGCAGGGCGCACCCTGACGAATACGCTGGCTGGTTCGTCGAAGGGCCGTGAGGCGGCGCCCGCCACGGCCAGATCGGGTGCAACCGTCGGTGCCGGCTTTATCATAGAATGAGGACTGCCAATGACCTTGCGACACCTATGTCTTTTGATCCCAGTTGCGGCGGCCCTTGGCGGATGTGCAAATAGTGCTGCGATTTCTTCCGGACCGGCTGGACAAGCGGCTCGGGTGGAGCAGAAGACCAGTGTCCTGCTGCTTCAAAATCTTCGTCGCAACGATAAGTACGGCCTGCGGGACTTCATTGCGAATGCCAGCCGCGGCCGGCGCGATGCACTCCAACTCGACGTCGCCGGCTCACCGCGGCTCGTAGCGCAGGTTGCCCATGAGGCGCGCGCGATGGGCGTTGCCCCCTACAATATCCGCCTGTCCGCCTCTCCCGTCGATCTACCCGCACATTTCGGGGTCCGGATCGAGGCAATTACCTACGAGGCACATCCTGCCGTCTGTCCGCCGCTCGCTGTCACGGGCCCTTCTCTAGGCGACAATTCGTTTGATCCAACGCTTGGCTGCTCAGTCCGCAATAACCTCGCCGTCATGGTCAACGATCCTGGCGACCTGCTAGGCAATGGCGCCGTCATGCCGACCAGTGGTGATCGTGCAGTGCTTCCCATCACAGCTCGTGGGCCCGCGGCGACCGGCAATCGCAGCAATTTGGAGGATGGAACCCAAAACAGGGGGGCGCCAGAAACCCAATAAGAGGCTCGCAACATCCGGGCAGGACGAACGACGCTGGACACTCTGGTTTCCATATCAGTCTTGCGATGGGCCGACGACGCTCCTGGAGTCCTGTCTTTGCTCAGCCGTCGTTTTTGGATCGCGCAGCTTGTACCAGGTTCTGCGACAATAGGGTCTTTGCGCGAAGGTCTGAGCGTATCGACACTATACAAAGCCGGCGGCAAACACCGCCTTTGCGACTCTCTCAAAACAATCCATCGGAACGGCCTTACCCATCCCACCTTTGCGGATCAGCTGCCGCGCCAACACATGATCCTCGACAATGCTCAGACGCTGGGCGCGCGCCTGCGCCAGTAACTGTGCCGCCACCGCGCCTTCACCACGGCACACCAGAACCGGGACGCCTGTCTCGCCCCGAACGTAGCGCAGGCCAATCACCGTCGCCGGTCCACTCAATATCAATGTTGCCCGGTGGATGCCGAGCGGAGACTCGTTCGCCGACTCGCGACGGATCCTGCGGTGTTGACCCTTGATGTGCGGATTACCATCCTGTTCCTTGGACTCGCGCTTGGCCTCGCTCTGCGTCATGCGCATGTCGCGCAGGAACAACCAACGCTGAATGAGCAGATCGGCCAGCCCACCAATCAAAAAGGCGCCGGCAGCAATCGTTATCAGTACTTTCAGCTCGTTAAAGACAACACCAAGGCAGCTCAAATCGCACACCGGCAAATAGACCAGTGCCCTCCAACCTGCGAGCACAGTGAAGAGGAACGTGGCACCAAGAACCAATACTTTGACGAGGGCCTTTCCAAGCTCGACAAGCGAGCGCTGGGAGACAATCCGCTTCAGCCCTTTCACCGGATCCAATTTCTCAAAACTGAGTTTCAACGGCTCGACGGAAATCGTCAACCCGCCGTTGGCCAAGACGCCGGCCAAGACGGCCGCAACCAACGCCGCACCCAGGATGGGAGCTACGGCTGCCATAGAAAGGTCTACCAATCCGACCAACGCCGGCCCGACCGCGCTGTTGAACGGCTGGCCCTGCAGCTTGTCGGTGAGCTGCACGGCTTCGCGCCATGCGTCTACGATCGGCCCCCCCCTGAGGCAAAGGCAGCCGAAACCAGCGCAAAGGCTTGCCGCGGTCACAAAATCGGCGCTGCGCGGGCTCTGCCCTTTCTTACGCGCGTCCCTCAGCTTCTTGTGGCTTGGTGGAAGCTTTTTCTCTTCACTCGTGTCGTTCATTTCAAGAACTTCTCGAGCCACTCCAGCACACCGTCGAACTGAACGATCTCGGCTCCCATATATTCGATCAGGAAGACGGCGTAGCTCACCATGATGATGCCAAAGGCGGCATTCTTGATAGTCGGAGAAAGATCGTTCAGCTTGATTTGCGGCGCAAAGCGCCCGAGCAGCATGAGGGATACGTCAATCAGAAGCAGCAGAGCCAGCACGGGCCCGGCGACCACGAGGGTCGTGTGCATGATATGGTCGAGAAGCTTGATAAACTCCATTGCCCCCTGCTCGGTCAGGGGCGGTAGCAGTCGATACACGGGCCAGATCAGATAACTTCCGTAGAGGCACCTGATCATTGTGTTCAGGCCCCCCGATACAACGAAGATCGTAACCGCCGCAGTTCCGAGAAAGAGCCCCATTGCGGAGGTTTGACTGCGCGTCGCAGGATCGTCTACGTGGCTTGAGATGCCGCGCTGGGTATCAATGATGTCACCAACTGCTTGGATGCTCCAAAGTGGTATGCTGAGCAGAAAGCCGAATAATAGGCCGATAAATATCTCCTTCACGCCGAGGAGCGCGACCGCAATCATACGGGTGCCGGGATCCAGCGTCTGCAAGCCGCTCTTGATTTGCATCAAGCAAGGCAATCCAATCACAACCGTCGCGCTTGCACGGATCATCCCGCTAATGTGCGGCCGGGTGAATACCGGATGAACCAGCATAATGCCAAGCGCCCGGGCCGCGCCAAGTCCGGCCGCAACGACGAATTCGACGGCAGTCTGAACCAGACTTTGCGTCTCGGTGGGTGACAACGCATCCATTTGAGTCCAGCTCGCCGCTCGCTTCAAGCCAATCTAATCGCCCGTGCCTCGCCATGATGCAAGGCGTCAAGCACTCTGCTGGTCATCTACCTCGTGTCCTAGCGGTTGCACAGCGACATACCTAGCGCCAGGCCAGGTCGTGCGCTTCAACTCTCAGCATCCACGGCTGTCGCCAATAAGGTATGACCATTTCAAGATAGGACCCGCCGAATAGCGCCGCTGCAAGGCCAGCAACCCAAGCTCCTTCGGGTCTCACTGGCCGCAGGGCGGTGCTGATGATCTGGCGCTTCGGAGCTTCCATCAATTCAACAGTTTGTGGCGATCAGTCTCGGGCGGCACCTTCATCGCGGCATGATCCATCAGAACGTCAAAGCCGTGCGGCCGCTTGAGATCAAAGCGGTTCGCCTGTCTCCTAGTTGATAACTCGCCAGGTTAGACATCGAGGGCCAGGCCTTACCGCAGGTCATTCCATCGTGAGCAAGATTTGAATCGAGTGGATGTCAATTTCAGATGAGATCATTCTTCCTCCGAAGGCCCATCGAGCCGAACAGGAAAGTTCGGATTCATCTGTCCCATGCTAGTGAGGCGAGCTTTCGGTAAGCTGACGAAACTCCCCTCTTCTGGTCACGGTTCACAATGAGGACAGACAAACGCGACGCCATAGCTTTAGGCTTGGTCAGCCTTGCGTTCCCGCACTAATACCTCGCTGTGAGCGCGGGGAACTCAGTGAAGATATGCTGGGCTTGTTCGATTAGCGGCGCGCTCAGCACCGGGGCAAACAGAACGAGCACCGCGACGACAACGAGGAGCTTGACTGTCAGTGGCAAGGTTTGATCCTGCAGCTGGGTTGCTGCCTGCACGATGCCGATACCCAATCCCGCCACGAGAGCTGCCAGGAGCGGCGGCAGAACCCAGATCATGAACAGGACAAGTGATCGGCTCACGTGGGTGAGGATGCTGGCTTCGTCCATCTCAACCTCCGGGCGTTGCGTAGCTTAACACCAATCCGTGCATGAGCCGCGACCAGCCGTCGATTGTGACGAACAGAAAGAGCTTGAAAGGAACGGATATCATTGTTGGTGACACCATCGACATGCCCATGGCCATCAGAATTGTCGTCACGATCAGGTCGATCGTGATGAACGGAAGATAGAGAAGGAAGCCAATCTCAAATGCACGCTTAAGTTCCGAGATCAAAAAGGACGGCACGAGAATTGCTAAATCATCGGCTGATGCGTTGCCGCGCATCTCATCCGACCAGATATGTTCCGTCGATGACAGGAAGAACGTGCGCTGTTCCTCAGTGGTGAACTTTTTGAGGTGGGCGCGCAGCGGCTCGCTGCCCTCCTTGGCGGCGATCACCCAGTCGTCGGCGGTCTGATAGCGAAGTTGCGGATCGGTCACGCGATTGTAAGTCTGCTCGAACACTGGAGCGCTTATAAACACGGTAAGAATCAATGCAGCGCCATACAGGACGATATTCGGCGGTATGGACTGAGTTCCGAGCGCGTTGCGAACCAGGAAGAGAACGACAGAAACCTTTATGAAGGCGGTCGTTGTGACGACTGCGAATGCCAGCAGGCCAAGGCCGACCGTCGCCGCGAGAAGCGCAAGGACGCTCGGTTGAATGTCAACCATTGACTGCCAACCTGCTACGTAGCCGGATCCCAAGCGCCTCACCGATGCGCACGATGTCGCCCCGGCCGATCAATTGACCGTTGGCTACAATATCGACGGGACCGTCCAGCGGCCGCCCAAGTTCGAACACGTATCCCTCGTTGATGCTTCTCAACGTACCCAGCGGGATAGGCAAGCGGCCGCATTCAAAGACAAGCGTGATCTCAACACTGTCGATGTCGGCTTCCGAGGGCAGGATTGCTTGTTCCGTTTGGGAGCGTATCGTCATATCTACATACCTTAGAGGATGGGGCTGCAGGCGGAATGGTCCGCGAAGGACAAGTTTGTCGTCTGCGGCCTGCGCCGGCGCCCACAACTTGTCCGCCGTGAGGATCAGCTGGCTATGGGCAAACGGAATGACGTCGGGCAGCAGTGCGTCGCCGGGCTGTGCTTGGCGAAGGAGCATGACAGGCGCCCGCAGCGAGCCGATCTCTCTCGCAATCACGACCGGCAATTCCGACGAAATCTTGCCTTGCTCTCGCGGTAATTGGCCAATCAACTCGCCCAACAAGCGGAACGCAGAAGGAATCAGACCGTCGAGAGGCGCGAACAAGAACAGGCGGGCTTTTCCTGCCAGCGCTCCGATGGCAACATCGAGCTCCAGATAGGGGCCTTTCGCCGTTGCGTCTTCGATGCGGATCAGCTGCACATTCGATGCGAGCACGTTCTCTAATCCAACGATCCAGGGTGCCAGCGCAAGCTCTAGAACGAGCGAGCAGGTTGGGTCGGAGGGTAAAGTAAGGCCCTGCTGGACTGTTGAAATCAGTGTCTCGACGAGAAGGCGAGGCAAGGACAAAACAGCTGTCTCGCCTCCGGCCCGAAATACGCAGTCGACCATCGACATGGCATATGGCTCGGCCTGCCAAACAAGCCGGCTCACGCGGATGGATAGCGGCTTGTCGCCAAGGCGGCTCTGCAGGACGCTGCGCCGTGCGGAGATCTCGTTGACCCACGAGACCACTTCATGTGCCAGCTTCACCGCTGGCTGAAAGAGTGCGGGTTCAGCCACGGCACTTACCGACAGGTTGCACGGGCGCAGTTCGCGACGTCATAACTGAACCAACCATTAGAATGCCCCGCCGATCGTCTGGCTGCGCGAACCACCCTGATATCGGAGCAAAACTTCATCGTCGGCGTCGATTTCGGCCGCAGACTCCGAACGGACGGCGGTCGCGCGCTGGATATTTCCCTCAATCTCTTGCCATTTCTGGCTCGCCGCCGAACGCCCGGCCCATAGTGCCCGCGCTTCATTCACCGCCCGCTGGGTCTCCTCGTGCGCGATGCGTGCCTGCACAAGCGCCTGACGCGCCGATTCGACCTTTGCTGCCAGTCGCCCAAGGACGAGATGACATCGTCGATCGAGTTCGGTCACGGACGTTGTCTCGAGCTGCGCCAGTTCCCAATAAAGTTCAGCTTCGACCTTAGCGCGATGCCTCTGCGTGGCTTCAAGATCCTCAGACGCCCGCTGCAGCGCGTCGGCTGCAATTCGGCGCTTGTGTTCCAAGCTCGACAATTCACGAAGCGCGCTTCGTTCCCTCATGTCTTTCACCAGCCGCAATTTCGACGCTTGCACGGGATTCAGGCCGTGAGACGCGACATCCATGAAACGGTCTCCTCAAAGCTGGATGGCTCGTCCTGGCCCTGACGCAAGAATGCGCGCAGTTCCTCGATTGACTCGATTGCCCGATCAGTCAGTGGGTCGCTGCCGGGCTTGTATTCACCGACCTTGATCAGGAACTCAGCTTCATTGTAGCGCGAGAGCAGATCGCGGAAGACGGAGGCCGCCTTGCGATGTGGCGCGGAGGCGACCGCATCCATGACACGACTCCGGCTCGACAGCACGTCGATAGCGGGAAAATGCTCGCGCGAAGCCAGTGCGCGCGAAAGAATGATATGACCATCGAGAATGCCGCGCGACTCTTCGGCGATCGGATCGCCCGTACCGTCACCTTCGACAAGCACTGTATAGAATGCCGTGATGGAGCCCCGCTCCCCCATACCGGCCCGTTCCAACAGACCGGGCAGCAGCGCAAAGACGGAAGGAGGAAAGCCGCGCCGGGTCGGAGGTTCTCCCGCGGCGAGGCCGATTTCGCGCATGGCACGGCTAAAGCGCGTCAGCGAGTCCATCATTAGGACGACCTGCAGTCCTTGATCACGAAAATACTCCGCGAGTGCGGTCGCCATATGAGCGCACTGCGCCCGCTCCATTGCGGATCGATCGGATGTCTCAACGACAACGATCGTGCGCGCAATAGCATCTCCAAGATGACGCTCAATGAATTCACGCACCTCACGGCCGCGCTCTCCTATGAGTGCAACTACGGTGACATCAGCGGCCGCCCCTTTTACAATTTGCGACATCAGCGTCGACTTACCGCACCCAGCATCTCCATAGATTCCGATCCGCTGACCTTCGCCACACGTCAGAAGCCCATCCAACACGCGAACGCCGAGAGGAAATGGTTGCTCGATGCTACGCCGCTTCATCGGGTTGGGTGCCCTGCCGCGGAGCGGACAAGCATGGACCGTCTTTATGGGCCCCTTGCCATCGAGTGGACGGCCGAAGCTGTCGATCACGCGACCGAGCAGGCCGGGCCCGACTGACACTTCCTGCATGCGCCCGGTTGGGACCACTTCCGCGCGGTGTGACAGGCCCACCATATCGCCGATAGGCGTCAGCAGAACCCCATCCGGCAACAAACCGATGACTTCGGCCTCAAGCGCCCATCCGGATGCGTGATCCTGCAACAGGCAAAGTTCTCCGACACGGGCCCCTGGTAATACGGCATGAAGTAACGTGCCGATCGCCCGCGTGATCCGTCCCCGCACAGCACGCGTATCGACGTCCTTTGCTGCGGACCTTACCGATGCCAGCGCCGCACGCAAATCTGCTTCTCCGGCCGCTTGATCATGGTCTGATCGTTGCATCGTCACGATTCGCCTTCCTGAGAGGACGGATCAAGCCTGAGACGTAATTTGCGGAGCTGTGCGGCAAGCCCTAAATCCACATTGCCGAACTCGCTCCACAGAACGCACTGGTCAGGCCCCATAGCCGGGTCCGGATCAATTCTGACTCTCGGCCGACCATCCGTCCCGTCGAACGCCTGGAATTCATGTCTTAGTGCATCAGCGTTCACAGGAGACACGTGAAGGCATACTTCTGCGCTGCCATATCTTTGCTCGACGGCGTGACGAATGGTTCTTACCAGCATCTCGCCGGGATCAAAGGAGCCCAACAGGTCGGTCAATATCTCAAGGACGAGCTGTGGCAACTCCTGCTGCAGAACGGCTTTTCGCCGAGCCACATCGGAAGCAGCTCGGGCGATCAGCTGTGCCATTTCGTCCGATCCTGACCTAAGACCCTCGCTGTGGCCGCGCTCCCGCTCTTGCTGATGGGCTTTGCTTGCCCAGCTGCGGACCTGCCGCAGATAGCGGTCGGCTCGCGCACGCGTCTGCACCGCATCGTACCAGATGCCCAGTTCCGCGGCTGGTATGAGTGGACCAAGCGGCCGTAACCGTGGGCTATCTGGCCGGGCTATTTCATCGGCCGTCATGCCGCTGGCGCCTCGCTGGTCAAGTGGGCTACCACCAATGACAGCAAACGACTCGCTGCGTTGTGGTGTTCGGCTCCTGGGGATTCGGCGGCGGTCCCCACAGGTAAACGGAAAAGGACCCGCACACGGTCAAGCTCTGATGCGTCCTTGAGCCAGGCACCAAGGCACGCATGTCCGTCATGTTCAATCTGGCTCGATAGTTTATGCGGATCGACAATCGATGTGGTCGCGACCGCGCCAGATAAGTGTCGGATTGAGAACGCATGCGCTTCCGCACCAATATTTTCGATCAGAATCGCCACATCATGCTTTGACACAAGCTTCAGCACCGAGCGGGCGTGCCAGATACTGCCAGCGAGCAGGGCCGCCCGACGCGGATCATGCCCGAGCAGAACGTCCCTGCCCCAGTCAGTTCCGTTCGAGGCCTCCTCACTTTTCAGTAGCAATTCGGCCAGTCGTTGCTGCAGCCTCGGAGTCTTCTGCAACTGCAGTACTGTGGCCTCCGACAAGAGCCCATCAAGATGGCCGGCCAAACGGCTGGGATGGATCAAGGCGGCAAGCTCGCGCAGGCGATCGGAATGCGCGTTGAGTAAATGATTTTGGTCGGGGGATACCATCGATACGGACCTGAATGCCTGCCTACTTCGCATCGGAGGGGAGCTTTTTGCCAACGGACTGGACCGATGGCTTGCTTGCACCACTGCCGCGATTCATCAGCTTGCGCCAGGATTGGCGAAGTTGGCCACCACGTACGCTCAGCAGTACGCAAGATAGGATGCCCAATACACCGAGCGCACCTCCTGCGCCGATCGCAATGGGAGCCGAGACGAACCTGGTTGACTCGTGCGAAGCCGCCGCTGGCGTAACCGAGACCTCATGCTGAGTCCGCTCAACGGGCACGAACACGACCGCCACCTTGTCGTATGATAGACCTTCGATGCTGTTGGCGACGAGCATCTTTATCTGCGGCAGCAAGGCCGAGAGCTTCGCGTTGGAAGCGTGCCGAATGAAAACCGACGCCGAGGACGGGGTTGCATCCTGCCGCAAAAGATCATTCTTCGGCAGAACGACATGAACACGAGCGGAGAGAACCCCATCAATATCGTTGATCGTGCGCGACAATTCTTCGCTGAGGGCATAGACGTAGCGAGCCCGCTCCTCGACCGGAGAGGCAACGAGCCCCGACCCCTTGAACACCTCGCCAAGGCTCTTGAAGGGCTGGCGCGGCAAGCCCTGGTCATTTAGCAACTCGATGGAATAGGCGAGCTGCTTTTCTTCCACCTGAATGGTGCTCGTCCCATCCTTGCCGATAACCCGGATGGCATCGACACCCCTGCTCAGCAGCAGCCCAAGCATCTCGTTGGCGTCACGCTCCTGAACTTTGGTATACAGATCGGTTTTGCAACCGGTGAGCATCGGTAAAAGCAGCAGCAGAACAAGAGCATGAAGCCGCTTGCTCGCGGGCCGACCGTTACCGATCTTGCCTTTCGTCAAGACAGCCACCGGCTCGCTCAGCCTGCCGATAGAAGCTTATTCAGAGATGAACTGACGGCACCTGTCCCTTTGGAGATGAGCGAAACCTGGACGACGCCGTTGTAAACATCGCGCAAGTTCGTCAGCGCCGAATCGAAATGATCCGCACCTTCCGGCTTGCCCGCCGAATGCACCTCGACTTGCTGCGGCCGAAGGAGCGATTGCGCGGCCGGCCCAAGCTGAAAACTCTTCGCGGGATCAGGGTCGCCGACGAGCGTCGGCGAAACTGCACCTCCAGGAAATGGTTTGCCCTGGTGGATAGCAGAAATGCCCTGAAGGACGCGATCGCCAAGCGGGCTCGCCGGCGTGACTGCGCGCTGCACTTCCGGCACCAATGACACCGGCGCGCGCTCGGTCACTGAAGAGGCCCCCCCCTGTTTCAAGGCGGCCTGCGCGAGACTCTCGTGAAACTGAGCGTGTGCCAGCGAACAGCCGCTGGAGGCACACTCGACGGGGTTGGCGGAGACCGACGCAATTCCAAGCCACATGGGAGAAATCATTTCTGTCACGTTGTGAGATTAGCCATTCGCTCGCATGAATGGGCAGGTACCCTAGAAAGGCAAGCTGACCAAAAGCTGACGAGCATCTGTCATCGAATGATCACGGTTGGCTTCCAATTTCCGGCGAAGCATCGTCCTCCAAATTTTGGGACAAATTCCAGTGCTTAGTCTCAAGTAGAAGAAAATCGCAGAACTGCTCATCTCGTCTACAAGGCTGCATATCTTGAAGAAAGTTCTCTATGTTGGTGTTTTCATTTGCTTGGGCGCCATCAAGGCGCTCGGCGCCCCGCTGGCGCTGCCGTCGACGCCGTATAGTTACACAGTGCTGGATCAGGACCTCGCGGCCGCGCTGCAGGAGTTCGGCAACAACCTCAATATCAGAGTCGATATCAGCACCGGGGTGAAGGGACGAATTCGGGGGCGAATGCCGGATCTCCCACCGCGCGAGTTCCTCGAACGGTTGACCAATCTCTACAATCTTCAATGGTACTACGATGGGCTGGTGCTCTACGTATCTGACGCGCATGAAGTGCAAAGCCGCCTTCTGGTCTTGAGTCCGATCAGCTTTGACGCATTCAAGGCGGCGCTCGACGCACTCAACATCTCGGACGACCGCTACCTCGTGAGAGCCGTGCCGGGAGATGGCCTTGTCTTCGCGTCCGGTCCGCCTCGCTTTATCGTGCTTGTGGAGCAGACACTCAAAGGACTGGTGGCGGAGGCACAAGCGCGACGAAACCCGCGCGGAGCCGAACAGCCACCGCATGAGTCGGTTTTGATGCTGTTTCGCGGATCTTCCAGCGTGGTCGTTCGCGAAGGACGCCCTAATGACGTTCCTTCGCCCGCACTACCACATCAAGACGGCGCGGTTCACGCACCTGATACTGGTAAGAAATGAACGGATGATAACAGAAAGGTTGGGAAGAGGTCTAACCTCTACTTATGCCCTCTGTCAGCTTTTCGAAAGCCGGTGCTGTTATGATTAGAGGGCGGCCGTCCAGCGGCGATGCCGCAGGCCAGGCAATAGACGTCCGGGCCCGCACCACGGGATGCGCGAGCCGGATCCGGGCAAGCAGTATCCGTGACCTGCTTTGCAGCCTTAGCGCTTCATGCGAAGCCTTTGAGATGCTCTACGAAGTCCGTCATGGACTTCGTCGCGTCGGTTGAGAGCCGTTTTGTTGTGCAAAAGGAGAAACAGGATGGACTTCAATGCGCTAAGCGGAGCAGACAAGAGCCCACCACGCCACTCGGCCTCATCGCCCGCCGATCGAAGTGCGTTTGAGCGTGAACTGATGGCGTTGCATGAAATGCCCGAATACAACCAGGACCTGATTTGGCAGGAGCTGGGAGGCCAATCATCGCGCTGCGAGCCGTCATTGATCGACGGCGAGCAGTCCAATTCCCAACAAGCGGCCGCTCAAGATCGCGCGGAAGCCTCCGATTTCGGCAACGACCCTGTTTGGCAAGATCTTGCGCCTGGACTCCTACGGGCGGGGTCGCCTCACGCAGGACCGTCCCAAGCGGGACCCGCGCTGCCTGCACGCGGCGCGCCGCCGGAACTTGGCGATTTCGTCATGGCGAACGGATATCTCGCCAAGGACAACTGGGTCTTCATCGGCCAAACAGCTACGCCTACTCAGATCGAGATGTTGAGAGGCCGTGACGTCATGCCGAGCAGAAATGTCCGGAGTACAACGTTCACCATCCTGGGTGTGCCTCACACGGCGCAATGGCGAGCAGAAGGGTTCATTCGCCTCGAACCGTCGCTTGACGCCGCCTTTGGGCCTGCAGGTTCGGGCGAACACCCGCCAGGTGACCAAGCACAATGACATTGACTGATGCAGAGGTGCATCCGAGTTCCGAGGCGTCCGCAGTACCATGCGCCGCTCAACTTTTGGCGATGGATCGATTCGTGCGTCCACCCCGGCAATCTGATCCGATCATGCTGCATCGTCCCGATCGGGCAGATGCCAACACACTTCTTTGACACACAGGCGCGAGCTGGCTGAGCGCTGGTGAGTTGCCGAGCGATGCTGCGGAAGCGGGGATGTGTTGCATCAATCAGCACACGCGAGTCCTGCGAAGAGCGGCAGACTCGTTGACCTGGCTGTCGCAGAGGCGAGCGACCGAGCACCCAAGCAAGCCGATGCCGAATTGAGGACACGTCGTCGCCTTGAGCGACGCCATTTCGCAACTTTTTGTGAAATCCTTTGAGCGCCGTCAGCTTCTCGAAAGCTAATCGCTTCTACCATACGGCGTGAATATCTAGACGGCGATATGCCCATAGATTGTAGCCAAACTGAGCGCTGGGAGCGCTGTGCAATCGGAAGCAAGCGGTAGGAGCCGTTGAGGCCTATCGACATTTCTTGCTCGTTGTTCGCCGCGATCTCAGGCTGCGCCACATAGCCAGCTTGTGGTGCGATCTCAAATCAGAGGACGTATGATGTCAGTCAACAATCTGCCGCTAACCACCAGCTCGAATTTGGCTTTGTCGGGGCTAGCTTCCGGGCCCTCGCCGGCGCGTGACTTTTCAAGCTTCGAGGCGGTGCTGGTCAGTTTGTCGTTGAAGGGCACGACTGACGAGCATTCCCCACCGCAAGGTCCGGCGACCGAGGACTCGGCCAAGCAACTGACGGAGGAACTCACGCAAGAGGTGCGGAACATCATCCCGCCGGAGATTAAGGCCGCACTGGACGCATGTCAGGAGACCCCCGAGCCGTCCTCTGAGGAAGCCTCCTCCGCTGCGAACGCCCCAAAGATTGCAGAAGCCCCCGTACAAAGCTCCAGAATTACGTGGAACAGCGGCACCCCGACTGAGGCCGAGCTGCAGATTGTGTCGGTGCTGATCCGACACAAGGACAAATGCCCGCTGGATTGGAAATCTCTGGGAGATTTGGCCAACGATCCCTCCACACCGCCGGATCTAAAGGCGGCGATCGAGGCACTGCAGCGAGACCCCGAGCTCTTCTACGCGATAGGCTCGCAAGGCGACGGCCGCTGCGGCGGCAAGATCAAAGCGGGTGATCTCTCCGGCTTCTCCGATCACCACCCGCAAGTTGCTGAGTTCCAGGAGCAGCGGGCAAAGAACTATACGCAAAACTACATCCCCTCCGACGGCAGCGGCAATGGCGAGCCGTCGGTTATGCTGCTGACCGATGCATTGCGCGAGCTCTATCGCTATTCCGACCACCTGCCCAAGAACCTAAGCCTTTCGGATTTCAAGCAGATCGTCGACGGCGAAGCCAAGACGGGCAAATGCCCGCCGCAGGTTCTCGCGGCCGCTCAATACTTCCTCGACCATCCGAATGAATGGAAGCAGTTGTATGGCAGCTCGACAGACAAGGTCCACAAAGAGGACTTCCTGCAGGTTGCTTCATCATCGGTGAATCTCACGAAAGCCGAGCTCGATACGCTCGACACGATCAGCAAGAACCAAAGCGCCTTTTTCGGGAAGGGCGACCTGACGCGGGAAAAGCTGGCGAGCATGGCCGACGACAAGAGCCTCGCGCCCGAGGTGCGAAAGGCGGCATCCCAGCTGCTGTCCGACCCTGTGCTGTTCGGGTTGATGAACAACGCGATTACGGGCTACAAAACCCACCACAAGTTCTTCGACTTCGGCGGCGGCCATACGGTCGATTCCGGTAATATCAGCAGGAGCGACTTCAACCAGTTCTTCAGCAACATGTCCGGTGCGAACCGCACCGTTCAACATGTGAAGACGCATGCCGCCCGAACGACCGCCGATAAGGACGCGGTCGCGGACATGACGATGGGCGTGGCAGACCAGCCCGACGTCAAGTCTCCCAAAAAGAACGGTGGCGCCTTCATGCACGCAATCAATGACGTGCTCAAGGTTGGCTCTAAGGTACTCGACTGGGCTGCGACAGCAGTCGGTGTACTTAGCTTCATTCCAGGCTTGGGCGAATTGGCCGATCTGGCGTCAATGGTGCTCGAAGCCGAAGCGCAAGCTGCAAATCTTCTTCACACGGCGATCAGCGGTGGCAACATAAAGCAAGCGCTCGAAGAAGCCGGCCTGAGCCTTGCGGCACAGGCGGTAGGCTGCATCGGCGGCCCTGAGGTCAAATTGGCAATGCGAGAAGGCTTGGTGAAGCAGGCAATTCAAGAAGCGGCCACGGCGGGGATCAACCTCCCGGTTTCGGTAGCCCAGTCCTACGCGGAGGACTACCTGAGCAACTTGAAGGCTCGCATCGAGTCCGAACGCATGCAAGCTGCAGGCGCTAACGCCTAGTCAAATCACACTATCTAGCAAGATAAGGCTGAAAACGCCGGTCGAGCTTGTGCGGCTTACGCGCGGTCGGGTCTCCCTGCCGAGCAGTCGGTCGCGCAAGCTCTACCATCCTCGATGCCGTGCGCCGGATCCGAGGAACTTGCTCGCTCTTCACGGCTCGCAATTTATGTAGGCAGCGCCCGATTGCGCGAGGGCCGACCTCAAATCCAGTGTACGCATCCGGCCAGCACCCCGGGCAGGCGCGCCGGTCAGCCGTGGCGCTCAGGCGGCCGCCGCTTTGGAGTGTCGGGTCGCCTTCCAATTCCACGGGAGCAGGTCGGCGACTCTATTGATAGGGTAATCCGGAAGCCTGGCCAGCACGTCAGCGAGCCAGGCTTGCGGATCAACGTCGTTCATCTTGCAGGTTTCGATCAGGGTATAGACAGCGGCGGCACGATTGCCGCCAGCATCTGAACCGGCGAAGGTCCAATTTCGTCTTCCGACAGCCACACCGCGTAACGCTCGTTCGGCAGCGTTGTTCGAGATGCAGACACGGCCATCGTCCAGGAAGCGGGTGAACGCCGCCCAGCGGTTGAGCAGGTAGTTGATCGCCTTTGCGGTATCATTGCCTGAGGAGAGCAAGGTCCGCTGCCTGCGCATCCAGATCTCGAGATCAGCAACGATCGGCGTGGACTTCTCACGACGCACCGCAAGTCGCTGTTCCGGCGTTTTGCCGTTGATGGTGCGCTCGATCTCGAACAGGATATCGATGCGTCGCACGGCCTCGCCGGCAATCGGCGCCTCTCCAGATTTCGCCAGATCGAAGAACTTTCGGCGGCCATGGCTCCAGCAGGCCGCTTCAAGGATCGGAGCCGGCTTCCTTTGGGCCTTGTAGAGCTGGTTATATCCATCAAAGGCATCGGCCTGCATCAGGCCGACGTAGCCGGCAAGATGGGTTTGCGGATGCTCTCCAGCCCGGTTGCGTGAGTAGTAGAACAGAGCTGCCGGAGGGTCCGTGCCGCCAAACGGCCGATCATCGCGAACATAGGTCCAGATCCGGCCGGTCACCGTCTTAAGCTTGGCCAGTACCGGCACCGTCGTATCGTCGGCGTGGATGCGTTCCGCGCTCATGACGTGGATCCCGATGGCCTCAATAATGGGATCGAGTGCTACCACGCAGGCGCCGACCCGATCCGCCAGGGTCGAGACGTCGATCTCGATCCCCTCACGAGCATAAGTCTTGCTCTGCCGGTTCAGCGGCTGATGCAGCAGGAACTTGTTGACCAGCACCATCGCCAGCAGGCTCGGCCCGGCAAAGCCTCGCGGGATCGGATGGGAGGGCGCCGGCGCCTCTGTGATCGCCTCGCAATCTCGGCAGGAGAACTTTTCGCGGACATGCTCGATAATTTTCCAGCGCCGCGGCTCGCATTCCAGTGTCTTTGACACCACCTCGCCGAGCTTGTGCAACCGTTCACTGCCGCACTTGCCACACGCGCAAGGCGCGGGTTCGACGATACGTTCGATCGGCAGATTATCTGGCAGCGGTCGTCGGGACGCTCGAGGGGGTTGTACGCGCTGTTTGGTAGCTTCCGGCGTTGCGATCTCGGCTTTGGTTTCCTGCTCCGCCTGGGTCTCTTCAAGATCCTCGATGGCGAGTTCGAGCTGCTCGACCAGCAGCTTGCCGCGCTCAGAAGATTGCCCGAACTGTTCACGCCGTGCCTTGGCCAGCATCAGCTTCAGTCGCTCGATCTCCAGCCGGCCGACGGTCACCTCGCTCTTCGCCAGCGTCAACTGCTCGCGCTGCGCAAGGATCATCGCGTGTGCTGCGGCAAGGTCGGCGGGAAGCTGATCGGAAGGCGTCGTCACGAGGACGAATCAACCATATTCGTTGCAAAAAATCCCGCTCGATTTAACCGGAAGCCTGGGGACGCCAGGTTGCCTGCGGCATCCGCCAGTCGATGCCGGACAGGAGATAGGAGAGCTGCGCAACGCTGATCGTCACAACGCCGTCTGCCAGTGATGGCCACAAAAAGCGGCCGCGCTCCAGCCGCTTCGTGAACAGACACGCGCCCTGGCCATCATGCCAAATAATTTTGATCAGGTCGCCGCGGCGGCCCCTAAAAACGTAGAGATCACCAGCGTGCGGATCACGCTTCAAGCTCTCCTGGACCAACCGCGCAAGGCTTGGAAAGCCGCGGCGCATATCGGTGTGACCGGTCGCAAGCCACACCCGCACATTACCCGGTATGGCAATCATCGGCGCTCAAGCACCTCGAGGACCCGCGCCAGCGCTTCCGGATCGACGTGCGCGTCCACTCGGATGCGTCGCCGGTTCCCAAGGTCGATCTCGATCAATCCAATACGCGCGGCCACCACAGACCGCCCTCGGCTATCACCCGCAGGTAAAAGCTTCGGAGTTTCCTCCGCTTCCGTCGCGGCGATCTGCACCGGCGCAAAAGATGGTACGACCTGCTCGGATGTCCGCGCTTGTCGACGCCAGGTAAACACCAGGCTGGCCGCCACTCCGTTGCGACGCGCAACCGCAGTCACCTTTGCGCCCGGCGCCAACGTCTCCTCGACAATCCGTGCCTTGTCATCCTGCGACCAGCGCCGCCGACGCTCTAGCCCGCCCAAAACCTCGACCCGCATCGCCTGATGACCTTAAAGCTAGACTTAAGGCCACACGCTTGGCGAATTACAGCGTGTCAGACAAGACGGCGCCCGCCGGATGCGTACTGAAGGCGATGCTTACGGCATCTTGTAGACGTCTCTGGGCAGGGCTCTCCCAATGTCCACCTTGCGTCGGCAACCAAGGTACTGTCGTCCGAATGGTGCGGCCTTGTCGCCGATCAATGCGTCCAACTGTTGGGTGGCCGAGGGTACGACGAGGGGACGCCCTTAGCTAAAATCTATCGTGACGCCCGTATTCTCCGCTTCTTCGAAGGTCCGACGGAGACGCTTTTATCCCATCTTGGCCGCTGTCTTCTTTACAGAGCCACGCGCGACGAAATAGCCGATCTCTTTGTCTCTCTGGGTGCGGCGTCAGTCCATGCGGACGCCATTGAGGAGCTCCGCGGCCTCGATGAGACAGACGGTGCCGTGCTAATCTATGCAGGTTGGCTCACCACATTGGGATTAGCGCAAGCTGTCATGACTGATGGCACTTTCACTGCCTCGGACTGTGCTACAGCGGCGACTGATCTGGTCAGCACCGAACTAGCTGCTGTGCGTTCTAGCGCGCCGACACGCCTAAGTGTCGAACGCCGCACTCGTGCCAGCCAGACGCGGGCCACTTTTTCTTCAAGACCCGGCCTGCTCCATCCGTTCCCCTGTTCTCAGAGACGATTACCTTAAATTGGTACAATATGTCTAACGTCCAGCGACGAGGTGTAGCGAAGGCGATCTGACACGCAGGCATTGCGGATGCGCCGAGTCTCACCTCGACCATGACCTGACCTTGTCAGTTACAACAAGCCGCTGACCGCGCAAAGCTGCCGGTTCATGATGGCGCATCGCGTCAGCCTTAAGATGCTCCATCACCGCCCCGCCGGACGAAGGATCCACGATCGCCCGGCGGGGGACTTTCCGTTGAAAACGATCGGGTGGCTCCTGCAGCATTTTCGCTCTGGACCGTCTCAGCGTCCGCATTTGAGGCGACGTTGAACGGCATACGCTTCCTAGACTAGGCTCGTGCCCGCGCAACAATCCCTACTTCACTGAATCGATGCTCAAAATCGACTTGCATTTCTTCTTTTCTGTTGATGCCTACGACGAAGCAAGCGTCGCTCCTCTGCTGCCCCTTCTGCATGTCGCGTAAGACGAACGCGAATAACCTTCACACCCGCTGGTTACTGAAATGAAGGAAGTTACAGATGTCAAAGTACATTGCCTCATTCAAGCGGAATCCAAATGCTGATATTCGGCTCGTCAGAACACATGGATCGAAAGCTAACGCCTGGAAGCCGTTCGAGCAATCTAATCGGACGCAGTCATCTGTCCGCTCCACGGCCTGAACGTTTATCCCGCAACGATCATAATATTCTAGTCGCGCCGCGGTCGCTGTCTCGCTGGTTGAAAAGAGCGACAACGCGAGATCAAAGGGCGTCTGGCACATTACCGTGAGAAATTCCATTGGATGATCCATGGTGCCAAGAAAATTGAACGGCAGAATGCACAGCACTCTTCCGTCATATCGCCGCATGATCTCACCGACCAGACGCCTTCTTTTAAAGAATTTGTTGGCCTCGCAGCGGACAACAGCCCCCTTGTCCTCCTTCAATCTGCGTGCACGAGGTGGATTGATGTCGATACCAAGGTAATCACAGTCATCGTTCTTGACACCGATAAGGCGGTAGCAACTGCAACCGACCTCAATAATTAGCCGGTATGTGGTCGAACGCAGGAGCTCATGACAGAAGGCTCTCTCACATTCATGGAACTGACGCACCCGAGCGGTGAAGTAGCCCGGACGCATGAGACGCATACCTTCGCCGTCCAGATAGATCGCTCGATTCACTTGACGAGATCCGAACGCAGAGGAGTTCACTGGCGCCTCATCTCATCCCGCTTGGCCGAAACATAAAGTCTGTGACATCGGAGTCCGATCGCCGTGGTCAATTCATCGCTCAGCATGTTCGCGGCCAACGCCACATCTGCGACGGTCTGCTCGGGGCAGATCAGGTCGACCATTGTACCCGGCGCAGTCGAACTCTCGGGCAGATCCGTCACATCGATGCTCATGAGATCCATCGAAACGAAGCCAACGATTGGCGCGCGAGCACCATATATGAAGACATGACCTCGATTGCCGAGGCTACGCGGGAACCCATCTGCATAACCAATAGAGGCGGTCGCGACACGCATCCGTCTCTTCACCGGGTATGACCTGTGGTATCCGATCGCTTCTCCGACCTTTACGCTGCGACATTGAATGATTCGCGTTCGCAGGCGGACGACTTGCGATGGCCTGAAGTCGGGATCACCGGATATGGCAAGGCCGAGAATCCCTCCCCCCGACCGTATGAGGTCGAAATGAAATTCACATCCGGAAAATAGTCCCGCGGAGTTCGACAGCGAAAGGATGGCTTTGGGAAACAGATAGGTAAGTTTACGGAACTGATCCAATTGTTGCCGACTGATTTCGTCGCGCCACTCCGCGCAGGCGAGTTGGCTCATGAACAGAACGACAGGCAGATCCGACAGCACCCTTTCGCTCTCAGCGGCTTTTTGCAGTTCGTCGATGGGAAACCCCAGTCGAGACAAACCCGTGTCGACATGGACACCTGCGGGTAACAGCCGGTTGCGAAGGCGGCAATGCCGAAGCCAAGCATCCAGCTGTTCCCTGCTGTTCAGGATCGGCAGCAAATCATGGCGCTCAATAGCCGCCTCCAAACCGGGCATAGCTCCGTGAAGCACGTAGATCTTCGCAGATAGTGGCAGCACCTTGCGTAAGGCCGCGCCTTCTTCCACATCGGCCACGAAGAAATGCCCGCAGCCAAGCCGCGCAAGAAACGGCGCTATGCGCAGCGCGCCAAGGCCGTAGGCGTCTGCCTTGAGAACTGCGCCGCAAGCGCTTTGGGGCGCCAGCATCCGAAACTTCCGGTAGTTAGATTCTATCGCGCCGAGATCAACAACCATGGTCGATCTCGATGTGTTGGCATAGCCGGCATCTGACGGATTATCAGAGAGATTGGAATTGAGACCAATCACATCCGGCATAAGCCGACCCTCATGTCGCCGTAATGGCGTGTCGATCCGCAGCATATAAGGATCGTACTGCCTCTTCCGCACATGCTGGTCCAAAGCGAAACCCATTACCCGAGCCACCGCCAATCACATGCAAACCTGCGATATCTTTCGCAGGACGGGAAAACGGGACACCATCCGCCGAATAGCAGTCGCAGAACACACGTGCTGACTTCACCGCCGGCACCTTGGAGGAACACCACTTGGCCAGAATTGCGTTGGCACGCGCGAGATCATCCGAACTGAGCCGCAGCTCGTCGGAAACCGGCTTCACATCCCATTCCTGCGAGGTAAAGCTGAACAGCCAGTATCCTTGCTCGATCATGGGAATGAGGAACGCGTAGTCATCGAAGAGCCCAATCATTGGACAGTTCGGCGTGGGCCGTACGGCCAAATGGAGCGCGACGACCTTCTTGACTCGCAACCCCGGTTCGTCTGTTAGGTGCTGACGCAACGGCGACTCCGGTAACCATGGCCCGATTGCGAGAATCACCCGCTTCGCCGAGAGTTCGCTGTTATCAGAGGTCTGGAGAAGAATATTGCGTGGCCCCTTCCGTATTTTTGTAATCGATGTACTCTCTCTTATCGACACTCCCTTGATCTTGAGCCTTTGAGTCAGATCCTGAACGATGGAATCGACTTGACAGTACGAACCACGATCCAACACGACGGACACATCGTCGGGAACCACGAACTGCTCCAGCGATAATAGCCTCTCGACCAGAGCGAAGGATGTTGATGGGCTCAGCTGGCCCGCGCTGCCCTGTTTCGCCAGTTCGCCGGGATTGCGCGTCAACCAAAACACATCACAGTCTCGTCCCTTGGGCCATTGTCCGTCGGGATAGATCCCGCGCCAGAATTTCGAACCACAGTCGATGAGGCTTCTTTCCTTCTGGTTACGACAGATGTTGATCTGGATCCCAGGCGCAAACCCGCTCGTACCAGATCCAACGATATCTCGTTCGGCGATGACTATTCTTTTTTCCGGGCCATCGCTCGCTGCGATGAAGGCAGAACTGAGGCCCATAATGCCAGCCCCGATGACTGCGAGGTCATAGATCTTGTCAGTCATTGAGTTTGTTTCCAGGAGATGGACAAGGCGCTCAGCACTTCGCTGCCACTATTCCGCAAATGATGGGTTTGATTTGGTCGCAGAAACACCAGATCGCCGGCCTTCACGGCCAACTCACCATCGTCGGTCACGACCTGACCGCGCCCGCTCGTGATCCGCCAGATCTCGGTGGATGGATGAGAATGAGGCGTCGACACCGCGAGTGGATCGAGGCGGAATTCGATGAATTCAACCGGAACGGTGATCTCCGGATCATTTATCCCTTTGACGTCCTGTACCAGTACGCCGGGGCTGTAGACCGTTACGTCCCCTAAAGTCATCAGCTGAGCATTCTTCACGGTGTATCTCCAATCATGCAACTCGATCAGACATGCTGCGCATTGCCGATCCTCAGCGGGCGCTCTCAGGCACCGCACCATGCCACTTGAGAGCTCCTGTTGCAGGCCCGCAATCGTAAGCTACCCGACCAATGATCGAATTGAGCACCGTTGCGGCGCGCCAAGGAACCAAACTCAGGTTTGTGTCGGCGATGCCATGTTGAAATCGTGCGCCATTCTGGACGTATAAGCGGCAGCTTTCGGGGCCATCAAACCGGGCCCGGAACTCCTTGCCGACCACGATCTCCCGAGAGCCGCCAGGCGCACTCACAATCGAAAGCCGGTTTGCGACCGGCTCCAGAAAGGAAGGGATTTCGGTCCGATAGCCCGTGGCCAGCACGATAATGTCGGCGACATGTTCTGTGCGAACGCCGGTGGCCTGCTGGCGCACCCCCAGGCGAAATGGAGATATGGCACGGAGCTCTTCGGCCATGGTGTCGACGCGTATTTCCACCTGAGCGGGATACGAACCTCGACGAACTTCGCGGTCGTAAAGTGCGTTGTAGATCGCGCGCAGTGTCGATGGGTTGACGCCATCGCTCGCCAAAGCCTGCCGTTCAAGGGTTTGCTCTCTGACGGCTTCGCTTTGTTCAAGGAACCATCCGTCATACTGTGGAAAGAACCACTCATTGACGAAGGGACTATCTTCGAGAGCAAATATGCTTGCGCGGCGCGTGACCCAGGCCAAGGCTCCCAGCGCACCGCATGCTCCGGTTAGCAGATGAAGAAATAGTTCTGCTCCGCTTTGGCCACCACCTACCACAACAACACGCTTGCTGGAGAACTCACGGCGCCGCAGGAGGAAGGTACTCGCGTGAAACAGCTGATTCTCCGGTGCATTTCTGCTCCAGTCGGGAACAAAGGGCACCCGGCCTACGCCGACCACTGTCGTACGGGTCTGATAATTGCGGCGATTGGTAGCGATACTGAACGCCTCGCCGCGTAGTTCGACTGCAATGACCTCTTCGCCGAATTGAACGTTCGCAAGCTTTTCGCCCGCCCATTTCAAATAATCTTCAAATTCGCTCCGGCCAACCGAAGCGATACCTCGAACCATGGCTTGATAAAGCCGCTTTTTCTCGTGCAGGTAGGCGAGAAAACTATATGCACTTGTCGGATCTGCCGGTGTTACCAGGTCCTTTAAGGGGCTGGTTTGCATGAAAGCCCCATCTAGAAGCAAACCCGGATGCCAACTTAGCGTCTCCGATCGTTCTAGGATATGTACGGAAATTTCCGGAATCGGGGCCGCGAGCGCTGCCAGGCTCAGATTCGCCGGGCCTGCGCCGATTGCCGTTACCTGATGGCCGCTGCCCTTCTTTGACATCACGCTATCCGCAAGATCAGCCACTTAACATTCCCGGCGGGTCGAAAACGCTTGAATTGCTAGAACGATTCCATTGCCACCGATAAGCGTCATCATGCTCTTCAGCAGGTCATCGAAGCTGTGGGCGCTCACGATCTGCCCGGCGATATATGGAAATCCGAATAGGCCAACGAAGTAGGAAAGCGTGAAAACCTGAGAAGCAACCGCCAATGATGTCCCGTCTGTACCTGCAATGAGGACAACCATACCATTCAGAGTCGAATAGCTAAGTCCGTATCCAAGGGCGAACATCGCTGTACCGAGGATGTAGATCTCCGCACTCCCTGCATTCATCAAAAGCAAGAATAGTCCCGCCATGGTGCACAAGATGAGAAACGCAGCGATCCACTCAAGCCGGACTTTTCCGATGACCGGCGCCACCGCGAAGCGCATGAAAACGGCTGTCAACGTGAAGACGAGAAAGAATGTATCGGCGGATTGCCCCCGCGATGAAGCGTAAAGCGTCTGGAACGTGGACAGACCGGAAAACACGCATGCGCCGATTCCGATCATGACGATCGGATAACGCGTATTCGACTTGAAGGCCTCCCGCACGCCCTCAAACGTGAGTCGAACAGCCGCCATTTTGATCTGAGGAGCCTGCGCCAGTGCCCTGCTAGCAAACTCCAGCAGCATGGCGCCAACGAGACATGCAGCCGCGAATAGAGCGTACGCTGCGATATAGGTTCCGAAAATCTCCACGACCGTGCGCCCCAGGGGAACAGCAAGTCCGATCCCCAGCATCTGGGATCCGGAAAGCAAGGTGAGATATTTGACACGAGCCGCAGGCCGCACGCGTTCTAGGATTTGAAGCGGCGCCAGCATATAGAAGATTGACCATCCAATGCCGAGCGAGAGCCCGCCGAAATAAGCGAGGAACAGAGAAATTGGAGCCGCTGCAAAGCAGATCATTGCAATTGCCATCACCACGGCGGCAAGGATGATCGTTCGCATCAACCCGCATGAATCGGCGATCCGGCCAGCCACAAACGAACATAGTATTGTCGCGACCGTACCGGTCGAAATAATTGTTCCTGCTATGGATGCGCTCTGTGGAGCCGAGCGGAGAGCATCCACGAAAAAAAAGCTCGCCCCATAGGACGCGGCCACATTGATGCTACCAAGCATGAATGGAATCGAGACATCGAGCGGCACCTCATCGGGCAAATTCTCGGCGGTGACAATGTTCGCTGCGGCTCTCATGGTGCAACTATTCCCGGGAGGCATCCATCAATGTCTGCGGCCGTCAAGCTGCGCCCATCGATTCTTGGTACCCTTCCGCTTCGTACGGATGAGGGTCGCGCAGCGCAGGCTGCGATGGGATGTCCTTCATGGCCGAGCCAGTGCCACAGAGCTTCCGTTATCCTCGGCATCAGCGGCCAGCCCAGTATGCTGAAGCCCATCAGCCATGTGTAAGCGATCTGATAGTGCGGATTGGAATCAAGACAATCGAGCCATTCGGTTACCGATCTGGACACGTGCGACACGCGCAGACGATCTAGCGAGAGGGCTGAGCACTGTTGGTTGTACAGCCGGTTCAGCGTGAGCATCATCGCATCATCTACGTGACACGCGGCAGAAGACGGCATCGCGTTGATGATGTCCGTACAACGATTGAAGACCACAGCGCTCTTGTCGAGAATCGCATTGTAGCGATCAATCAATTGCTTCGGGTTCAGATCCGTCTCCGCTTCTTCGGGGCAGATTTCCGACAGACACACTCTGAGAATATCGATAGATATATCCGGCACCTGAGCGATTTCACCCGCCCATATCACGTGGCCGCGACTGGTAGAGAACTTCGATCCGTTCAACAAAAGGAAATGATTGAAGAAAATTCGGTCAAATTGACGAAAGGACTCCTGACCCAATGCACATCCGGTAACTCCCACGAGCATCGGGATTGTATTGTCGATACCGGTCGCGCCGATCAGGAAAGTATCGGAATTGCGCGCAAAGGCACTTGGCGTGCCGGATGCCTCCGCATCTTTATGCCCACAATAGAGGGAATGAGCGTAGAGCAACGAGGAGTAGCTAAACAGGATCTGACGTGTGTTGAACTGCTGCGAATTCCAAGCCATTCCATGCAGGCCAGGAACGGTCAACCGCATTCGCTGCCCTTTACGTGCGATATATCGCCTCCCTATCTCCACAAAGCCAGGTTCGATAGCCGCATCGTCCCACGCCCGGACGAGTTGGTCGTTTCGTGTAATTGTGAGAAAGGCAGAGATGTTATCTGTCCATTCTACGATCCGTCCTCGCCTCGACACCGGATTTCGTGCTTCGTCTGGCTCGAAATGATCTCCACACTGTTCGCAGAAGAAGCTCCCTGCGGATGCTCCGCATACGGGGCAGGTTCCGCCAAACCAGCCTCCAATGCAAAAACGCTCTTCCGTTGGCGTCAGAGCAGAGCCGGCATCGTCGACGGGTAGCCGCGCTGCGCGAAACTCCAGCGATCCTGCTGCAGATAGCGCCTCCATGAGCGCGTTGCTGACATTGGAGAACCGCTGAAGATTTTTGCCATGGGCTGGATCATCGAAATGATCGAAAACGATCCCTAGTGAGGCGAGATCACGAGCAATCTCGACATGGAAGCCATGAGCCAAGTCCGACGGGTCGATGTTCTCGCGCGCTGCTCGGACTAGAACATGGTTTTCGAAACCGTCGGTCGTCAGACCGGAGCGAACATGATGCCCTGCCCTCTTCAGGTGCCTTTGTACGACGTCCATTCTGAGAAATGGCCCGGCAGCGTGGCCAAGATGTGCCCTGCCGTTAGCCGTCAAGTTGACGGGCGAGATATATACGTCAGCCGGGTTCGCATTCGCTACGCTTAGCGGCGCGATGATTGGGCTTCTTCTCATATCTGCACATGACATCCAGTAACAGATCCTGAAAACACCCGAATAGACATCCAGATAGCCCACCACGGCAACGGGAATACGCGCGCGGCTCGATAGGTTATGGATCCCATCGGGTGCGGATTTCGAGTCAGAATGTTCAAAGCGTGTCACATACTCTTTGAGTACTTGACGCTCTCCTAGCTGGACGGTTCACGTATCGGTTCACCTCAGCTCGCAACCTGCGCCAACCTCTTCACCTTTGCTTAGTCAATCGAACTGATCGCTCCTGGAACGATCGAGATGTCGCCGTGAAGAAGCAAGTGACGCGCCAATTTAAAATCGTTGATTTTGCCCTTGCCGCGGCCTGCATTTAGGTCGACTACCGACATCTGGTCACGAACTCGACAGGCGGCTCGGCCGGGCCGGCAGGAGTCCGCCATAGGTTCTTTTCCCTTCACTCCCTTAAGAGCAACGGCGATCCGTGGGAGGGGTAGCCGGCCCCGGCCAGGCGACTGCGAGTTCACGATCTATGCCAGGCGACCATTCCTGCCCTTGCAAGGTTGCTGATGATCCCCGATCTGTGGACGAGCGCGCAGCGATCAAATAGGCCCGCGCGAAACGGATGCACGAGCTCTCACTGCCAAGAATCCGATGGCTTGCTGCGAAAACTGCAGCGTGCCGACCAGCCGATTGCGCCTGGGAGTAGGTAGTTCCGAGCGTCGCGGAGAACCGGCCGGCCGGCGAACATGCCGACACTCGGAGGGTCGACGAACCCATTGAAGTCAACCGCAGGAGCTTAGCCCCTGTTTTTGAAAAGTTTAGACGGGTTCAGCCCGGCGCCTCGTGGGCGCTCCAATCAACCGAGACCGTACGACAGATAACGTTATTGTGCCTTACCGAGCCGCACAATCCGGGCGCAGGGCAATTCAACCTTCGAAGAGCGAGGCAGGCGTCCTCCGTCGTGCGTGAGCTGTCGGCCTCTTCCAAGGAAGCAAGACCATTTCCAAGTAAGCAAGGCCATCTCGCTAACGTACAGCGCTTTCTCCGCAGAGCTGTCCGATCTCCGCCAAGCTGCGACACCTTCGGGGCACCACCGGGACGAATTTGCGCGGTCGAGAGCAGCAAATTCGACCTTCGATGGCTTCGGTGGTGCGCCTCAAACCAATGCAGCTTCCGATCTCGATCGCCATTGTCAGGCAAAGGCTTCGCGCCAGCACATCGGACCGACCTCCGAAGCCTCGATTTGCTCACGTCATGCTTTGCGTGACCACCATAAATATATCAAGCCCGTTCACGTTACTGTAACGGTCGCCAAGGCTTTTGAACAACTCGCCCATCTGGTTTGACCGAACGGAAAATTCTCCATAATTTGGATCAAACAGGGTCGTCATTCCATTCGATGTCGAGGTCGCAATTGTATGCGCGCCACGCGGTTTAAAACGCAGGCCGATCAGATAGTCCGATGGATCGTGGGTGACTTCATTCACTATCTGGGCAATTCCGGAGGACGTTCCAAACTCATATCGAGTCTGATTGTTCGCAGGCTCTAATCCCGCCTCACGCAACATTGCGGTTTTTGCCTGAAGGTTGGTAGAATCGTCCGGCCTGTCAATTCGCAACAACGCCTTGAGCTCTTCATACCGTTGCTGCCGCACTGCCGCCGAGGCATGGCTTTGAGCGC
Source organism: Bradyrhizobium sp. UFLA03-84 (assembly GCF_002289535.1). Classification (NCBI taxonomy): domain Bacteria; kingdom Pseudomonadati; phylum Pseudomonadota; class Alphaproteobacteria; order Hyphomicrobiales; family Nitrobacteraceae; genus Bradyrhizobium; species Bradyrhizobium sp. UFLA03-84. Next base: position 142,309 of record NZ_NSJY01000011.1, on the reverse strand, counting down.
CCGGTATCAGCGCGCTCATTCGGGACGAAGGGCTGCTGGCGAGATTGAGGAGCCACTCCGCCGCCAAGCCGACGCAGATGCCATCGACATTGGCGCCAGGCAATTCGGCAGTTCTGTATTGGAATAAAGTCTGGCTCGGCTCCGGTCTGCTGCAGCAGAGCCCCATTTTATCCGACAGCGCTTCGGGAGGCTGGCTCTCTTCCTGCGCGGGATCCGTAAGCGCTTGCTCGAAGTTGCTGTTGTCCGCCGACTGAACCCAGTTCATCATCTTGATCGGCGCGCGCGTGGCTTGGCCACTTACCGGATTGAACATGGCGTTCGCGTGCCTCTAGCGTATGCTTGCCTGGACGGAGTGGGGCTGGCGAGCCCTACCTGCGAATCATATCGCGACAAGCTGACGACGAGCTGACGAGCAAGAACGGGTTGGAGAAGCGGCCGCAGGGCGTCTCTTGGATGGCCACCTTTTCTGCTCAGCCAGTCCCGGCCGGAATGCCGGCGCCCTGGTCGACGACTCCAAGGATACGGAGTGGTCGGACACAATCGCCGGAGGATGCAATTTCATCCCGAGCTCGAGTTTGGCGCGGCTCTCCAGACAGATTTGACGCGGCGATGGTTCGATTCTGATGCTGTGTTCCGTCAATTCGCCAGCACCGGGCTCGCCGAGCCCGTGCGTCATCATCACCTCGTGCTTCGCTGGGCTGGCAAGCCCGCGACGTTAGGCAAACGGAAGAGCCGACACTTTCCGTTGCGGTGCGGGCTGACAACAGTGCCGAACCACTACTTTTCATCTGCCACGCGGACAATCCTTAGCCTACCTCATAATGCGGTCGCACTCATGCACGCAAACCACATTGCCGCCTCTGATGGGCCGAGCCCAACCACGCCTACAAAGCCCGGTGGCGGCATTGGGATGTCCCGATGAGTTGGCCTCCACAGATGCAGGCAGTACCGACTGTTATTTACATATTGCGAATGTGGGGGATGCAGTTGCATCACGCATTCCTCTTCATCCCAGAACAGGTCTTTGACGAAGCACATCTCTTCCCAATTCGGACAACGTCGCGGCGTTGAGACAGCGACATGCTCCCAGCCAGGACGGATTAATCCACTGATCCTCAGTTCACAGCCGCAAGGCCCCTGTACAACGAACATGCCACAAGGACCTGATCCTGGATGGCTGGCAAATTGGCCGTATTGTACGCGACCGGCCTCCAGCTTCTCAATTATTTTCGCCCGCACGTTTCCTCCTTCGCCTCGTGGACCGCCTTGAAGTCGATGTAGATGACATTGTTGCTTTTCAACTCGCGACTTAGCGCGTGTTCCGTCCTATTTGGGACGGCGCTCCAATACCATTCTTCGGCGAACCACCTGCTGAGAAAGCCGCAGATGTCCATCACTTGTTCTCCTCTTTTTTTGGCCGCTGGCGCCCTGCCCAGGACGCTTGCGAATTCTTGCGAGGTCTTGATTGCCCGCAAGATCCGCTCGATGATGACCCGGCGCACAGGTTGCGAATTTCCTATCTGGGAGGCTCCGCGGGCATGAGGACCCGACATCTCGATCACAGCACGAGGCCCATGCGGAGCGCCTTGCTCATTGACTGCAGGTACACCGCCGAACAACGCACGCTTCAGCACATGATGTGGCCTCGAGCTTTCACGGTTGAAGCACAATGTTTCGTTGTGTGCGCCGCGTTGAGGTCTCGCGGAGATGTGCTTGATCCTACGGAGGCGTCGAGAGCCACCACCTCATCGCCGCCGGATCGATCGCCATTCTTGGCATGCGCTCCGAATTGCCTGACATCTACATTCCCTCATCGTCCGCAATACCACAGCGTAATTCGCATATTCTCGCTCAATGCTTGGCAAGGGCGATTGCTGCCTCACCAACTGTCCTGCGGTCATTCGCCGCTTTCTGCTCGCCGAGTCTGAAACAGGGCCAATGCGTCATCTATGTGGCCGTGATCGATTCGTCCGGGAGCAACATCGGAGCGGGCTAGCCTCACGTCGCGATGGCTAGGCATAACGTGTCGCTAACCGATAACATCCACGGGTTGATGAGGTTTCGTAAGCTTATGGTCAGAGAAGCTGATTAGTCTATCTCGAGGCACTGCAATCGCGCTGCGGTTGGCGGCGCCTTTGCCACGTCCCTACATGCAACTCCGAACCCCTGTTCGCTAAAAGTCGCTAGCGAGCTCTTGCCTTCTTTCGATGCCGATGGCGCCTTCCGGACGACAAGGTCGCAACTCCGACCATGTGCAGCGAGCTCGTGTCGCCAAACCAAGCGGGCGGCTTGCTTCGCATCGAGGCTGCGCCGGCACCAGTCCGATCGTGGCATGCTGATTGCTCTAGTGAGTCCAGATGTCACTCATCTGGCTATCCTTTAGTTCTGAGCGAATTCACTGCCCGGCGTCCCTCAGCTTTGGTAGCACCTCGTCTAACCGCCCACTGCATGAGAAATACCATCACCTGGATACAGGTCGCACGGCAAACAAGAATCCGATAACCCGAGCCATGAAGGAAGACTTCGAGCTTATGAACGATACGATGCATCCGGAGAACACCCGCTCCCCACGGACCAGTGCGGCACGTGGTCCATGACTCATTGGCGCACACCAAAGGACCCGATTGTCAGGCCTTACGACGCCGATTGCCGTTGTTTGCAGGCGCAACGGCGATGGAATCTATGGCCGCTGGCCGCGCTCCTCCTGGGTGCGCTGCTCTGGGCCAGCATTTACTGGATCGTCGCAGCGGTCTTCTTATGAGCCAAAGAAGCCCGCGGAACTGACAAATCACAAGTAAAGCTACGTCGGATGGCACGCGCGCGCGCCTCCCGACCTTGGCGATCCGATGGTAAGCCAGGAATATCCCCACCGTCAGTTGGAAGCGGACACTTCTTTCACAGGTCCGCTTTGTGCGTCGGCGCGGCTAGCAGAACATGAATTCGTAACTGAGGCAGCAACACGCCTCCAGGACATGCCGAACCAGCTTCGAGGTCACTCAATGTGCCTCAAAGCCGCAAAGCCTATCGTGGACCAAAACGCCAAATCCAGCGCTACTTGCTTGGATGCGCCGATTGCCGAGTGACATTTGCTCCGCGATCGGCGCTGCGGCCGTCCAGCTGAGGCACGGCTTATCGAGGCCCGGCAAAGCCCTACAGCTCTCGCTCTGACCATGTTTCATCCTCACTTCTGTGCGTCTGCCACTCTTGGGCACGCCGAGCCAGCTTATCGTACTCGATCGCAACGTTAAGAAGCCTGTCTCTGGGTTTACCATAAGCGAGTCCTTCCGCCTTTCTTCGCGTTGCTTCCGCGCGGCTTCGCCAGTGGTCGGGCTGGTAGAGTTTACTTTTCGGATTCATGCCGTGAGCATGCAATTTGGACATCAAAGAAATGCGACACCGGCGCTCCGTATAATCACCTAAGGGCTGGCGGCCACCAAAGCGCCATTTGCCACCGTAAGAGGTGTCGGTCGATTTGATTCAAGAAGGGACTTGAATCGCACGCAGCGTCAGATTGTACGATCCTGGACAAGTCGGGACCGCATCCGACAATCCAGACGCTTCCTGCGGACAATGAGAATAGCGAATGTGTCAAACATCTAAACTCATCTGGCGAGAGTCGCTCGGGATCACTCGCTTCGGCAGATACGTACCTGCGCACGCGTTATCCAAGGCTACCTCGGCCGGTAGCGGAAGAGATCGAGCCCTTCGATATTTCTACAGAAGGCGCTCTCATCCCGAAGGCCGTCTCCGGATTAATGTGGAGCACAGGCCGACTACACTAAAGATGACCTGGAGGCGTCTCATCTGGATTCGCTACGCAGGATCAATTGCGTCATTAACTATGGTTTGAGCGCATCTGGCTTTTGCTCATCTCATGCCTCGATAAGGCCGGCACCAGGCCGCAGGACGTGTTCGATCCCGTATCGCGCCGACCGTGGCAGCAACTATTGGCCGTGAGGTGGGCTGTGCTCAAACACCTCAACGTGCCACGCCGAATACTTCAAGACATCCAGGCATACCAGAGTCGGCGATACGGAACTCGCAGGCATTGCACCTGGCGCTACACGTCTATTGGCCGACGGACAGACCATCTTGCGCTTCGCTCAAAACATCGCAGATCTATCAACCTTAAGGAATGACATGACTCAAGACCAAGGGGCCGGTTTGGCTTCGCTCCTCAAATCCTGCCGCGCCATCGCTCTAGCTGCCGCAGTGACTGCTGTAATCCCGTGGCAGGTCAACGCGCGAGATCAAGCTCCGACTCCCGAGGAGAGACAGGCGTGTATGGAGGACGTGTTCCGCCTTTGCAGCAATCACATACCGAGCCACGTCGCTATCCTTGCTTGCCTCAGATCCAAGTACGCCAGCCTCAGCCAGCAATGCCGTTACGTGATCTCCTCGCGAGATACGGGCAAGAACGGCGGCATCTCGAAGTAGAGGGTCGGGTGGCCTGTTCGCCCGCCTCACGTTCCGAGATAACCCACCTAGCACGCAGGACGTTCACACGACGTCGGCTGGAGGCAACAAGCACGGTCACTCACGACGGTTTGGTCCCCTTCATGCTTATTTGGATAGGCAAATGCCACAATTGCCCTTCGATACCGTACTGATCGCCAACAGGGGCGAGATAGCCGCCCGCATCGTCAAAACGTTACGTAAACTTGGCCTCCGTTCTGCAGTTGCCTATCACGAAATAGACGCGAGAACACCCGCCGTCTCCATGGCCGACCTGGCCATTCAGATCAGCGGCAACACGCCGATCGCAAGTTATCTCGATACTAGGCAGATCATCGCGGCCGCCGACCAGGCGCGCGCCGGCGCGCTGCATCCCGGTTATGGGCTGCTTTCCGAAAATGCGGAGTTCGCCAGAGCCGTGACAGACACCGGCATTGCGTTCATCGGTCCTCTTCCGGATACTATCGAACTGATGGGGGACAAGATCCGCGCACGCAATTTCGTTCAGTCCAACGGTTTTCCGGTCGCCCCCTGCGTCATCGAAGAAGATGATCCGGCGACATTTGCCTCCAGAGCGCAGGCCATGGGAGCTCCTCTGCTCGTGAAGCCATCGGCTGGGGGCGGCGGTAAGGGCATGCGGATTGTACGCGACCTTAATACCTTGGAGGCAGCCATCGAGCAGGCGCGCAGTGAAGCGGGCCGTTACTTTGGAGATGCCCGACTCTACGCCGAACGACATCTCGAATACCCACGACACATCGAAGTACAGGTGCTCGGTGATTGCTTAGGAAACGTCGTGCATCTGTACGAGCGCGAGTGTTCCGTGCAGCGCCGCTTCCAAAAGATTATCGAGGAAACGCCCTCGCCTGCGCTATCCCAAGAATTGCGGGCTCGAATTTGCGATACGGCGGTTCGCATCGCTCGTGCAGCGAACTACCGGAATGCAGGAACGGTCGAATTTCTCTTGAGCGGAGACGATTTCTACTTCCTTGAAATGAATACACGACTTCAGGTCGAGCATCCGGTCACCGAGATGATTACTGGCGTCGATCTGGTGGCGGAACAGATCTATGCGGCAGCGGGCCGCCAACTTGCATTCTCCCAGTCCGATATCGTTTCGAACGGCCATGCAATCGAGCTCCGGCTGTACGCTGAGGCTCCTGAACGCGGATACGCTCCGACCACCGGAAAAGTACTTCTTCTCGAGTATCCCAATGACGTACGGATCGACAGCGGCATCATGCAAGGCCAGCACATCACGCCGGCGTTCGATCCGATGCTCGCCAAGATCATCGTGCATTCACCAAGCCGCATGGAATCTGTTCTGAAAGCCCATCGTGCAGTCCGCGAATTGGTTTTGCTGGGGTGCGAGACCAATGCGAACTTGCTCGCCCGGATCGTTTCCGACGAGGCATTTCTCGGCGGTCACTTCCACGTCGGATACCTTGAACAAAACCCGCATCTCGCAGCGGGCAATTTTTCTGCCGGAATGTCTGCGTTCCTCGCATCCGCCGCTCTCCTGACGAGGCCGGTCCGCGACTCGGCAGATGCCGTGCCAGAGCTTCATTCAGCGCTCGGCAATTGGAGAAACTGAAGTGTATCACTCGTTCGAGGTTGACGGCGTAGATCATACATTGTGGCTTTCGGCCAGCCGGCATGGCTACCGCCTTCATTTGCGAGACGAGGTGATTGCGCCCGTCGCATTCACCGAGCGCAGCGACAGCAGCGGTATCCTGACCATTGCCGGGCAGAGCGAACCCGTCAGGTTCGTGATCGACGGGGAGCTCATTCACCTCCATATCCGCGGCAGAACGCGTACTTTGCGCTACATCGATCCGCTAGGGGCCTACGCTGCTGGGAATGACGGGACTTGTCCCCTCGTAGCCCGAGCGCCAATGCCTGGGAGGGTTGTCGCGATTACAGTTTCGCCTGGTGACTCAGTCTCGGCGGGGACGGCGCTAATGATGATTGAAAGCATGAAGCTGGAAACGATCATACGATCACCCCAGGACGGCATCGTCGAGCGGATTCACGTCAAGGAGAACGAGAGCTTCGAGCACGACGCCGTACTCGTAACGCTGTCTAAAGAAGGGTTCTGAAATGCAGCGGATCGGTTCTGCGGCGGATGTCGATTCGCAGGAGTTTCGTCGCAACGACCTCCACAACAGACAACTGGCTGCCGAATTGAAGGAGCGCCAACGCTTGGCCCGGTTCGACAGACCTGAGAAAGACATCGAGCGGCTGCGTCGGCAGAACAAGCTGTTTGTTCGCAACCGCATCGCAGCCTTGCTGGATCCGGAAACTCCTTTCCTGGAGCTTTCCACGCTGGCTGCCAACAAGGCTTACAACGGAGAGGTTCCGGGTGCCGCGCAGGTGGTCGGCATCGGCATCGTTGCGGGTCGAGAAGTGATTGTTCACGCTGACGATTCCAGCGTGAAGAGCGGCGCATGGTATCCACTCTCGGTCAAGAAGATCGTGCGGGCCTTGGACATAGCCATCGAAAACCGTCTGCCGGTGGTTCATCTATGCGACTGCGCCGGCGGTTTTCTGCCTTTGCAGGCGGAGTTCTTTGCTGATCGATACCATGCGGGTCGAATTCTGCGCAATCAGTCGATACTCTCGAGGATGGGAGTACCGCAGGTCGCCATCGTCATGGGCCAGTGCACTGCGGCAGGGGCCTATGTCCCCGCGCTTAGCGAATACAACATTGTGGTCGAAGGCACGGGAGCCATTTTTCTTGGCGGCCCTCCGGTCGTGAAGGCTGCCACTGGCGAACAAGTCTCCGCCCAAGAGCTCGGCGGTGCCCTCATGCATACGAGCGTGTCGGGCACCAGTGACTATTTCGCAACTTCCGAGCTCCACGCAATCGCGATTGCGCGCAACGTTGTCGCGCGCTTCCATCAACCGGCGAAAACCTGCATCGATCGCGTAGCGCCCGAGCCGCCCGCCTATGATGCATCCGAACTCTACGGCATCATTCCAGAGGACGCGCGAGCGCAGTTCGACATGCGGGAGATCATCGCTCGTCTGGTCGATGGCAGTCGATTTGATGAGTACCAGCCGCGTTATGCGACATCACTCGTGTGCGGCTTTGCCCGGCTCTATGGATATCAAGTCGGGATTGTTGCCAATAACGGCGTTTTGTTCGGCGACAGTGCGCTAAAGGGTGCTCATTTCATTCAAATATGCGACAAAAACCGAACGCCCCTGCTCTTCCTGCAGAACGTCACAGGCTTCATGGTTGGCCGCGAATATGAGCGCCGTGGGATCACCAAGGACGGCGCAAAGCTGATCATGACTGTGTCCAGCGCGTCAGTCCCGAAGTTTACGATCATTTGCAACAGCTCTCATGGCGCAGGCACTTACGCCATGTCGGGACGCGCGTTTGATCCTCGGTTTGTGTTCAGCTGGCCGAACTCTCAGATTTCCGCGATGGGCGCCGAGCAGGCCGCCGGCGTTCTCACCCACGTCAAGGCGAGACAATTGGCCCGCAACGGAGGGCGGCTCTCTGAGCAGGAACTGGCAGGCATTCGCGAACCGGTTCTTGAAGAATATCGCGAGCGATCAAGCGCCTATTATGCAACGTCCGAGCTCTGGGACGACGGCATTCTTGATCCTGTCGATACCAGGACCGCCCTTGCAATCGCGTTGAGTGCTTCACTCAACGCACCGATCGACGCGCCGCAGTACGGCGTGTTCCGAATGTAAGGCAGGACCGAGCACTTAGGCGCTGACCCAAGCCGGACCGGGAGCTCTCCGTTGCGGTAGGATGCTTCCGGTTTCGCCGTATGCACCTTGATTTGCAGTCTGGCGGGTGGCTTGTAGGGGGCAGATCAGCACTGCTCCGCCCAAAGCACGTGAGAAGCGACTACAACCGACAGGACAGCGGTGCCGACAAGCCGCAAGATTTTTCCACGTTTCCGGGCGCTTCGGCTGAATCCTCGTGATCAAGAAGTCGCCGCTAAGGCACATGCGCGGCAGTAGACCTCGCCATCTTTGCTGGCGCAGCAACTGCACTGCTCTCATCGGTCGGCGATCTCTTGACGGCATTACGACATGAAGAGCTTGACCCTCACGTAGCGTCAGGTTGTAGCCTTGCCGAAATGGCGGTGCCCTACTCAACCGATCACTCAAACGTCGACCCTCGGCCGTGCCGCCGATGGGCTTGATAGCTTCATCAAGATGGCCGGTGCCGCGTCTCTTCAACAAAAGCCTCCGATGAAGCGGGACACTCGTCAGATTCGGTCAAATGAACGTGTAAAGTCGATGGAAACGCTGAAATCAATTATTGGTAAAGTTGCCACCGGCGCCACTCTGACGCGCGAGGAAACTGCGTCAGCATTCGACGGCCTGATGTCGGGTCATGCGACTCCGTCGCAGATCGGCGGCTTGTTGATGGGTTTGCGAGTCAGGGGCGAGACGATCGAAGAAGTCACCGGAGCGGTCTCCGCGGTACGCGAGAGAATGCCGCGGGTCGAGGTCGCATGCAATCCGATCAATATCGCAAGTACGAGCGATACCGTTGCGTATTCGGCCAACGTGATGACGTGCGCCTCATTTATCGTCGCCGGAGCCGACGTTCCTGTTGCCAGACATGCCAACAGCGATACATCTTCGGGTCCTAGCACCGCGCAACTATTGGCGCATCTCGGTGTCAACGTCGACCTCAAGCCTGAGGCCGTTGCGCGCTGTGTGCATGAAGCCGGAATCGGCTTCTCATTTGCGTCAGCCCATTATCCGGCGATGCAGCGCGTCGGCCAGATCCGCACCGCACTTGGGACCCACACCATCCTTAACCTCATCGGGCCCCTGTCCAATCCGACCAGGGTCAAGCGGCAGATCGTTGGGATATTCGCTCGCGAATGGGTTCAGCCTCTGGCTTACGTGCTGAAGAACCTTGGCGCCGAATCGGCATGGGTGGTTCATGGCTCTAACGGGCTGGGCGAGGTTACCCTCACCGGGCCGACCTTTGTTGCTGCGCTTGAGGCCGGCACAGTGCGCACCTTCGAAGTGACACCGGAACAAGCCGGGCTTGCCCGCTGCGACAAGGAGACGCTGGAGAGCGGCGAAGCGAAGGACAATGCCGTCGCCTTGCAAAACGTGCTCGACGGCGTTCCGGGTCGATTTCGCGACGCTGCAATTTTGAATGCGGCGGCGACATTGATCGTGGCCGGCCGCGTCGAGACGCTGCAGGAGGGCGTCGCACTTGCACAACATGCGCTTGACAGTGGCAGCGCAGCCGTTCGACTGAAACGCTTGATTGCAGTGTCCAACACGTAACAGGGGCCGGACCATGGTCCCGAGGAAGCCGATTCTGACAAGCGGCTATGCAATAGCAGCTGCGACTGTGCGCCTATTCCTTCGAAATTTCGATGAGCATGTGCCGCGTGCGCGCGCCGTTCAAAGCAGTCCTCGTTAAGAACGCGGTACGAGAGCCATCCCTGTTCATCGGCGAGAGTCTGCTCCAGCCCCTACTGCCGAGATACAGACCCGCGGCATGCGCTGCGTTCCAAAGGAGATAGTCAGATGATGTCATCACAGAAGTTGGAGGCACTCGGATCCATCGCAATGATAGAACACATCATCCGAAAGTTTCGTGAATTGATCGACACGGATTGCTCGATCCCGCCCGAATTGCGGGGTTCGCTGCACGCGACGCTCGATGTGCATCTTCTGGATGCAAAAAAGCGTGTTCTCTTACGCGTACATTGAGCGATAACCTTGGGCAGCACTCTGGTCGTCGCGCGGAGGACATCAATGTCGTGTTCGGTCTCATCATTGCCCTCTAGACACGCGGTTTTCCGAGACTGCGCGCCCAATTGCGGCCGCGAGATGAATCCGAGCCTGCCCAAGCTAACGAAGCATCAGAGTGGGGTATAACCGCAAAGGCAAATCATGACACACTGGTCATCCCCCGTGGTTGGGAATATGCCGTCTATCCAGCCGGCCGATTTCCGTCAGGCTATGCGATATCTGGCAAGCGGTGTCGCCATCGTGACGACCGGAACGGCCGGCGGACGACGTGGACTGACGGTGAGTTCTGTGACGTCCATCTGCATGGAACCGCCGTGCTTGCTCGTTGGCATCAACGCCCAATCTGAAGCGCATGACGCGATCCTCGCTAGCGGCAGTTTTGCAATCAATCTTCTCCACAGCGACCAGAAGGACCTGGCCCTGCGTTTTGGCGGTCAGGAGGGAGTAAAAGGTGTTCATCGCTTCGGCACGGCTTCCTGGACTCAGGGCGTGGTCAACGTGCCGCTATTGTCCAACGCACTTTGCGCGATCGAATGCGTTCTCTATGACCACAAGATCATTGGCACACATAGGATCTTTATCGGACGAATTGTCGCGGCTGGGGCTGGCCATGGCAATCCATTGATCAACTTCCAGGGCGCGCTTCGAACCTTTCCCGTTGCCAAGTACTGCGCAGAATGCCGTTAGAATGGAATACGCGTTGACCGGACGACTGGTACTGGAGCGATCTTTATCGGCCAATCATCCGGCAGCTCGTGGACGACTTTGGTTCTTACGGACTCACCTCGCGTTGAAAAGCGCGCGTAACTCACGGCGTAGACCATCCGACCGCACGCTGGACCGGCATAGCCCCGACGTAAACTACCAGCTTTGGTAGCTCAGTTCTCCTCGGCAGGCGCGTAGTGTCGCGGCAGGATCATCGTTTAAAGGCACACTGCGTCACAATGCCAGCCAAGCTAAGATCTTCGTGCTCAATCCTGAAGCGAGCAAGCGGGTCGTACCATGGGCTTGCGCGGGTGATGAAAGTCGAGACTCGAGGGGCATCCGACAAATATGTCCAGTTACCCGTTTGAAACTTCCGCGATCCTCGATGGCATCCGTCGCTGGGTCGAGATCGAGTCCCCGACGGAACGGCCGGATCAGCTCAACAAGCTGGCTGACGTCGTCGCGGGCGGCTATCGCGACCTGCCGGCTGCCATCGAGCGCATTGCGGGACGTGAACGTTGCGGCGATCACCTGATCGCGCGCTCGTCATGGGGACAGGGCGTGCCGGGCATCCTGGTGTTGAGCCATCTCGACACCGTTCATCCGATGGGATTCATAAAACGACTACCGTTCAAGACCAACGGTGACAGCGCGTTCGGCCCGGGTGCCTACGACATGAAGGGCGGCGCCTATTTAGCCTATCACGCATTTCGGCAGATCTGCGCCGACGACGCGCGCCCGCCGCTCGGCATCACCCACCTCTACGTGTCGGATGAGGAGATCGGCAGTCCCACCTCGCGGGCCCTGATCGAGGCCGAGGGTCGCAAGGCAAAATATGTGCTGGTTACCGAACCGGCGCGCAACGGCGGCAAGGTCGTCACCGGGCGGAAGGGTGTTGGCCGCTTCGATGTCTTCATCAAGGGCGCGCCGGCGCACGCCGGCGAACGCCCCGAACACTGCCGTAGCGCGATCCGGGAGCTAGCCAATGTGATCCAGACGCTCGAGGCGATGAACGATCTTTCGCGCGGCATCACCGTCAACGTTGGCGTCGTCCGCGGCGGCACCAAGCCAAACGTAATTGCCGAACAGGCCCATGCGGAAGTCGACCTGCGCGTGCCGGCTATGGCACATGCAGACGAGTTGGTGTCGAGAATTCTCCGAATCACCTCGCGCACCGATGGCGTTCGCCTGAAAGTATCGGGCGGCTTGAACCGTCCTCCCTATGAGAAGAGCAAGGCCGGCGCCACGCTATACGAACACGCCAGGCAACTTGCCGCTGAGATTGGTTTCGAGCTGCTCGATGCGTTCAGCGGCGGCGGCTCCGATGCCAATTTCACCGCGCCGCATACCGCAACCCTCGATGGCCTCGGCGTAGACGGCAAGGGCGCGCACACGCATCATGAGCAACTCTATATTTCATCGATCGAACCTCGCGCGCGGCTGCTGTATCGCCTCTATCAGACACTGCGATAATCCACGCATCGGTAGGCGAGCGAACTTAAGCGGAGGGCGTCGCGCAATCCGCTCTTGGTAGCGAGCACTCGATCGCTGGACGTGGCAAGCCTTTTCGACAAGGCCCCTGCCATCCGCAGAACCATTCTGATGGGAGCGCCACTTTTTAACGCAGATCGCCGCGCTGGGAGCTCTCTACCCGTCGCGGAGGTCCGTCCCGACATACCCTTGGCATGTTCATGCGAAGTTGTCAGAAAGGGCTTGAATCGGACGTAACGTTAAGTTGTACGATCTTACGGTTGGCACGCATCTTCATCCCCGCCGCGACTGGAAGGATTGACGAATGTCTGAGTTGGTCAGAACAACCCCGCACTGGTTGGTCATGATCTTCATCCCCGACGGCCTTCCGGTCGAAACAGTGACGCAGCGCGTCTTGACCGCAGCCTTACGGCTCGCGGCTAGTTGCAAATGGTTGAGCATTGCAGAACCGCAACACTTTGGCTGCCGCAAGCCGGGCCTGCAGCGAGCAGGCGACGTCGGACAAGATCAATGCAGGGTTCGGTGCAGCGCCACTGCAGGGCGCGGCCTTTTCCCGATATTGAACCCGCCCCGCTCTTCTGGCGGGAGACAGCCCCAGAAGCAGTCCGCCGAATGGGCTCTTCGCTCCGCTCATGCCGGCCTACCGGCGCATTCTCGTGCGCAGATGTGCGACAGGCCGTGAGCCTCCTCGACAGGCCGTGAGCCTCCTCGACAGGCCGTGAGCCTCCTGAGGTTTTCATAGGGCCTTAGCTGCGGGTGTCACTCGGCGTGACCGGAACAGCACCGGAGAGATTGCCTGGTATCCTGGAGCAACAAGTTGAAAGAGCCTGACGGCGTCAACAAAGTCTTGTTGATCGACCATATTGAAGGCCAATGCCGGGCCATCATCGGCGTCAAGGATGGAGATACCAGAGCTGCCTATATGTGCGGCGAGCCTGTCTGTCAAAGACCGGGCAAGAAACAGTCGTCATGGTGCGCCTACCACTACGGTCAGATGCACACGACCGCCGCCGAGCCGAACAGAACGAGTAATCAGTCGTCAGCGATTCGCCAGGCAATATCCGTTGATCGCAACCATCGCAACAATCAATAGCCACGTTGTCCTGCCGAAGGGTGTGATTATCGTGCAACGGGCAGCGAACCATCTGGTGGGCCTCGCGAGCGCGTTGCGATACCTGTTCGAACCGTTGCGCGGAGCTGATTATATGGAGATTTAGTTGGACCTCTGCACCCTAGTTGAACGCAACGCAGCGTATGCTCCTGATAAAACCGCCATCCGTTTCGAGGGGCAGACTCTAAGCTACGCGAGCCTCAGTCACCGGATAGGGCGGGCGGCTTGCGCCCTCAAGAGCCAGTTCGGGGTAGAGCGAGGAGACCGGATCGCGATCCTTAGCCTGAACCGACCAGACTATCTCGTGCTGCTGTATGCGTGCGCGCGGCTCGGCGCAATTCTCGTACCTCTAAATTGGCGCCTCGCGCCCGCCGAGCAGCTGTTCATTCTGTCCGACTCAGGAGCAAACGTGTTGCTAGTCGAGCGGTCCTTCGACGCAGTCCTGCCTATTGTCGCGACGCGGCTGCCTTCTGTTTCTGTTGTCGGGCTAGACTTCGCACCTATCGGCGGAAACAAACTGGACGATCTTTTGGACGCAGACTGTGGTGACGGACGCAATCCGGGTGCGGACCTGTCTTGCCCGCTTTTGATAGTCTACACTTCGGGCACAACAGGACGACCGAAAGGTGCCGTACTGCGTCAGGAAGCGCTGCTCTGGAACGGCGTCATGAGTCAGCACATGCATGACCTCACCTCGGCCGATCACGCCTTGACTGTCCTGCCACTGTTCCACGTCGGTGGACTAAACATCCAGACGACGCCCAGTTTGCATCACGGCGCGACGGTTACTATTCACAGCCGCTTTACAGCGGAGACCACTCTCGACGCGTTCGAGCGCGATCGACCCACTCTGGCAGTTTTGGTGCCAGCCATGATGCGAGCCCTGACCGAGAATGCCCGATGGGATAGCACCGATCTCTCCGCGCTCAGGGCAATCTGTACCGGATCTACTATGGTGCCCCACGATCTTGTCGAGCTCTTTGTCGCGCGCGGCGTGCCGGTCCTGCAGGTTTACGGTTCGACGGAGACCTGCCCGATTGCTGTGTATACTAAGCTCGGCGGGGGTCTCGTGCCCGAGGGATCGAGCGGCCTCGCAGGTCTGTGTTGCGAAGCTGCGATCATAGATGATGCTGGGCACACGCTGCCGGCCGGTGGCGCAGGCGAGATCGCCGTACGCGGGCCCAACGTCTTCTGCGGATACTGGGAAGATCAAGAGACAACCCGCAAGGCTCTGGACGGTGGCTGGTATCGCACCGGCGACATTGGTAGTCGCGACGCCGACGGGTACTTTTGGGTGCATGACCGCAAGAAGAACCTGATCATTTCCGGTGGAGAGAACGTCTATCCGGCCGAAGTTGAACGTGTGCTTGTTGGTCATCCGGATGTTGCAGATTGCGCCGTCATCGGTCGACCGCATCCGCGTTGGGAAGAAGTGCCGGTCGCTTATGTAATCAGGCGACCGGGCGCCCGGATCGAAGCAGAAGCGCTGATCGCGCATGTCCGGTCGCAGCTCGCCCGTTTCAAGGTACCGCACGAGATCATTTTCACGCCAGAGCTACCGAAAACTGCGTTGGGCAAGGCCCAGCATTTCATGCTGAAGAAGGCTGACGCGAGATCAAGCTACAAAGCAAATGGCAATTGAGTTCGGCGGATTGCACGCTAGCTGTACTTCTCAGCGACCCGCAGGTGACATCGTGACGGCGCAAAATGAGCTTTTCCGCCTGGGCATCAACAGGCTGTGCTGCAGCGACTTCGCCACTGTTGACCGTCTCTCGCTCTGATCACATCCCAATGCGCAAAGGTCACTGATGCCGCGGATCATAATCATGAATGCCGGCACGGCGCAAATGTCGGGCTCCGATCTGGTAGCAGCTCAACTTTCGCTCGCCGGCAACTCGGTTTACCGTTCGGCGTGGTTTGCTCAGGAAGGCGATCTGATAGTGTCCCCCCTATCTATCCCGACGGATCTGCTCTCCTACGTTGGCGCGACGCTGAATTTCGACGCCTCCAGTCTTTCATTGCTTGTACCTGGAGACGGCCGCGAAGCGCCGATTCTCAACGATTACGCACTGCTGTCTGACAGTATGGTTGAGCAAATCAACAGGCATATTCGTCAGAAATCATCCTGGAGCATCTATCCCTGCTACTCCAGCGAAGGCGTGGCGCGGCTGGCGTCCGTGCTGGGTATACAGCAGACTGGCGACGAATTCGCTCTACAGCGTGGGCCTGATCTATTGAACCGCAAGAGCCACTTCCGTCAACTGGCGACAAGTGTCGCGCTTCCGTTGCCCAATGGTTCCATAACGACGAATTCGAACGAACTGTTCCGAGCGGTCAACTCGCTCCGGCACGAAACCGGCAGGGTCATTGTGAAGCTAGACAATGGGGCCGGCGGGGTCGGAAATGTCATTCTGAGCAGCAATGAAGACGGTCCGCTACCCGGGGCGAGAGAGACCCGACAGATTGCCTGGCCGTCGTTTGATTCGGATGTACTTTGGTCTGAGATCACAACTGCGTCATGCAAGACGCTAGTGGTCGAATCGTACCACTTGGCGCGAACTCCGTTCTATCTCGAGTATGAAATCGAGCGTGATGGCTCAATCACTTTCATCAACAGTGGAAATATTCGACTACGCCAGAGCACCGATCGATCTGAACGGGCTCTGATCTGGACAGGACTTGAGCTTCCAAGCGATCTGGGGAATGAGCAATGGTTGACTGCGCAGGCGCATGCCTACCGATTCGTATCTCTTGTACGCAATCTAGGATATCGCGGACCAATTAATATTGACGCAATTTTCGCGAACGACGGACGGCTGCTATTCAATGAAGCGAACGGCCGCTGGGGTGGCGGCTCGGTGTTGCATAGCATTGCCGTCCGGCTCCTGGGCTTCGACTACTCCGGCTCCTACGTTATTTCATCCGTGAGGAACGTTCGATCGAGTTCGCTCCGGACTGCACATGAACGTTTCGCCAAGGAGGGTTTTCTATTCGATGGCACACGCAAGCAGGGCGTGATACCGCTTGCCGTTGACGAAGAGGCTGGCACGGTGGAGTGCCTCGTGATTGCGTACGACCGGGCCGCCGCCGTCGATCTGAAACAACGGCTCCTCACACTGGTTTGATTGGAATCACAGTAACCACATCTATCCTGCCACTCCATTCATTCGAACTTGCCCCTGCTTCCGGTAGTGTGCTGGAGAACGGTATCTGGGAGGTGACCCGAAATCCGCGTTCGTCTCGCATGATGCGGATATCCGTTGCCGGCTGCGCTGTTCAGCCGGAGACTGATCCGGGCGAAAACCGGTGGTCCGATGGAGTCCGTCAACGCAGGCTGCGATCAGTCCTGGGGCGATCCCGAAGTGCCGGTCGATCGGCGATGAGGCGCTCGAGGTGCAGCGGCTCACGGTCCGGCCGCTCTCCTTGCGCCAATCGTCTGACCGGCGCTCGCGTCGCGTCCACCACGAAGACTCGGCATTCATAGCCGTTCTGCTGCTGGGCCATCCGTCCCGCTTGAAAGCGGGAGCCGAGACGTGCTGCGAGCTATTCTCCACGGCGCTGTTGCAAAGCCCGGCAGAGTCATAGTGATAGGCAACCGCTGCTGTCGGCACGCGCCAATCAACCAGCAGCAGCGACCAATGCGATCCGCCGCCCTCAACTCCAGCATCATTCACCGGAACGAACAAGAAGTTGGCCACATCTGTATCTTCCTCATTGAAGATCTGCAGCACGATCGGCAGGCGGTCGCTCTCACTCGGAACCAGGCGCAATAGCTGGGCTTGCGCCGGCTGTACGAATCCGGTCTGGCGAGCAAGATCTGGATTGTTCCAATACAACTCCTCTTCAACCAGGGCGTAATCGGGGGCGATATGTTCGTCCTGCAAGCATTCGGTCAGGCCAAGCCGCTGTCCGCTGTGCCCATCCACCGAGGTTGTGGGAGTCACGCCATCGGTCCCGGCATCAGTTGGCGTGCGTGATGGCGCAAGCTGGCCTTCATCACGCAATTCTTGAGACAGCAAATCAATCAGGGCCTCGACCCCCCCCTAGACATCAGACGAACGCGTCTCGACAGCGGATGGCGTTGCCGGCAGCATGCTCCAATCAAAGTCGGGCGACGTCGGCAGCCACCAGCTCGAGGGGGATCCAGCTGTTACCGGCCGTGCTACTTGCTCTGCCTCCGGCGCGTGCTCGGGGCTGGCTAACCCGGACCACGCCGGAAGGTCTTCCAACGCCCCCCAGAGCTGATCCTGATCGTAAACCGCCGGCAGAAGCAATGGCCAAATGACAGGTCCCTGCGGCGTTCCTTGTTGCGAAGCGGCGTCCACAACGTCCCCCGAGGCAGCTTGCGGCGCCGTCCGGCAGCCTTGTCCACTCTGTTCCTGTGAAACAGAAGCATCCGGCTGATTGGCTGGAGGCTGCGCCAATGCTTCGGCTACTGAAACGCTGATCTGGGTCGACTACCGCTCGAACGCGCCGTTTTGCGGAGCATTGTCGATCCTTTGCCTCTTCGCCGGTCTGGCGCCCGCCGCCTCGTGCTCATCATCGCCAAAAACGCGCTCGGTGGAGAGGAAATCGCCCCAATCAGGTGCATTGATCAGCCCGTCCGCGGAAAATCGCATTCTCGTAGTTCTCGCTCAAGGGGTCTACGTGCTCACCGGGATCTGGAGCCTCGTGAGGGTACGGAATCCGCGCGAGCGGCGAGAGGGTGCTGGCTGCAGGCGGTAACGCCGAGAGTAGTCGTACTCTTCCGTGGCAACATCCGCATGCGAATTGGCGGCTCCTAGTGGTGCATTGTCAGGCGCAGCTTATCAGCCGTGCGCCTGAGTTCCACGGCGCGAACACCTGCGGCCGATTTGGCCAGATGTGCCAGTGCGGCACTGGACTTTGCATGACCGCCGGACCTCTTGTAGGTCTCGACATCCTCATCCAGCGACTCGTCGGATAGTCGGGCGGCAATGCTCTGCTTGTGGTTTTGGCGCAAGTAATTGCTGAAACCGACAAGGAAAGGTGCATAGTTTCTGGCAGTCGGCCGGGATTCTGCGGCTTTGTAGTCTTTGATCAGGTCCGCATCTTCGGGATAAGGGCTGAGCTCAGCACGGGGCTTCCTTGGCGCAATCCCGGCAGCCGACTGAGAGGCCCGCAGATGAGCCAGTGACGCCGTGATCTGCTGCTCGCCCCCATTCGCCTTAAATGACGCGGCATCTTTATCAAGCGACTCCTCTCCGGTCCGGGCGGCAATCGCCGGTTTGTTATTTGCTAATAGCCACTGGCTCAATTTGCGAATATGACGGGCGATCGCTTGGGCGCTTGCTTCTTCGTATCTGGCTGCGACGAGTGCCTTCTCGAGCGCCGAAACAAGCTGCGCGTCTTCGGGATGGAAGAGGTTCGCGACCGTTTTGGCGCGACTTGCATTGGGTGCAATTCCGTCTGCCGACTGTGAGGCCCGCAGATGTGCCAGTGCCGTGAGAGCGCGCCGTTTGCCACTCTTGTCAAAAGCTGCTGCGTCCTTATCCAGCGACTTATCGTAAAGCCTGGCAACAATGGCCAGCTTTTCATTTGCAAAAAGCCATCGGCTGAATCTTCGGAGAATCCGCCCATTGGTTTGGGCGGTGATCTTCTCGAAGCTCGCCTTGATGAGTGCGTCCTCAAGCGCGGAAATGAGCGGCGCATCCTCAGCATGCAGAGATGCAGGCTTTCTCGCACCGGTCCGCAAATGCTTTAGCGCGGCACGGATTGCCCTGGAGCCACCGGATCGCCGATAGAGATCCATATCTTCGATGAGCGACTGATCCTTATCTAGCCCATCCTCGTTGAGGCGAGCGGCAATGCCCTGCCTGTTGTTTTCGCGCAGGTAGCGACTGAAATCGGTCATAACACTTGCATAGGTCCTGGCAATCTTTGATGTGCCAGCGGTCGCCGCGTCTTCCTTGTACTGCTTGATGCATGCCGCGTCGTCCGGGTAGGCCTTTAGGTCAGGTTGGCCTGCGACCGGCGCCACTCCGCCCGCCACCTGAGAGGTCTGCTCCGGCACGCCACTACCCGCATTGGCGATCTCTCCCGGCTGTTGTTCGAACGCCGCCGCGTCCGCCGAGGGGGAGACCGACGAGTTGTCTTGCGCGCCCACGCTGCTCGACTGCTGAAGCGCGCGACCAGGAGAGGGATCGTTCATTCGCTGTCACTTTCGACGGTGAAATATCTGGTCTCGGCTGCCGCATGGACAATCGGGCAATCAATCGAGGGCGATTAGAGCATCAGCTAACCGCTTTTCTTCGCTGCCTCTTGCACTAAACCCCGGCTTCGCACCCACCGTCCCAAATGGTCCTAGCATCTGCCTGTCTTGCTAGGCCGGACAGCTGTCGAGAACCTGACGAGCCCGCAGCTTTCTACGAGCGGCGCGACAACACGGTCGAGCACGCGCCAGAACACCCGTAGTTCGAAAGCAGTGACGAGGTCGTGCCGCGATGTTGCCCCGGTATTCTTATGAGACAAGTTGTGCGATCATGGTTTCTTCCAGGGCTCCGTTCAGCATTTCGGCAGCCTGGGCGAGGAGCAGCCTGTCCGCGTGGGTGTTTGCGCCGCCCCCCTTAAGCCAGAGCGATTTCGGTCGCTGAATTCCACCATCTACGGCCACGCTCATTGCGGCGGGCGGATCAGCTGACGATCGGCGCCCATCGAACGCATCTCCGCACTGGCCCTCCAAAACAGATGGACCCAGCAAAAACGTGTTCACTGCTCGAAGCGCCCGGTTCCCACTTTGACCAACGTCTTCGTCACCTCGTTCCGGTGGAACCTAAAACGGCCGACGTCCCCTTTGTGCGCGCGAGCTCGCTGCGGGACCGTGACGGGTCACCACGTCATTCCTCCGAATGGCTCTCGCCGACGGTCTTCGGCGGATCCCGATTTAACAGCGCGTTCCGCAGCGACAAACCGCTTCGCAGGACAGATCTTCTGCAAGATGGGTGCGATCTGCCGAACTCAGCGTGAGACCTCCGCGCCACTCAACTTACTCGCAGCTAACTTGCTTCATGGCCGCTGGTAGAGCTTTCGATGACGCGCCGGTTTGTGCCGCTGCGCTTCGAACAGAAGTAGACCAGCGACCGTCGCTCCCCGGCGGATACAGGCTTCACCTCATGCCGCAGCCTACATGTTGTGACAAGCACCGCTCCAAATGGTGGTCGAAATACCTGCTGCTCGTACGCGCTCGGATATACGACGAATTCGCCACCCTCAAACTCTTGCGCGAGCTGCACAATTACGGAGTACTCAAAGTCTGGATCGCTCTCGGCATCCAAATGGATGCCGACAAACGAACCGGGAGGCATACGATGCAACTGGCATCTGCGAATCACGTAATCTGACGATGCTCCCAGGATCGTTTTTAACGCGAATCCGCGCTCTTTCCTTTCAAGCAGATCGATGATTTGCCTCGGCGCTGCGCCATCCACATTGCTGGGACTACGGCCGGGCGGATCCACCCTCACGCGCTTGACAAAGACGTTGTGCGAGTCGCCAGCATCTCCCAACCGCACCTCTTCTTCGGGAATCTCAGCCTGCAGCTGATTGATCCTCGCCAGTTCATCCTGTGTAAATAACGTCTGGGAGCCGATCACGATCGTACCCTTCACCAAGAGCTCTACGCGGAATTTCGTGAGAGCCTCTTCCGAAAGTAGGCCCTTTTTGTCATTTGCTGAACGCGCCATTGGCTTCACTCCGGGGTTTGTTCTTCGGTGCAGAGTTTGGGTCCTGGTTGCATCGAGCCGAATGCTTGTTCCCAATGCTCGCCATCGAACTCGTCAATTCTGATGCTTTCGATCGTTGTTTTATCCAGGCATCGAACATTGATGCTGAATCCGGCTGGGTTCGACCGCGGCCGATAGAATGGCTTGACCCCGCAAACCCGACAAAACGTGTGCCGGGCGATGTTCTTGTTGAACTGGTAAGTGATGAGGAACTCTTCGCCACATTCAATCGTGAGCCTATCGCCAGGCACCAACAAGTGCATAAATCCAGACATCTGGCAGATCGAGCAATTGCATCGAACTGCAGAGAGCTGCCGCGGCGCCCGGACACGGAATTTGACAGAGCCACAATGACAATGGCCACGGTGTTCGATTTCAGATCGGTCGTTTTGTTCAAGTGAGACAATCCGGAGCAGATCGTGGCACCACTGCAAGTTCAGTCGATAGGCTCGATCGAACTCGTCCAAAAAGAAACCGTTGCGAGCAGCCGGAACAAGTTCGCCAATGAGGCGGCTTGTCATTTCTCCATGATACCGCTCGGCTGGATCTTTTCCACCGACGTGGCTCCGGAAGTACTCAAGATCGTCGGGGCTCGCATCAAAGGTTTTGACCGTAGTGGTCCACAGCGCCTGGATCATGTCCGCAGCATGCAACTCAAAGGCGACCATGTAGGCGCAACGCACCACGGGGTCTTTCGCTGACAACCCATCATAGAGAGAATGCAGGTACCGCTTTGTCGTGGCGCTATAGTTGGGACGTATTGCTCTGCCGAGCAGTCGCGATGCATCCCTTCTAAACAGATTTGAGTGAAAATTTTCGGTCAGCAGAATATCGGGTAGCGCCGCCTTGCCACCCTGGAGAACTCGGCCATAGCCGCCCGTCTCATCCCAACAAATGAAATTTGCGACGACGCTGGTCAGTTCAATATCCCTGGGAAGATCCCGATTATGATGCATTGCATCGAATATGAGATCTTTTTGCGACCCTGCCTGCAGGTGGGGAAACGCCTGTGACATCGCCAGGTATTCAGGCAGCAGGCTACCAACCTGCTCTTCGGACAGCTCCTCAGCAAAGGGATGCGCGCCAAACAGAGCTCGCGCACGCTCAGTCAAATGCGCGCAAAAACTCTGCGGAGGCTGATCCGGTGAAAATCGAGAAGCTTGAGAAGACGTCATTTGGACGATAGCCATGAGGGGAGAACGAGCCCTGAAGAAGCGAATTCTCGTCGGGACCAGCTATTGGCCAGTCGAGACAGAGGAGCTGGTTGGCGCGATGGCGCTCATGATCGCCGTCGCCTCCGAGGCGAACTCTACTCTTTGCATCCTCGCGGCCCCCTTAGCCGGGCGTCTTGAGCCCAATCCTGTTCACACTTGGAGCACGCCCATTGATTGAAGCGGCTATAATTCTGTCGGATTACGATCCAGATCAGCCCAATTCCGCGCATGGCTGGCGCCTCCAGGCATCACGCGCAGATTCATGGTGAGTTATCGGCCCGCCCAAAAGCATCGGGATTTTGCGTCACAGGAGCGGGCTCTGTTTGCGCGATCGAGCCTCGCTTGACGTCGGTCGCAAGATGCATCGAATCCCTGCGGTTTCTGCTCATTGCTCATTTTTGACTGTCTACGCGCTTGGGACAGCGCTGCTAGATGGAGGCGTGTCTACCGCGCGCTTAGGAGCTTCCGCCGCGATCTGCGCGAGATGTCGGCAGCTCGCCCCCACGAGCGTCTGAGAAACCACCGCCGCTGCTCTTACCCGTTCCGCCTGCACTCGTCCGCTCCTGTGGTCTTGCACGTTTCCAGCAATCGCCGTGCCAACCCTGGTTTCGGGCCATAAGTTTCGAAATAGTTTGGTAAATCGTTCATGCCGGCTCGTCAGGACAGGTGTCTTGAGTCTGACACGGGTTGCATGGCTGTCGGAAATCGAGCAGCGAATAAGTGCCAGCCTCTGCCCACGAGGGGCATACGTCCTTGACCGCCAGATTCCCCCGAATAAGCCTCATAGCTGCCGTGAGCCGGCAAACGAGTCGCCTCAGGTATTCGTCAATTCTTGTTTGAAGTGAAGTGAGCTTGCGGCAATTGGCGTTGAGATCTGCGGGTGCTCCGCGAACTGGCGTTGAAATATGTGCACTAATCTAATTATCGCCGAAAATACGCCGAAAAGATCAGGCGCCTTCCGCTCGGTCGGTAATGTCACCAATGACAAAGTCACGGCCTGATGCAATTGGGCTGGCGTGAGGTTTTCCGAACCGGCCATTTTTGACGGGAAGGAAACTCGCTTGTCACAGACACTTAGTCAGCACGGGACAGTTAAATCGCGCGTCAATGCGATCCTGCGTGCAACCAGCGGCAATTTCCTCGAGCAATTCGACTTTTTCCTGTTTGGCTTTTACGCCAGCGCTATCGGACGAGCCTTCTTCCCATCCGAAAGTGAAACAGCCTCGTTGGTCAACACTTTCGGCGTGTTCTGGTTGGGTGCCTTAATGCGTCCAGTAGGCGCAATCGTCCTCGGCGCCTATATCGATCAGATCGGCCGTCGAAAAGGCCTGATCATCACACTATCGATCATGGCGATCGGCACTGTCATTATCGCTTTCTGTCCCAGTTACGCGACCATTGGCATTGCAGCCCCGATTATCGTTCTGGCTGGACGGCTGCTGCAGGGTTTTTCCGCCGGCGTCGAGGTCGGCGGCGTTTCAGTCTACCTGGCGGAGATCGCAACCCCAGGCAATCGCGGCTTCTATACATCCTTTCAATCGTCTAGCCAGCAGGTCGCGATCTTCGTCGCGGCGAGCGTGGGCTACCTGCTGAACGAGTCGATGCCGGCCGAAACCGTAGCCTCCTGGGGATGGCGCATTCCGTTCTTTCTCGGCTGCCTTATCATCCCGCTTATCTTCGTTCTTCGTCGAACACTGGAGGAAACGCCGGAATTTCTGGCGATGAAGAAGCATCCGAAAGCCCGCGAGATCTTTGCCTCGGCACTGGTCGGCTGGCGCATAGTCGTTCTCGGAATGATGATGGCGATCCTGAGCACGACGACCTTCTATTTCGTCACCGTTTACACGCCCACTTTCGGCAAGACGGTCTTGAAGCTGTCCGCTCAGGATGCTCTCCTGGTGACGCTCCTGGTCGCCATGACCAATTTCATCTGGAATCCAATTGGCGGCGCCGTCTCCGACCGTATCGGCCGAAAGCCAGTTCTGCTCGCCATTGCCGGCCTTGCATTGATGAGCGCGTATCCGGCCTTGAACTGGCTGGTAAGCGCTCCCACCTTCGGCAAGATGTTGGCGGTCGCGATGATGTTCTCGTTCTATTTTGGCACCTACAGCGGAACTATGTTGGGCGCGCTCGTTGAGATCGTGCCCGCGCATGTTCGCACAACTTGCTTTTCCCTGGCCTTCGCACTCGCTGCCGCCTTGTTTGGGACCTTTACGCCGTTGGCCTCGACCTGGCTCATTGAGCGGACCAACGACAAGGCTTCACCGGCGTATTGGCTGATGTTTTCAGCCACGCTCGGCATCATCGCGGCACTGACCATCTATCGGGGCACCGCCAAACCGTCGAGAACCGCGGACCGTTCACACCTTGAACCAAATGACAGCACCTTGGGCGTGCAAACGGCATCGCCCTAGCATGGTGCTCCCGGATACAGACAGGTTTCGCCTCGTCGTCACCGCAGTCTCGAAGCTGGACTTGTGTTTTGGTCTGACCGACCTTCTATCCAGATCAACCATCACGGGCTGATACTGCAAGTTCGGCTTCGAGCTTGGGTTGATGCTTGAAAATAGCGTCTATCAGTGCCTGCGCGGGTTGCTCGGTGGCCTCAACCAAGGCCGCCTTCTCAGCGCGTGCAGAGGGGGCGAACACTCGCTTGACGACGGTCGGTGAGCCCTTGAGACCGCATTTGGAGATGTCCTCAACGCCTGCGTCGTGCGCGCTCCATTTCACGATCGGCGCCCGTGCGGCACGTAAGGCATCCGCCATCGCGCCGCGCCGAATCTGGTTTGTCGCCTCCAGCATGGTGATGAGACAGGGCAGCCTCGTGTGCAGGACCTGGACACCACCTTCGGAACGTCGTTCGGCTTCGATTGTGTGTGCGGCGAGATCCAGGGATCTGACCTTGGCGACGTAGGTAAGCTGCAGCACGCCCAGGCGCTTTGCGATGCCGGGCCCAACCTGCGCGGTATCGCCGTCGATGGTCTGCTTGCCTGTGAAGATGAGGTTTACCGGGCCATATTCCTTACCGATCTTTCGGATGGCTGTTGCCAGTGCATACGTCGTGGCAAGGGTGTCGGAGCCCGCAAAGCATCGATCAGTGAGCAGTACGGCGCGATCGGCACCATAGGTCAGCGCCTTCCTCAAAGAGTCTTCCGCCGACGGCGGGCCCATTGTAAGCACGGTTATTTCGCCGCCAAACCGATCGCGCAGTTCCAGCGCGGCCTCAAACGCAAAGAGGTCATATGGGTTGATGATGGTCGGCACACCCTGACGCATGATCGTATTGGTAACGGGGTGCACGCGAATCTGTGCAGAGTCGGGAACCTGTTTGATGCAGACGACATTGTGCACGGAGTTGCTCCAGAAGTTACGGCACTACGAAGAGAACAGCAAGTCTCGTACCACAACGACTCTCCTTGGACTGTGCTCGCCATCACAAAGGCCTGGACGGAGCCGATCGAGCGACCTGACCCGGTTTTGTGAGGGACGAATACCGACATGCGTCGAAGCCCGCGACAGCGCCGTGCCGCCGCCGGGCACGTCAGGTAAGTGACGCCAAGGTCCTTGCGCTCAAAACCGCTTGATCTCGATCCCGTATTTCCTCAACGCGTAACCAATCTGACGCGGCGTTAGCCCCAGCAAGCGCGCTGCTTTTGCCTGCACCCATCCAGATTTTTCCATGGCTGCAATGACTCGCTCGCGATCGGCGATCTTCGCGCCACTTACGAGGACCGTGCCGGGAGGAGCAGCCAGCGAGGCCAACTCGCTGCGGCCTGGCGGAGCCGGCGCGGTCGCTTCAGGTAGCGGAGTGATCGACTTAGCCAGGACCGGCGTGCTCGGGACCGCCGGCATGATCATCTCCTCCGATGTACTTTTCCACAGCATGGCGGAAAGACATTGGCCGTGGCAACAAGCGAAATCATTTCTCACGATCGCTGGCCCGGCGGACAGCGTCGCCGTGCGCTGAATGCAGTTTTCGAGCTCTCGGACATTTCCGGGAAAGCCGCAATTCATCAGCACATCGATCGCGCTCGCATCCAAGGTGAGCGTACGCCCGTTCTCGTTATTGAAGTTCCTGAGAAACTCGTTGGCCAGCAGCGGAATATCACTGCGCCGCTCACGCAGCGGCGGCAGGAGCAAAGGAACGACGCTGATCCGATAGTAAAGGTCTGCGCGAAACTCGCTCTTTGCTACGGCCTCTTCCAGGTTCCTGTTGGTCGCTGCTATGACACGAACATCGACCTTGATGGTCTGGTTGCTGCCGACGCGCTCGAACTCCTGCTCTTGCAGAACTCGCAGCAATTTCGCCTGGAACGGCGCCGAAATCTCGCCGATCTCGTCTAGAAATAGTGTCCCTTTGTCAGCAAGCTCGAAGCGCCCCTTGCGCGAGCTGAATGCGCCGGTGAAGGCACCTTTTTCATGGCCAAACAATTCGGACTCCAGGACCGTCTCAGGCAGCGCCGCGCAATTCAGTTTGACGAAGGGCCGCTTGGCTCGAGATGACGACTCGTGAATGGCTTTGGCTACCAGTTCCTTTCCGGTCCCGGATTCACCGCGCAGTAGAACCGTGCTGTTCGATTTGGCTACGATCGCGATCTTATCGAGAAGCCCACGGAGCGCCGGGCTGTCGCCAATAATGCCATGAACTTGGACCTTCTTACGATCCCGTGCAGGTTGCCTAAGCTCAAACAATTGCTTTTGTAGCCGGTCCTTCTCCACCATCAGCCGTTCGCGGTCGCAGGCGAACAAGCGGTGCAGCTTCACTGTCTGTCCCACCAGATTGGCGATCATGGCAAGCAGCCGTGTGTCGTGATCGAGCCGCAGACTCGACCTTTCGTCGCGGATACGGTCGACTGTCAGCGTACCCACGACCTTGGGGTCGATGCGAATTGGCACTCCGATGAACGAGACGGGTGTATTATCCGAGGCACCCAGCACCTCGAGGTCGGCAGCGCTGAATGCCGGCTCGGCTGCCACATCCTCGGCGACAAGAGGCCGGTCCTCCGCGACGATTTGATTGATCGCCTTTCGGGGCAAGCGCATCCGGTACCGTTCGTCGCTGCCTTCGCTCCAGCCGTCGCCCACGGTGATGTCTGGCATCCCGTCATCGTCGAACAGTGAGACGATGCCGTGTCGCATCTGCACAAACGATTGCAGAAGCTCGAGAACGTTGGCCAAGGTGACTTCAAGCCGGCAAGGAGCGGTCAGTATCTTCGATATTTCGAAGATGCCGGTCAGTGCGCTCTCGCGCAATGGCTCGACGGAGAGCTCGCGTTGCGGCTCCACTTCTGAGGCAGGTCTTTCGCGTGCGGAAGCGATATGCAGCATGAGGCGGTCTCCGTTGTTTTGGTCATCCGCCCTGGCGACTTGTTCTGGTTTGCGAGCTTCGTTAGGCATGACATTCTCGATCTAGGGCCAAGTGTTGACGAGACGCCGTAGAAGCGTAACAGCTTTTCGTGGCACGACGATAAACTTTCAGTGCGTTTCTTTTGCGGAATGGATGCCCGACGTCAGCGTAGAACGTAGGTTCCACTGCTGCAGCTCAAGTCAGCTGCCTCGCAAGGCGAGGCCGATCACAGATGTTGCCCACCGTTGATCGGCAGCTCGGCTCCCGTGACGTAGCTCGCAGCATCTGAGCACAGGAAGAAGATGACCTTGGCCACCTCATCGGGCGTTCCCACTCTGCGCAGCGGGATAGTGGGCACAAGACGCGCCTCGGTTTCGGGCGACAACATGTCCGTCCCGATTTCGCCGGGAGCGATCGCATTCACACGAATGCCGTGCGGCGCGTAATCATGTGCCATTTCGCGTGTGAGACTTGCAAGCGCCGCCTTCGACGTCGCATAGGCACTTCCAGCAAACGGATGCACCTTCGATCCGGCGATCGAAGTCACATTGACGATCGATCCTGACCCAGCTTTCAGGTCGTCAAACAAACCCTGCGCCAGCAGGATCGGAGCCACGAGATTGAGATGGAAGACCCTCATCCAAGTCTCGGTGGACGTCGTCAAGGACGTTAGCCGGTCACCATTAGGTGTTTTCGGCGAAATCCCGGCATTATTCACCAGGGCGTGCAACACTCCGCCGCTCAAACGTTTTTTCACCTCGCTCACCGCGCTCGGCAGCATTCGATGGTCGCTGAGGTCGATCTGGACATGATCCTCGTTCCCTGATTCCCACGGGCAGCGCTCGCCGTCAAACGGCTGGCGCGCGCAAGAAATGATACGCCAGCCGGCTTCTGAAAACAGCTTGGCAGTAGCGTGACCAATTCCGCGCGATGCGCCAGTTAGAAGCATCGTCTTCCCTTCTCCTCGATGCGCGCCGGCTTTATCGGCATGAAACGGACAAGTCGAGTGCATCGCCAGCAGCGGGCTCGGGATCAGATCGTCATTTGGCAAATCGAGAGCCACGCCCACCTCCTCTCCTGTTGCGTGCTCGCGCACTCCAAGCAGGAATTGAGCCACCATAACCGAGGCAACGCCGCTCCGGCTTTGCGGCCTGGTGTCGCAGAACGCTTGGCAGGTTCGCAACGGCGCATTCGCTTTGCGACAACAATGGCATGTTAGCAACAAAAGCGTCGGAACCACACGCTCGCCTAAATGAATACGGGCCTGGAAGCGGCGCGCCCTTTTCTGTTTGCGCAATCCGCGAAAGCGACAGCTGGGCAGCATTTGTCGCGGAGCAACGATCGGTCGGTAGGGTCAGGCCTGTTAAGCCGCGCCGTTCAGCGATCCGAAACTGACGTTATCATCCTGGCACGTCCGATTTCCTTACAGCTGCCCGACCTGTCACGCACAGGCCCGTTTGACGGTCGCATATCGCCGCGAATTCCTTTCGCGTATCGTGAACCGGTTCGCTGATTGTTTGAACGGGTCCCCGGTCGCGCCTGCGTCAGTTGGGCGAGCGAGCGGCAGACGGCCTTGAGGACTGTTGCGCCAATCGATCCTGGCCAACAGATAGTCCAGCTACGCCGGAGAGATCGTTTCCGGTTCACCCGCGACCGATGTCCCGATGATTCTTTCTTCTCCCTAGCCTTTTGGTGAATAAGTATACTCCCTGCCAGGCGTGCCAGACACCTTCACAAGATCGCTGCGGCGACAGCGGAAGACGAAGATGCGCGCTCAGCGGGTCCAGCACCTTCTACGTCCTACACTTCAGCTGCTAACGGCGGAAAGCTCCTGGCATCAGACTGTCGCACCCGCGCCTTCGAGGTTCTCGAAAGGAGGCACTGTTGGCTCATTTTTCAGTGCAAGGCGCTGCTCGACCTGCCAAGGAGCAAGCATCAATGCATACCATCCCGTCTAACGTCGGCCGCGGTGATATGAGAGTGCAGTCTTGTCCGACGTAAGGACCAACCAAATTCCCAAGGTTCGCGCGAGGCGAAGACGGAGATTGGCGCGCACCTTTTTAGCGCGGCGAGGCAATTGTTGATCGACGTCGGGCTTCGCACTTCCGAGGGTTAGCGTCCTCCAGGAGGACCTCGCTGCCAGCGGCCACTTCGCCAACGATTTTACGCCGGGAAGACACGTGATAGCACTTTTTGATGCAAAGAGCGGCCATCAAATCAGTGATAGCAAGCTCGACGTTCATGTCCTCACGACCTCTTGGGAGGCTTCTTCAATCAAGATTAGTCGGCTCGGATCGTTTAGGTCGAACTCTATGACGCGTGGCGCAAACAGGCGTGCATAGCGTGTGAAAGCGCTTGTCGGAGGAAAACGAATTGCAGTGTCGCACCGCGCAAGGAGATACATTTCGGTAAGGGCGGCAAACCCGCCCTCGGCTCCGAGCGCCCCGCTGTGCAACGGTCCGGCCTGAGGGGGCTTGAAGCGCTTGGGAATCGTGAAAACATCGGGAAATATTGCCGAAACCTGCTCAAGGACGTGCGCGCTGTCCGTGCACAGGAACGCCCTCACTGGTTTTGTGTGCGGCAACGCCTTGGCCCTTTCGATGGCATTACAGACCTGTCGCAGGGCGCGCTCCGGATCGGTCCAATAGGGAGCATGCCCCATAATGTCCTCGCCGTTGCCGTGTCGAACATGAATGCCGATCATACTGTATGGCTCAAAGTGCTCGCGATAAATGGCATCAATCCGGGCCTGACTCTCAGGGCGTGGTTTGATGCTCCGAAAGATTTCCCGTTCTGCTTCTTGATCGCAGCGCCACATCAGGCAGGCGTCACAAACGACAGTGTTCGCATCGCAGTCTTTCTGGCCTTGAAACAGTTGATCGAGTTCGTCGCGCTCTCGGAAAATTTGCTCGTCCGGCCGATAGACGCAGTCGATCGATGGCTTATTCCACCAACTCGGGAAGAATGGTCCTGGAAACGAGCGCTGATTGATCTGGTCGTCGCAAATCACCCGTACGCCGGCAATGTCCTGAACTGGTTCAAAGAACACTGGAAAGGCATTGACGAAGGGTTGGTCGAGATAACAAGACCCCCGCCAATCGATGACCAGGTTACGCCCGGTCCGCTGTGCAAAACGCCAAGCAGCCGCCAGCGACCACAGGCAGTCGCCGAATCCCGTACGTCGTCGGGACACTACGAACCTATCATTCTTCGAACCGCTCTGCATGGCCTCCTCCCGGGCTCCTGGTTGGACGAAAGACGCCATTGCAGACATCTCATGTATCATCTCGTCCGATGTCGCGGTCTGAAATTGCGGTGCCGGCGAGCTGCGTCGGTAAAACTTCATATCAGTGCTATCCGTGATGCGCCGATATCTCGCAACACCTTCCCTCTTTTCTTGAGCGGTGTTGCAGCGACGTGCCGATTTCAGCCAAATGCCCGATGCCCGCTCCGTGCGTCGGACGGCCTGGCCTCCTCACATGCAGGCATAGGCATGGCCATGCTCATGAGTTACGGCTATGCTTTGCTTTACACTTTATTGCGGTCTCGGGCCGCGCGCAGCGGAAGCAGACGAATGCCTCGCCGCTCCCACACGAGCCGCAATTCCTTCACGAGATCTTCACGCTTGGCCTGGCCCAGCATGGTTGCGTCGAGCAGCGAGCCGAGCGACGCCTCGCCCTCGATCCGCATCAACATCTCGAACAGCTCATGTGAGATGCGCATACTATCGTGGGCGGAATGTCCCGTGCGGATCTCGCAGACCGTCTCCTGACGATCTACCGCTACGTGCGAGCGGACACGATGAAGCGATGCGTAGGGTGGCAATGAAACGCCTAATGCGCTCCAATCCTGCAATGTTGCCGTCCGCTTCTTGACCAAGAACGGCCCGACCACAAGTCCGTCCAAATCGGTCGTCAAGAACGCAACAATCGCGTCTGACACCGAATCAACGATGGGCTCGGCATTGTTGTTAAACGACGTGTTTAGAAGAATCGGTATTCCAGTTCGCTTTTTGAACTCGTTGATCAAATCCCAATAAGCAGGGTTTGTCTCGCGCGACACCGTTTGCAGACGAGCGGTCCCGTCAACGTGCGTGATCGCACCGAGCACGCTGCGCTGGGCTTCACGCACGCGAACCACAAAGTTCATGAACGGCAGCTCCCTCGTGCCGCTTGGAAGCTCGAAGAACTCGCTCGCATGCTCAACCAGTACAGACGGCGCAAATGGACGATAACTCTCGCGCTTTTTGACCATCTCGTTAATTCGGCTCTTGTTATCGGCTGGGCGCGGGTCCGCAAGAATGCTGCGGTTACCAAGCGCACGTGGGCCGAACTCAGAGCGGCCCTGAACCCAGCCGATTACAGCGCCATTTGCCATCCAGTCTGCCGCACTGGATGCTATGTCATCACTTCGTTGAATGTCGAGGTGGCCTGACCATGCGTTGAGCTCACGCTCCACGGCTTGCTCATTGCCGAGATCGGGCCCCCAATAGACGTCCGGCAGTCGCTCGCGCGGCGCCGGCCTGCCCAGCTCATTTGACACGATCAATGCAGCGCCGAGCGCGCAACCGGCGTCGTGCGCCGCAGGTTGAACAAAGATGTCGTCAAACAGCCCGGAATAAAGCAGTTTACCGTTCAGCGTGCAATTATGGGCTACCCCTCCAGCCAGGCACAAGCGTGCTATACCTGTCGCTTCACGATGGTGCCGCAGGATGTGAAACACGATCCGCTCCAGCGCCTCCTGCAGCGAAGCGCTGACATCTCGATGTTGTTGGGTGAATGGCATTCCTTTTCGCCGAACCTCGATGTGGCGGACCAGGGCCGGCGCGATACGATCCAGGTGAACGCGATAGCCACCCTTGTCCAACAACTCGTAGAACTGCGCGAAGAGTTCGCGATAGGGAGCGGGATCGCCATACGGGGCAAGCCCCATCACTTTGTACTCGTCGAACAACCCGTAGCCGAGATATCGGATTGTCTCGAGATAGAACAGCCCCAGGGAGTTACGTTCCGGGAAGCTTGCAAGCTGCGCAATTTCGATGCCAGACCCCACCGCCAATAAGCCGGAGAGGAAATCGCCACTACCGTCGACCGCGAAAATGAGACTTTGTTCGAACCCCGACATGGCAAACGCGCTCACGGCATGGGCTTCGTGGTGATTTACGAAGGAAAGCCGCGTCGGATCGATCTCGGCGTCGAACTCCCGTGCCAGCAGCTGGCGCATCAACAGTTTGGCGTCCAGCGGCACGGGCTTGGAAACAGAAAGACGCTCGAGCATTGTATTGCAGTAGGCTTCAGTCGCGTAGAACGCGATACGGTCAATCTCGCCGAGCTCAACTCCTGCGGTAGAAAGGCAGTATCGGATGGAGTTACTCGGCAACTTGTTGGAGTGCTTGACGCGGTTGAGCCGCTCCTCTTCGACGGCAGCAATCACGCGGCCATCCTGCACAAGAACCGCAGCACCATCGTGAAGAAATGTACCCGGCAGCTCCGGCGAGCTTTCATAGATTCTGTCAAGACCACCACTTATTCCTAGGCACAACATCCAGCTCTCCATTTGATCATGGCGGAACGACAACTGCGTTCCACCTATCCAATCTGTGCGGTCACGCTCCGTCGGGCTCGCGAGCCAGACAACACCATACAAATTTGCAAATCCGTCTTGGCGCTTCGCGACAGGCGGTCAGAATGTAGCGGTGCACCCGTCCGCACCGATCGACTCATCAGACGGCCAGAGACCTTGCTCGATCGCGGCCTCTCAAGTCCATTGTAGCGACCGCTGCGATAGACCAAGTCATTCCGAGCTCCGCACGACGCATCTGACTGTGACTTTCTCCATTCTCGCTGAACTCACGTCAACGCAGCAGACGGCGCCGAAATACTGCTATCGACGCAAAAAAGGAAAAGACCGTGTAAACGCAAAGCGCAGCGACATGCAGGACAGCACCGTCGACACCGCGTTCAAGCATCGCTGGACGAATAAGGTCGACCGAATGTGCGAGAGGTAACAAGCCGACGAAATGCTGAAATGAGCCGGGCAGTTGGCTCGTCGGAAAGACAACGCCACACAAGAACACCATAGGACTAAGAACAAGTGTTTGGTAAAACACGAAGTAATCGTAACTTGGCGCAAGAGATATGACGACCATAGCCAGGCTGGCGAAGACAAGGCCAGTAAGGGCGATTGTTGGCATCGCATATAGAATGGATAGCCATGATGCATAACCTAGCGTGACCGCGACGATCCCGATCGCTGTTCCGGCCAGAACGGACTTACTGGCCGCCCACACCAGTTCACCCAAAACGATATCGCCAAGCGTGAGCTCAGTGGAGAGGATTGCTTCCCAGGTACGCTTGGCGTCCATGCGTGCAAAGGCTGCATACATGGTTTCAAAGGTCGCGGACGTCATGGCACTGGTCGCGACCATGCCTGCCGCCAGGAACGCGATGTACGACGTCCCCTCAACGCGCCCCACGATCAGCCCAAGGCCAAAGCCGAGGCCAAACAGATTGGTCAAGGGATCTGCGAGGTTGCCGAGAATCGATGCAAGCGCCACTTTCTTCCATGCTAGGAAGTTACGACGCCATACCGCGATCCAGTTGTACGCGTTAGTGGGCATCACCGCCGCATAACTTTCACCCATCACTCACTTCTCCATCTCGCGCCCGGTCAACCGCAAAAACACGTCTTCGAGATTTGGAGGTCGCTGCAGAACACGAAGTCCCGCTTGCCCCCGCAGTTGCACGCGGACCTGCTCCGGATATGGCGCATAACAGAAGAGCGTCTCTCCACTCACTTCGATGTGCCGCGCATGGGGCCTGATCAGCTCGCGGAGCTGATGTGGATCACCTCCATAGATTTCGACCACGTTGCAGCCAATATGCTCGTCGATTAGCACATCTGGCTTGCCCTCGGCGATCTTGCGTCCACCCTCGAGGACACACAGCCGATCGCACAGGCGTTCGGCCTCTTCCATAAAGTGAGTGGTCAAGAGAATCGTCTTGCCCCGCGCCAGTAGAACTCGCAGACGCTCCCAGATCAGGTGGCGGGCGTGCGGATCCAAACCGGTCGTCGGCTCGTCCATCACGAGCAGATGCGGGTCATTTATTAGCGCGCGTGCCAAGGTCAGTCGCCGCTTCATGCCACCCGACAGTTCTGAGACCCGTGCGTCCGCCTTGGTTTCGAGCCGCGCGAACTCGAGCAGCGACGGTAGGACGGCCTCGATCTTGCGGGCGCTCATGCCAAAATAGCGACCAAACACCAGCAGATTCTCGCGTACGGTAAACTCAAGCTCAAGGTTGTCGAACTGCGGTACGACACCGATCCGCATGCGTGCGACACGAGCGCGCGCCGGTACAGGTTCATTGAGTACCATTATCTTGCCTGCGTCCGGCGAGATCATGCCAAGGAGCATACGGGCGATCGTGCTCTTGCCGGCTCCATTTGGCCCGAGTAGACCAAAACACTCTCCCCGGGCAACCGAGAACGACAGTTCATCGACGATAGTTCTGCCGCCAAATGACTTTCTGACGCCGGCAAGGTCGATTGCTACCGTGGACATGCTCATCTTAGGCCGATTGGAGACGTTTGGCCGGCGGTTGCTTCCTCATGACCGGCTTAGTCCAAAGCTGGCCGTCACACCACACATGCTCAACGCGCCCCCATTGACAGGCCGCCGCGGCATCCGGAAAGAATCCACGCCCGTTCAAGTTCGCGCTCGTGTTGCAGAGCAACGGAAGCCCCGTAAGGCGCTCGAATTCGACGAGAAGCTCAGCGACTTTGTGTGGAGAGCTGCGGGAGATTGTCTGCAGTCGTGCCGAACCGTCCAGATGGATGACAGCGGGAATCTTGTCGCACCATTCCGCCCTGGTCTGATGATCGAACAGCATGTAGGGGTCCGGCATACCTGGGTCGAATATGTCTGGCGCGCGATCCTCCAAGC
The DNA here is from genome assembly GCF_002289535.1 of Bradyrhizobium sp. UFLA03-84. Taxonomy (NCBI): domain Bacteria; kingdom Pseudomonadati; phylum Pseudomonadota; class Alphaproteobacteria; order Hyphomicrobiales; family Nitrobacteraceae; genus Bradyrhizobium; species Bradyrhizobium sp. UFLA03-84. Next base: position 106,551 of record NZ_NSJY01000011.1, on the reverse strand, counting down.
AGATCGGCGCCACCGGTCGGAAGTGCTCACGACACTTGATGTCGTTGAGATGATCCTTCATAGCCAGTGACGTCGGAGCCGCCAGAATACTTCTGCCGCCCAACGCTCGCGGTCCCAGCTCGGCGCGCCCGGACAGGAACACTACCGGCTTGTTGTCGGCGAGAATGGCGGCAAGCTCACGCAGACTGCACGGCTCGGCCTCCCATTCCGACACCCCCTCGGTGGCCTGCAGAGCCGGACCGCTGTAAACAGACCATTCCAACGGTCCAAACCCATTTCGCGCCGCCATCGCCGCGCAGGCAGCACCTATTGCCGAGCCGCTGTCATTCGGGAAAGGCGGTACCCACACCTCATCGAACAGGCCCGTCGCGCGAAGCGCACTATTCCACTTGATGTTGAGACCGCACCCTCCTGCCACACATAGATTTCGCGCGCCCGGAAGAGAGGAGTGCTGCAACATAACCATCGCGATTTCCCGAACCAGAAGACGTTCCAGGAACATATGGAACGAGGCGAGGATGTCCTCCGCTCGTTTGCCCGTAAGGCGCAATGCGCTTGCCTCGAAAAACCCGTGCGTGGCCGAAAGTAAGGCCTCCGGATTGTGGATGTCTGCGCGGTAGCGACGAGTCTGCTCCGTGTCCGCGGCAAAGCGCTTCTCGTAGAGTTCTTGAAACACTGCGACAATGCCTTCGTCGACAGAGCCAAGAGCGATGTACGCCATCAGCTTGCCGGCGATGCCCAAATCCCAACTGGTGCGGCTCGGCTGCCTGTAAGGCCCGAAGTGAAGGCCGGCGGCAGCATAGGCCTGACCAATCATGGGAAACAGGGAACCCACGAGCCGCGCGCCGCGAGGTTCGACATAGTAAAGGCGGGGAAAAATGGAGCCGTCCCATACCAGACAGAACGCCGGTTTTCCGGTACTGGCAAAGGGGCTGGTGCTATAGGCTGACGCAACGTGGCCCGTGACGTGCGAGTAACTTTTATATGGAAAAACCTTGTCGCCGAGGATCAGGCCAAAGCCTTCGACGGAATCAAGAAGGCCCTCAGCATGACGCTCGACATATGGCCCCCCTTTCAGCGTGATCGGCACCGCCCCACTAAGGACCTGGAACCGCGACTCGATCTCTCCGTCCCAGCCATCGATGACGAACTGATCAATGTCTCGCGGATCAAGACCATGCTCCGCCAACACACGCACGACATCATCGAGGTTGTCGATGGATTGATAGCGTGCGTTGTTACCGCGCTTTTCCTGCTCGGTGCAAAAGACGAGCCGCCCGTCCTCGACGAGAGCAATTGCGCCGTCATGTGTTAATTTGATGCCGCAGATGCGCATAGGACCCCCTGATCTAATGACAGACAATCGAGTGTTTTAACGACTGCCCCGACTTCCGGAACAGGACGAGCAAGCAGTCTTCGTTGACCGATGTGGTTTGGCAGTGCAGACGCTCCACCTCCAACAAGCTCTCCTTGAAGAGAGAGATCACCGTCTCGGCACCAGCGGCATGACCCCAGTGTCGACAAGTGGCATCACGCGCGGACCCGAACACCAGAGCGCCGTCTGGGGCAAGCATGCTCACCAGGTTGCGGACCGCCGCGTGCATCTCGGAAACGTCATTGAGATAGTAGAGGACCTCGGCGACGACGATCAGATCGAACTTCTCTGTGGTCGAAAACTGCTGAATATTGCACGTTATCCAATTTATATGTGACCGATGCCCGGTCCGCAGGCGCGCCCGTTCGATCGCCTGCGGCATGACATCGACCACCGTTAGGCGTTGGCAACGCGGTGCAAGCATTTCCGTGAATGCCCCGGCTGCGCATCCGACCTCGAGGGCATGCTCGACACCCCCATTGCAAGACGACATCCGGAGTATTTGCGCGTACCGTTCCTGCTCGAACGCACTGCTGTCGAGATGCCATGGATCATCCCCAGCGAGCTCGCGTTCCAGTAATTGATGGTTCTTGTACACAGTCATGCGCCGATCGACCTACTTATACCCGCTCGTTTATTTCCGACCGCAAATACTCTCCGGCGCCGCCAAGCGCGATGGACGGTGAGGAACCACCGGCTTCGGAATTGTGCCCGAAGCCAGCCCTGTAGCCACAGGACCTGCAGCACTGTTCGGCGCCTGCAGAACCGCCCGCTCATCTCCTTCAGTCGGCTCGCTGACGATCGTGCGCGACAGCCAATCGCTGTTGCTCAATGTACAAAGGGCATAAGCTTTGAGCGGCAGTAAAAGAAAGATGTTTATCGGTGTGTGGAGCGAGAAGCCGAGAAACCGCAATTCCCCCGCCCGCAGTGCAGCTACACTGCACCGAACCATCGTCATCGCCGCGATGGTCAGGCCCGTCCACCAAGGTACAGATCCGCCGACTGCGAGCTCGGCAAGCGCAGCCAGTGCTGAAAGAGCGAGTAGCAGTGGGCCAAGATTCTGCCCGACAACGTCCAATGTGAGGTAGCCATCGAGTTCCGGCAGCAGACGCAATGCGAGAAACGTATCGCGAAAGGTGCTGCGCGCCCAGCGCAGCTGCTGACGAAGGTATGGCCCGAGAGTGTCAGGGACAACTGTTGCCGCAATCGCGTCCGGAACATACTCGGTTCGAAACCCCGCCTTGAGCATGAGAATCGTCAGATGGCGATCTTCGCCGAAATCACTCGGCTTGCCGCGAAAGAATTGCGTTTCGTACTGATCAAGCAGCAGGGCAAGCGCAGAGCGACGATACATCGCACATGGACCGCAGCAGCACATGACCGCACCGAAGCGAGCTTGCGCCGCGCGCTCTTCGTTGCACGCCAACCAGTATTCCATGTCGATCAGACTGGTCAGCCATGTATCGTTGCGATTGCTCGCTACCAACTGGCCCATTGCGGCACCAATGTCGGGGTCCCGCATCTTCGCCGCAAGCTTGGTGACCACGTCAACGGCCAGTATCGTGTCCGAATCCACGTTAAGCACCAAGTCACCGGACGAGCCGCGTATTGCGGCGATCTGCGCTTTGCGCTTGCCAACATTCCTGGCAAGCAAGATGATGCTGAAGCGCGCATCGTTGGCATAGATCTTATGTATAGGCCCCACAACGTCGCGATTTGCCGAGCCATCGTCGACCACATAGACCCGCAGCTCTCCTTCGTAGTCTTGCCTGGCGAGCGAATCCAAACACTGGGCGAGCGTGCCCGGCTTCTCGTTGAAGCAAGGCACGATAATATCCACACTTGGCAGAGCCAGCGCAGATTGTCCTAAATCGTTCCGGAACGATGGGGTATTCTCCCGCTGCGCGTACAGCGCTTGCGCGCTTTTGTAGATGGTCGAGAGCAGCGCGTAAGACGAAACCGCGACGGCGCTGGTTGTAGCGAGCAGGTCCATAGGGTGCCAGTTGTTGTTCAGTGAAGCTGAGGGAGCGGGCGGATCACGAAGCCGCGGCGTTGTAGTGCTGGAACCAGGTAAGAGAGCGCTCTAACCGTCTGATCTCGCCGAGTTGCGTCAGCGCACGTCGCGTCCTCATCAGGAGGATATCCATCGTGCAGGAGAACAATCGAACCCGGTCGAACGGCTCCGAGTACCGAAGTCACAATTCTGTCCACCCCGGGCTGGGACCAATCTCTCGGATCGACCGACCAGTGCACAGCCGTAAGGCCAGCCTGCGCCGATGTAGCAAGCACCTCTTCGGTCCATTTACCGTAGGGGGCCCGCATGTGCCTGGGCGCGGCCTGCCGACACGCCGAACGAATCGCCTCGCTGGCCATTAGCACCTCACCGCGCACCTGAACCGGCCCGCATCTGGACAGATCCGGATGCGTCATCGTGTGGTTCGCCACCTCGTGGCCTTGCGCGATCATCCGCCGAATGAGCTCGGGCTGCTCGGCTGCGTAGGTACCGATCACAAAGAACGTCGCTGGCACCCGATGTTGCGTCAACACATCGAGAACCTCTGGCGTGCAGAATGGATTTGGCCCGTCGTCGAAGGTCAAATAGACGGGGAAGCTTCCGCTCACATCAGCGTAGTCGCAAGGAACGGCAGACACGGGGATAAGCTCCTTCACAGCTCGGGCCCGTTCCGATCGATCATTGCGCCAGCGGGCCACTCGCTGATCGCGCTTTGAACCGGGAACACCACCACGATCACCTCTTCGATGCGGATCGGCGACAAATTGGGATAGACATCCGGATGCGTGGAGCGGACGCGAAGGCCCGACATGAGGGTCGCGAGGCCCTGTCTTTGCACCAGTCGAGTAAGATGCTTCTCAAGCGCGGGCCGGACCGTCCCGAAGCCAAACGGGACTCCAAGTTCGTGCAGTTTGGGATACATCACTCGCATCGCGTGGCTGATTCCCAGTCCCTCGAGATCCGGCCGCACGGCATACAGCCCAAGTTCTCCCACGAGTAGATCGACCTCACCGATCTTGATGAAGCGGCGCAGTAGTCCGACGTGCGCAGCTACGCCATGGGCGTCGCGACCAATCACGCGGACCTCAGGCCTAGCGCCGGCCCAACTTCTGTTGCCTTCAAATGGCTGCGCATTGAAAGCACCGGTCGGCCCGTAACTCTTGCGAAAAAATTCGGCGAGCTCGGCATGCTCAGTCAGCCGCAGCTCGTTTTCCCAGCGAATGCTCCAATGAACTTGAGTACGCGCGGAAGGAGATTCCGTGGCCCGAGATGCGACAATGTTCATGGCAGGCTTACCTACGCGAGTAATCTCTAGAGGGGGGTCTGTCACACAAACTCACTCACCGGACGCAGATCGATCGAGAAATGCGCCGTCGCGTTTTGTTGGATGCCGGTTCTTCTTTGCGCGCCCGGTGCCGGAGCAGATCGCTTGGGGTGTCACCTTTGTGTGCGATCAGATGATCGCTCCATTGAGGCTTGTCATTCCGACCGAATGCTGTGCCGAAGGCGTACGGACGGGGCCATTTAATCGTGCAGGTGTTATCTGCAGTATGAAGCCCTTCTGCCTCATCTATTGCGGCTATCGGCGCTTTGCCGCTAGTGAGCTGATCATCGATGTGGACCACCTCGTTGACGGAGCGTCGCAGTGACACCAGATCAACTTGATTCTCATGCATCTTCGACACGCCCCGAATGCGATTGACAGTCGAGCCGATAGACTGTCGCCAGATCTATTTGGCATCCGCAATTTGCGCCTGCCGCTGTATCGCGACACTAGGGCGATGCTGATCCGGCCCTCAAGTGTACGCGGGTAAACCGCCGATATGGAAAGGGTTGGAATACACATACGAAGGTTTACCGAACGCTTCGCGTTGCAACGGATACGCGGGTTGTGCCGGCCAAGACCGACGCCACTCGTACGCCTTCGCCTTGAATGACCACCCAAGGATCCGACAGCAGCCGCTTGCGTTCAAGGTTTGTCCAGAGTCCACGCACGACCGACAGCCATTCTGGTGTTCCGACCATTTTCCAAACTGATGTTTGCTATCCAACATCCCGCAGTTTGGTAAAATCGATTGTTTCGATAGAAAGCATCCACACGATGGATAGACTCAAAAGATGCGATTCAAAGGACTCGATCTAAACCTGCTCGTTGCGCTCGATGCTCTGATGACCGAGCGCAACCTCACCGCCGCGGCGCGTAAAATTAACCTGAGCCAGCCCGCTATGAGCGCGGCAATCGCGCGGCTGCGCACCTATTTCAGCGATGAACTTTTCACGATGCGCGGTCGAGAGCTCGTCCCGACACCGGGCGCGGAAGAGCTCGCGGGTCCCGTTCGCGAGGCCCTCTTGCACATTCAAATTTCGATTATTTCGCGAGATTCGTTCGACCCTGCTCAGTCCAGCCGTCGCTTCAGGGTCATTCTCTCCGATTTCATGACAATCGTTTTTTTTCGACGAATTATGGACCGTATCGCACAGGAAGCCCCGGCTGTGCGCTTTGAATTGCTGCCCTTTTCGGATGAGCCCGACGAGTTGCTCCGCCGGGGCGAGGTCGACTTTCTCATTCTGCCGGAGTTGTTTATGTCGAGCTCTCATCCCAAGGCGACGCTGTTCGACGAGACTCTCGTATGCGTGGGATGCCGCACGAACAAGCAGCTGTCACGACAACTGACATTCGAAAAATACCTTTCGATGGGTCACGTTACGGCCAAATTCGGACGAGCGCTGAGGCCCAATCTGGAAGAATGGTTTTTGCTTGAACACGGCCTAAAGAGACGGATCGAGGTGGTAGTGCAAGGCTTTAGCCTTATCCCACCCATAATATTGGACACCCGCCGTATCGGCACGATGCCTTTGCGACTCGCTAGGCACTTCGAAAAGCGGATGCCCGTGCGGATTGTCGCCCCCCCCTTGCCTCTGCCCACATTCACTGAAGCATTGCAATGGCCTGCGTTCCACAATACCGACCCGGCGAGTGTTTGGATGAGGCGAATATTGTTGGAAGAGGCGTCCAACATCGCATCGGGCCATCTCGAGACATCTACTCGTAGGCGATGCTAAGTTCAGCATAAGGCCATTCCGGCCGTGTCTCGAGTATTGCGGCACGCCATAATCCTCCGCCGAGGTCGACGGACGCCCAACGTTGCTGCGGGACATAATCCGCATTGGTGTGCAAATGTCAGGCACGTTCAATTATTCGCTTGAATCCCACGCTGCGTGAGGTTGTAGGCTGCGCGCCTTGGCTCGCGCTGCGTTAAGCGGCGGTCGACCGGGCGCACAGCCGAACTCACGGCTTTGGCGGAACAACTTGGACTGGTGCCAATAGTTAAGACCGGGTCTTGTTACGAGGCGCGCGGGAGCGGCGAGCCTATTACGGGCTGGTAACGGCTTCCAGCCTCTGACGTCCGCCAACGGCCGAACCGTCCACTGTTGCGGTGATTCCGCGACCTTCCTCTCGCGAGAGCAAGGTCGGACGAAACCGATTCGGACCAGCCGGTAAGACCGCCTCAGACGTGGCCGCGGCCGGTCGTTTAACACCGCAAGCACGTTTGCGCCGGACAAGAAGATATGCGCTTCAAAGGACTGGATCTTAATCTTCTCGTCGCGCTCGATGCTCTAATGGCTGAGCGCAGCCTGACTGCAGCGGCACGTAAGATCAGCCTTAGCCAGCCCGCCATGAGTGCAGCTGTCGCCCGACTGCGCTCCTATTTTGGTGACGAGTTGTTTGTAATGAGAGGACGAGAACTTGTCCTGACCGCACGCGCGGAGGGACTCGCCGCTCCGGTTCGTGAGGCGTTGATGCACATTCAGCACTCGATTATCGCACGTGAGGCCTTCGATCCTGCCCGATCGAACCGGCGGTTCAGGATCTGCCTGTCAGATTTCATAACCGTCGTATTCTTCCGCCATGTCGTGGAGCGCGTCGCGCGAGAAGCACCCAATGTTAGGTTCGAGCTGGTGACGCTCAACGATGAACACGATGAGCTACTTCGGCGCGGCGAGGTCGATTTTGTCATCCTGCCGGAACTATTCATGTCCGGTACACACCCCAGAGCGGCCTTGTTCGAGGAGAGTTTCGCTTGTGTGGGCTGTCACACGAATAGTCACTTACTGAGGCGGATGACATTTGATCGGTATATGTCGATGGGCCACGTTGCGGTCAAGCTCGGAGGCGCACGCAAGACCTTCGTCGAGGATTCCTTGTTACTCGATCTCGGCCTCAATCGGCGCATCGATATTCTTGTGCAGAGCTTCAGCATGATTCCACCCCTGCTAGTGGGCACAGGCCGCATAGGGACCATACCCTTTAGGCTCGCAAAGCATTTTCAAAAAGCCGCGCCGCTTCAGATTGCCACGCTTCCCCAGCCATTCCCCACCTTCACCGAGGCAGTCCAATGGCCAGTCCTTAATAACAGCAATCCAGAGAGCATCTGGCTGAGAGAGATATTGCTGCAGGAGGCAGCTCGCATAGCAACTGCGCGTGAAGAGGCATTCAGCATTAGCGCTTCGGAACAAGCGGATGATGCCGGCCCCTTCGCACGATCGGTCTCGCCGTTAGCGTAAGGACTTTAGCAGAGGTCAGCGAACCCGCCGCCCGGACCGTGTCCCAACGTGCAATTTCGGCTCGTCTCGCTCGAACTGATTGTCTCTCGTCAAAACCCCTCATAGTTGGCGACCGTCACAAGCCCAAGGCCGTCCTTCTCGCACCGGCGAGAGCTCGACGTAAAGCGGTCGCTCGAGCATTGGCCCGGCTTTGAGAGACAGAGAGGTCGCTACGTGCTCGCGCCAAAGCTACGCTGGCATTGCAAGCCCGGCTTGCGGCCGCGTCGATCTCGAGAGGGCCGAATCGGCTCGGCGGCTAATCACATCAAGGCGGCGAATCGGTCGTGGCGCTCGCAATGAGCGGACGATCCGGACTTGTCGGAGATCCAGCACCACAACGAACGCGGTGCTGATTGATTGTGCATATGAATGTTGGACTCGCTCCGTCCAAGCAAGGCATCGCACGCGCGTGTTGCTCTGTCGCATCACCCGAGTGCGCATCGCTTCTTCGTCTCTCTGCGCCCCCGGTCTGACTTCTTTTGGCCGTACCGCGGCCAAACGTCTTGACGAGGTGCGCTATGCCGACGCAATGACGAACAAGGAGCCGTACGTTGGAGCAATACAGTGGAGTATTCGATCCCGAAGAGCTTTCTGTCTTAGGAAGTCTTTTTGACAGGGCAGTCTCCGCGCTGCCGCCATCAATGCGAACTTCGGAAAATCGGACGGCGATCGCCAAACTCATCCTGGAGCGTACAGCGGCCAGCGACGCTCAGCTGGCATGCTTAACGAACCTGTTGATCACCATTTCCCCTCAGGGTTGATCGCGCGCCGTTCTAAGGATAGTCACCACTCCTGCGCTGGAATGGAAGACGATCCAGCTAGAGCTTTGAAATGACTTGAATCCAACGTGACGTCAGGTTGTAGGCTTTGAAATTGAACAACATGAGCAAAGCTACACCAAGACGGCGTCGATGGCGCATTGGCGAACTTGCGGAAGCGACCGGAGTGACGGTACGCACGCTGCATCATTATGAACACACCGGCCTGTTAGCCGCTTCAGAGCGCACGGACGGCGGCCATCGGATGTACGACCGCGAGAGCATCCAGCGGGTCCATCAGATCCGGGCGCTACGTGAGCTTGGCTTCTCCCTTTACGAGATCCGTAAAGCTATGGAGGGCACGACTTCGCTGACCGACCTATTGCGCAAGCATTTGGAGCGAATAGAGCTTCAAGTTGCTCGAGCAACGCTGTTGCGAGATCGATTGCGCGACATGACGACCGACAGTGACGTTCAGGTCAGCGTAGATGAGCTGCCTGCCACCTTGGACGCCATGTCGCGGATTGAGACGCGTAGTCAAACATCCCGATGCACATGCAAATTGGCTGCAGAACGCGAGGAGCGATGGCGACGCATCCGGGACGACCTCCGCGATTGTATGGATCGCGGCGAACACCCTTGCGGCGAGCGCGCGAAAGCCGTCGCGATTGCCGCGCGCCTGCTGATCGGCGAAATCGCTGGAGCGGATTCCCGGGTTTCGACGATCCTGAAGGTCCTCGCACGCCTAAGCGCCCCACGCAGTTTGGCTGGTTGGGATCCCTGCCTCATGCAATATCTCGATCTTGCCCTCTCCGGCCTAGAGGATCAGCCATACTGAGATCACTAAGGCGGCTTCGGACGGCTTGACCAGTCCGCTTGGCCGGCTCGATCGTCATGGGGGTTCAGCGTGATCCGCCGGCTTTGATGCCCGGCGGCAGCTTTACCAATCACCGGTCAGATTTTCTGCGAGGGTCTCGGCGATCCGCCGCTTTCTCTGATGCATTGAGCGAAGCTCCCGTTCAAGAAAGACTTGAATCGTACGTAACGTCAAATTGTAGGCTCCGCCATGGTCGTTGCCCGAGCTGACACATGCTTCGCTTGGCGATCCTTAAGCGCGGGCCCGTGCTGGCCGCAGACAGTTGGACTTTAGATCGAGCTGAGCACTAGGAGATCTGCAGTGTTGAATAGGTTTTACACTCCAGCTGCAGGTGCAGCCTTCCTTTTCTGTGCCCTCGCCTCGACTGCGCGGGCTTCGGACGTTCATATTGCCGTGGCCGGCCCAATGAGCGGAAGCAGCGCGGCGTTCGGCGCGCAGATGCGCAACGGCGCCGCCGCGGCTGTCGAGGCGTTGAACGCTTCGGGCCAGCTTCCCAACACCAAGGTGATACTGAGTGTCGCTGATGACGCCTGCGACCCGAAGCAAGCGGTCGCCGTTGCAAATAAGCTCGCAATGGCTCAGGTGCGTCTGGTCGTCGGCCATTTTTGCTCGTCTTCGTCCATCCCAGCCTCCGACGTCTATGCCGAAGCAGGTATCATCCAATTATCACCTGGTTCGACAAATCCTCAGCTAACGGAACGCAACATCCAGACCGTGTTTCGGATCTGCGGCCGCGACGACCAGCAGAGCACCGTTGCGGCTGAATACATTCACCGACATTACCACAGCGTCAAGATCGCAGTGCTCGACGACAAGAGCACCGCCGGCAAAGGTATCGCCGACGCGGTTGAGGCACAGCTTCAGGGATTCGGCGAACCCGTCATTCGGCAGAGCTATATAGCCGGGGAAAAGGATTATACGGCGCTGATCTCTAGATTGAAGAGGGACGGGGTACGCCTCGCCTATATCGGCGGTTATCACACCGAGATTGGGCTGATCATCCGTCAGGCATCAGAAGCAGAGGCCGGTCTTACCGTCATGGCCAACGACCCGTTGATGACCTCCGAATTCTGGGGCATCACCAGCAGCGCGGGAAACGGTACGCTATTTACCTTCATGCCCGACATAGCAACGAATGCCAATGCGGCTGACGCCGTGGCCTCACTCAAGGCTTCCGGGCTGTCGTCCGAAGGCTACACACTTTACGCCTATGCCGCAGTTCAGGCGTGGGCAGAGGCGGTGAAGCGGGCCGGTTCCCTCAATGCTGCGCGGGTCGCAACCGAACTCCGTTCACGGCCGATCGAAACAGCCGTTGGTCCGGTCAGGTTCAATACCAAGGGAGACAATGCAGGCCCAGGCTTTGTGGTTTACCGCTGGCTCGACGGGCGTGTTGAAGTGCTCGACCAGAACTGATCGACGCGATCCACAGCCGTTCTCCGCCAACACAGCCACGACACAGATGATGAAACGACATCAGGACCTTGCTGCCGTTATACTCGCGAGCTCTCTTGTGCTCGCGGCTTTCGGAGCGCTTATCGCCCTCGCTGCAGCGCTCGCGGAATTACCAGACGTCGACGTACAGGAGGAGCTACGTCCGATGGTAGACAAATAGCATTCCGATTAAGGCCAGTTCTTGCGACGCTTCACTGCAGACATCCGCAACAGTCTGATCGGGAATGCTGCGCAGTTCCGGCCGTTCCGCTCATGCGACAACAGCCATGACAACCAAACCGCCACGGCAATCTCTCCGTCGACCGCGCATGCTGACAAATGCAACTGTACTTCGCAACTTCCGGTACCCCACATTGCGCGAAACGCGATTGCTATCCAACCGCTGTTTCGCCAGCGCGTTCCTCGTCAATTCTGCCAGCGCCTCGACCGCTCCCAAGCGACTTATGTCAGACTTAAAGTCTGTGCGAACTCGATCCCACCAACGGCCAGCTTGATGCGACACCGCTCGTTGTGAAGCGAATTGTCGATAACAAGCTCACATTGATTCCAGCAGGCGGCGGCAACAGGCGTGACGCCACGACAATCGGGCAGAGTTACAACATTGAGAATATTATCGACATGACTTCGATCAGCTCTCCTATCGGAATGCGCATCCCTGGACGTTGTCCTACTTTCGGGCACAGCCGCCGATCCATTTGGCATGAAGGATGGAACGCGCCATCTGACATCGCGGATATTCGGAATATTTAGTGCGTGTTTTGAGCCAAGCTCGTAAGGGCGCCAGATGATGTCACATTGCATATTGTCTGCACTTCGAGTGCAAGTGCTGTGCAAGACGGAACGGACAAATGGAACGACCGAGATTCACAGAAGAGCAAATTATCGCGATACTGAACGAGCATGGGGCTGGTGCGAAACCGGCTGATCTAGCTCACAGACACAAGATCTCTGAAGCGACAATCTTCGATTGGAAGGCCAAGTTCGGCGGCATGGACGTTTCGGCCGCCAAGCTGTTGAACGCGCTGGAAGAGGAAAACGCGAACCTAAAGAAGCTTCTGGTCGAGCAGATGCTTGGCGTGGATGCACTTCGCGAACTCCTATCAAAGTAGTCGCGACCATTATGCAGGTTCTCACGCCCACGCTGCATGGCGCAAGCCCAGAGCGTTAGCTCCCGCAGAATAGCCAGATCGGCCAAGTGATGCGTTCCACGTCCTTGAGGCCGAAGGCACAAAGCAACCAGGACTCCCATTCCAAAATCGGAGATGATCGAGTGAAAAGCGGCCTTCCCTCAAGACTGAAATGCGCAATCTTTGACCACTTGGACGACGACGGTCGCGATATTGCGCGACAGTATGAAGATCGTCTCAAGCTGGCGGAGGCGTGTGATTCTCTGGGCTTTTACGCTTATCACCTAGCGGAGCACCACTGCACCCCTCATGGCAGAGGGCCCTCGCCGAACCTGTTTCTAGCAAGTCTTGCGCAGCGCACCCGCAGGCTCCGCTTTGGTCCGCTTGTTCTGCTGCTCAACCTCTATCATCCGTTGCGCGTGTTCGAAGAGATCTGCATGCTTGATCAATTGAGCGGCGGCAGGCTCGAACTCGGTATCGGTCGCGGCTCCCAGCCGATCGAATGGGGCTATTTCGGCATCAGCGCAGGCGCGGCGCCAAGCCGCTATATGGAAGCCAGCGAAATCTTAAATGTTGCGCTGAAGGGCGATACGTTATCCTACCAAGGAAGCCATTTTGAGCTGAACAGTGTACCCTTAACTTTGAGGCCTCATCAGCGACCTTCTCCACCGACCTGGATCGCCAGCAATCGGCCCGAATCAGCGGAATGGGCCGCGGCAAATGGTGCAAATCTGGCGTGTGTCGGCCCCGCCTCTGCTGTCCGAAGCATTACGGATGCTTTTCGTTGCCGTCGGGCGCGCTGCACAGCCGCGGACGATCGAGAGCCGTTCCTGGGGTTGGCTCGTATGATCGTGATTGCGACATCTGACGGAGAAGCTCATGCGGCTGCCGAAGCCGCTTATGGACAATGGCTGGATAGCTTTAAGTTCCTTTACGAGCTAAACGCCACTCCGACGCCGCCGGCTCTGCCGCTGTCGTTCGATGCAGCGCTGGAGAGCCAATTGTGCGTCGTCGGGACGCCAGCTTCCGCCCGACGGCAGCTTCTTAACCAGATGGAAGAGGCAGGTACCAACTACCTACTCTGCCAGCTTGCATTCGGGAGCCTTCCGCTCGACACTTCACTATACACCGCGAGCGCGATCAGAGCCGAAGTCATCGATAGCTTTGGCTGAGAATGTCTATTCAACTTCGCTACTGTGGGACGCCCGGCCCCTTCTTGGCATGCCGTACGTGCCCATTGACGTACGATCAAGGCGTTCTCTCTTGCTCGACGGGAGATCCCAAACTCATAAGGATATAGGCGCGACCTCAAGCATCACGTTGCCGGCCGCGCAGCCGATGTCGTCGGCAGCGACATGAGACGTTGAATAGCGTTGGCATCACAAAGTGGCTCAACCCGTATGCGAGCTTGTCTTATGCGTCGTCCAGAGCAGGTCAAGGATAGTCGCGCGCGCTATCCGCGGACTGGATGCATCCCATCAAAACTTTCGATTTTACGGATTTCAGCCAAATGCACCATAGTCGCTCACCGATTTCCGGAAAGCATCTTTGACGAAGCTCGTGTGACCATGGACCCCCTTTGCTTTCTGCCAAGTCGCAGGCCGGCTCAAGCCTTTCGCGCCCACATCACCAACGATATCCCTCGACCTTTGAAACCGCGCCACCAGCGGTCCAGCTTCAGCCGGATGGCTCGCCGAACCGTATTGCCCTCATTCGAAGTAGCCGACAGCAATTTCGTCATCCTGAAGGCGTCGCCGAAAATTAGGTGCTTCTCACGCGCATTGGTCGGGTTGCATGCGTGCGTCGCATAGAAGCCAGGCAGTCGCACCGGCTCTTGCGCCAGCCTCGGCAAGACTTGTCGGCCTGACCAGGCGGACAGCCCCGTTACTTTCGCGATGTTGCGATTCTCAAGCAATGCAACGTCAGCCATCTGACCTTCTCAAACACAAAAAGGACGCGCTGGTATCAGCGGCGCATACTGACTTCGATTTCGGCGACGCGAAAGGCCATGCGACAACACTAGCCGCCCACTTACGCCCTTTGCTCGCGGGGCTCTCATGCCGCCCATCCGCTCCACGCTGTTTGGTGTGTTCCGCCTATGCCAACGGCGTTCCCGCGAGGTCGGCCAGCGTGGAGTACGCCGGCTCGATAGCTCAATCAAAGACGGGCGTTTCTACCAGGCAGCGCACAGCGCTCTATAGCGACCATACCTTCTTCAGGTCTTTCTGCGAGGCCAGCCCGTCCCTTTCTTTGGTTGCACATGCGCGAGTTGTCTTGTGCAGCGGAACTTTTGTGGCTCACCGCATCGGCTGCCTCGCAAATCGGAACGCACACAAAACTACATGCCAATTTCGTCTAATTAATCTGGAGCAACACTGTGGAACTTGACCCTTCGAATTCACGTATGCAGGACCTTGAGGATCGCATCGACCTGCAACTCGATATCGTGGCCACTCTCGTACGCGAAGGAAGCAACGAGCTCGAGGCAATCCAGCTGCTCAACGCACTCACGAACGAAATGATATCAGCGGAACTGGCGCTCGGCCAGCTCGGCGATACGAGCACCGGTGGCTTTCCTGGCGACGGGCGAGCAGCGCGAATGAGACGGGACCATGGCGTTTACGATCCAGAAGAGCTTCAAATCTTGGGGCGCCTTCTCGATCAGGCAGTGGCCGCCTTACCGCCTGCACTGCGCACTCCAGCCAACCAGACGCAGATTGCCAGATTGATTCTGGCACGTGCGGCGGGCTGAGGCCGCTTCGCTCCTCTGCGATCGACGGCCGCTCAGTGAACGCTTCATTGCTGGGCTGACCGTGGCTGTGCTCTCCTGCCCACGGATAAGGCCACTTCGAGACCGTGGCTCACCGCTAGGTGAGTGAGCTGCTTCCACGTGCTGATCATTTCGCCTCGAGGAGCGAGACATTCATCCGATTTTCGCTGCACTACACTTCAAACGCTTGATCATGGCATATTACACGCTCGCAGTTTGCTCCAGGGCAGATAGGTGGACGCGCGATCCGCGATATTCGTGCGAGGCACCGCACGGTTGACCGCGCCTTCCGATATTCGGATCTTGGCAGCACAAGCTAGCCCCTGATCGCGGCCGCATTGTTCTAAAGTTGCGGGCCACCTGATATTTCGTCGCCAGAACGAGCTCCTGGCAGATCAACGCAATTGTCGCGATAGCTTGTCCGGTTTCTTTGGTGCGCCCCATCCGGAGTAGAATCGTATCGCAAACGAGGTGGCGTGCGCAGGAACCCGCGGATGCGGCCAGGCTATTTGACGCATGTCGGGGAGCACGCGAACGGATTGTCGAGAACGAACCACACAGCTGGACGCGACATAAAGAGCGCATACGACATAACCCAGAACACGTCTTAGCCTTGACAGTTTGGAAGCTGGCGAATGGCCTGCACCGTAAGACGGCTATAGTTCGACTGACTCTTGGGAGTGTGGGCCCGGCGAACGGCGAAGGGCGAAGGGCGGGCAACAAGATGCGCGGCGCAAAGAGGCAAATGTCAACGCAGGGTCTCTTCAGCCAATTCGGAATCGTGCGACCTGCGCTGGCACTTCGACATTCGGTCATCCGGACTTCAACAAACGGCACTATAAAGCTCGCTGTAACGCCGCGAGCAGATCGACACACATTTTGGCTGTGGCTCCGACTTCTTGCCGCTCAAGACAGGCCGCAGCTCGTCGGCACGCTTCGGACGAAACTTTTACCTTGTGCCAGGAGTCGAGGAGTTTTGAGATGGATCAGGTCATATCCGGCCAGGTGCAACCGCCAGAGGCTATCGTAAGCATCGCATTTGAAAAAGCGTGGCGCTTTGTCGAGAAGGACCCAGTTCTGGCGCATCATCTCAAGACGTTCCTTCACCGCCGCTTGCGAGCATTACTGGAGTGCTCGATCAGGACCGGCGAACGGAATACCCTGCATCTGGCAAACGAAGCGATACGCAATTTACGAGCGGAGCTGGCGTCGCCGAGCAAACAGTAGAGGTTCGTCCCTCCAGCTGACCGGTACCCTTGTTATCGGCAGGAACGAGACGGTATCGTCAACTCCCGAAGGGGCAGGTCGTGGTCGATCTGAGTTTTCCCTGCTCATCTTCTACGCCGATGACAGCATCAAGGAGCCTGCTTGTGCAGCTCTCGTGGTCCCCACACCAGGAGGATAGAAGCGGGAGCACACCGGCAACGAAGGCGCGACAAACACGCGCTGTCCCGACTTGACACAATGCGCACCGTATCTGGCAGCTTGGCGCGCGTCTCGGCAATTCGATGCGGGCTTCATCCGGCGCGGTGACCAACATCCTGCGGCAAATGATCTTGACGGCGCACCAGCTTGATTGGCTTTCTTGTCGCAGCAAGAGCAGTTACAGCGCGCCCGATGCCGCTCCGGATCTTGAGGATGGCCGAATTTCGATCGATCAATGCCTCTGATGGATCATTTCCGACGTTACCACAATTTTAAGTCGCCACACGACTCCTGACTCAGGATAAATTCAACTCTCATCCCGATAAGGACGCCTTCATCTGTGCGGCTCATGACGAAACCCGCTGAACGACGCGCAGCCGGATGTATCGCCAGGAACCTGGTTGTGGCGGTGCTTCAGCAAATGCGCTCGCAGCATTGCGCCGCGCAGTGCCATCACGATCGCATCGCCTTCAGGTAAAGGCGCCACGAATGTCGCTGCATTTTCGTCGAGGCGTCGCAAGTTAGGCGCCTCACAACCTGACGCACCGTGCGTTTCGACCCATTTGTTGCGGAGGAATGTTGTGCCTCAGTTACAGCAATTCGCAATCATGTTGTTAAGACGCACGGCGCCGGGGGCCATCAAAAGGAATGACACTGGAATGAAGAATTTGCTGATTCTGATCGCAAGCATCGCACTCGGCGCTGCAGCTCCCGCATTCGGCGCAGACCTCGCCGGGCAGCCTGTCAACATCAAGGCCCCCCCATTTCCGGTGGTAGCCCCGATCAACGACTGGAGCGGCTACTATATCGGTCTCAACGGCGGCTGGGGATCGAGTCACAATTGCTGGGATTTCAACGGCGGTACTTCCGAGGGCTGCCATAATTCGACCGGCGGCACCGTCGGCGGACAGATCGGCTATCGCTGGCAGATCTTCAGAACGGTGTACGGCATCGAAGGTCAGGGAAACTGGGCCAACTTCAGCGGCTCCAATGTCAGCAGTGCCTTCCCAGCGGACACCATTAGCACCAAGACAGATGCATTTGGATTGCTCACGGGCCACGTCGGCTACGCGTTCAATGCCGTGCTGCTTTACGCCAAGGGCGGTGCGGCGGTGACCAGCAACACCTATCACGTCAACTCAGTGGCCAATGGCACCGAGCTTGGCAGGAATAACGATGTGCGCTGGGGTGGCGCGCTCGGCGCTGGTGCGGAAGTCAGCCTGACGCCGAACTGGTCGGTTGGCCTTGAGTATGATCACTTGTTCATGCAGGGCAGCAACGTAAGCTTCCCCACGGCTATTGGCTTCGATCGCGTTCACCAGGACATCGATCTTGTCACGGCGCGGCTCAACTACAGGTTCGGTCCGACGTTGGCAAAATAGCGAACCCCACGCGCGCAAGCGTTAAATCGAGAACCCCGACTAACGGTCGGGGTTCTTTCTCGAGATGCTCTACCGCCTCGCAACCAGCCAGCGCAACCGGCTCGAGCTCGCCTAGGCTTAGATCACTGACTGGCAGAGCAAACCGCAGGCACACCCGAGGGCACCAAACCAGTCGGCTTTACATGCGTCGTCGAACTCCAGAACCTCAACGAAGCAATGTTCGAATGACATGAGCCTTGCCAGGGCTTGGCGTCAATCGCACTTCCTGGCAGTGAGGATGGGATCTCAAAGAATATTGAGGCGAATGGCGATAGCTGTCGCCTGGATCCGGGTGGTCGCACCCAGTTTTCGCATCGCATTCTTGATATGGAAATTGACCGTATTAACGCTGATTCCTAGGATCATGCCGATTTCCCAGGAAGATTTCCCTTCTGCAACCCACCGCATGCAACTGATCTCCCGTTGCGATAATGCAATTTTTTTCCCACAGCCGCCATTGGTGGATCGAGCTATCTCGCCACAGGCGCTGTGAAAGAGCGAAGCCAGGGCGTTGAGATGACCGATGCGATCCTGAGGATCAGCATCGTCGGACGGAGACGCAAACGACACCACAGATACTTGGCCCAACGGGCCAAATAGGGGCACGCTCATGCCATGCTTCAGGCCAGCCTCCCTAGCCTCATCCAGTACACGTCTCTCGTCCGGTTGAAGCTGATAATGATCAGCGAGTTGATCCCACAGAAACGGACGCGAATGCATCGGCGTCCGCCGGACCACCGGATCGATGGTGTGGTACTTGCGTTTGAAGTATCGATCGCACCAGGCTGGCGGCCAATTCACAGCGACAGTCGGCGGCGGATACTCAGCCAACCGAAGCGGCTCGACGAAGTTGATGGCGCCGTATGCAACTTCACTGAATCCTTCCTCGGTGGCACGGTTTACAAGAAGATCGAACAACGCTCTCAGCGAATGCGTCTTGTTTGCGCACTCGGTGAAGCTAAAAAGATCCACGATGGGCGCTTCGGCTCGCCGGTCCGGCTCGCCATCGCTGCGTTCGCTTGCGTTTGTTTCCGGCGGATCCAAATTCCGTTCCATGAGCTGAACTCGTGAGGCTGGAGCGCGCGCTGCGTCAGACGCCATTCCCGAATTTGTCGCCTTCCGCCAACTGCGGCGCGATAATTGTCCTGTCATGCGGCGGGGTCCGGCCGCTATCCTCGTCGGACACCGGACGGCACGCCACGACCGAAGCGTCGTCGAATTCCATCCGATTGATTTCGCTCGCCGATGACCAGAAGGCTAAGCAGGCGATTACCGCATTGTCGTTCGTGTCGATGGTCTGTGCCCTAGACGCTGCCCCAATGCTGAATCGCTTTTGATACGACGGCCATGGCAAACCCGATGACCCTTGATATCCAGCTGGCGACACCAACAAGCTATGAATGACAAGATTGTCTCTGCCCAAGGAGCGACTGTGCTGCCCGAAAGACGCGTGGCTTTGCCTCAAGATCGAGCACGATGATATCCTGAACGTTGAGCTTCGCGATTTGGGCGAAATGGAGCACGTTGGCCAACTTGACGGCGCCGGGATCGACCTTCGCAGTCCCGACATCGGCTTTCTGCTTCCTCCCGACGGAAAGGTCATATTTCTTCCCCATCCTGCGAATTTCTGTCGCGGATTCTTCGCGGATCCTTCGTCCTTCGACGGCGTCGGAAACGCAATCGGCGACCAACACGGAAGAGCCGAGCCAGCAGGTGACCGCGTGATATAACGGCCCCTCGCCTGATCAGGGGCGTTAGAGAGGTCCAGCGCACCTGAATTGAAGGCACAGATGATCCGCGCGCCAGGCGAGCAACTGGAGATACGCGCCGAAACGAGACCTGCCGGCTGCAGAGGACGCCTTGCATACGCATCTCCATAAGGGAGAGGACCTAGCAGCGCATCAGCAAGTGTTGTACCAACTGGAGACCTCTCCGAATCAAAACAAGAAATTCAAGACAAGAGCCGTTCGGCGCACGCGCGCTTGGAGCAATAGCGACATCTGGAGGAAACGCGACAGCGCCACTTGCGCAACCCTCCCGCGGCCTGGAAAGAGTGCCGCTCGGCGCGGCGCCCCCCCCCAAGCGCCTTTCAAACAGCCAGGCGCTGGCGTACCACTTTCACGTCCTGGTCAAGTACCAAGGCTGGCAATTGAAGAAGCCGACCCACAAATGGCAATCGTCTGGCAACCTTAGCCGGTGCCAGGTGCGGCGCGCGGCCTCCGATTAAGCGCTCGCTTGGACTTCTTCCCTCGTGGAAAGACAAATTCGAACTCCATGGAGCTAGGTGCAAGGCAGGCGAAGAACTTTTCGCAGGGTAGATGAAGTATGCTTTCTCTGTTCTTCGCAATTATCTCGCTCCTCTATGCAATGGTTGGTCAGGCGGGTGGAACCGCGTTCCTAGCGCTCATGGCGTTTTCCGGCTTGCCTTCTACAGAGATGCGCCCGACGGCGCTTGGCCTCAACATTGTTGTCGCGAGTTATTCCACGTGGTTCTTAAACCGCAACAAAGTCATCGACTGGATAACGCTCCGGCCGCTTCTATTGTCATCAATGCCGGCAGCACTTGCCGGCAGCTTGCTGGTGCTCGGGGAGCACGTTTACAGGACGTTGACCGGTCTTGTGCTCATTTTGGCGAGCGCTGTGATGATTGTTCGGCGTGGGAGCGTTGCCCATCGTGTTTGCGAAACTCCGCTCTGGGGAAGCGTAAGCATTGGGGCGATCATCGGGTTGGTTTCTGGTCTGACCGGCGTGGGCGGCGGAGTATTCCTGGCGCCCGCGCTCATGACATTGAAGTGGGCGTCAGCCAGGCAAGTCACCCTGCTGTCGCCTCCGTTCATCCTAGCGAACTCCACAGTGGGCTTCGTCGGAGTTCTTTTCACAGGCCAGCTTCCGTGTTCGGATTCGGCTACTTACGCAATCGCTGCACTAGGAGGAGCCGTCGCAGGAACGGTTGTCGGCCTGAAATGGCTGAGCGAAACAGCTATCAGGTTGATGCTCGTGGCGGTTCTTCTCATTGCCGGCGTGCAGTTGGTTCGCACCTAAAAGCTGTTCGATCTGCCTTTGCTGGGGGCTTTCGTTGCGATCATCAGGGCTCATGACGACAGCCGGAACGGTTCCAAAACGTCGACCTAATGCCCTGAAGCAGAACAGATGCGTATCGTCGGACCTGGACGCGCCAGCGAGCGCGGAGGGTGACAATGCCCGCTCTTTGCGATTCCGGCACAGCCTGCAGCCTGGTTGGGAATTGGTGAACTCGCAGCGCTCACAACGGCGGGACCGAATTAAAGCGCCCCGACGCACCTGCCGGGGTTGGAAGTGCGCCGGGGCAGCCCCAACATCATCAGTACATCCGTGACGATGCTTGGCGCAATGAGACAAGCGGCGTGGCGGAATTGAGGCTCATCCATACTTATGACGTGGAGTGCAAAATATTTTTCACCGCCGGTTCGACGGCTCTTGAACCTCACGCTGCGTCACGTTGTACGATCTCGCACCCTGAGTTTCATCAACCGGGACTCCTTGTCTGAAATCCCAGCCAGAAGAGCTTTCTGCTCGATGCATCTTCGCGGAGGCGCCGCGCCAAATTCTTTCCCGGTCCTCGTTCGCGTGTACCATTTTATCCTGCACGACTAGGCAACTCGGAACACTGTATCGCTTCCGAAAGTAATTCCCGCCCAAGTCGCGGAAACCATTGCAAATGGGTTCAGATCCCGTCTGCGCAAGTTGAACAGGCCTGACCGACAAAGATGCGGCAGATTGTCTAGCTTCAATGGCAGGCATAACCGCGGCGAGAAGCGACGACTATCGCTCCTCGACGAGCCTTTCTGCCGCAAGAAAACAACATCGACGCCGAGACCCGCTGGCGCTTTCTCCACCAATACGTGCAAGCGTGTGGACGAAGCTATTGCGCGAGCCCAGCGGCGGTAGCACGCCCACCTGTCAGTTCGAACGGGATGCGGGAAATCAAGCTGAAAGGAGCCAACTCCGCGTCGCTTTTGATTATGAAGCTTTGCGTTCCGATTGGGCCGAGCATTCCAGCAGCGGTGCATCGAGGCTCGGGATTTCCGGCATCGCCTTGCCGGCGATCGCCTGAAGGTCACCAACCATGCCAACGGTAGATTCGATGACAGAGAGGATTTGCGTCTCGCGCTTGGCCCATTGGCGGCCCATGAACTTGCGCTCCTTGTCGAGATCTTCTCGCATGTCGTTGAATTTTTCAACGACAGCTTCTACCCGCTGGCGGAACCTGGTGCCGGTCAGATACCGGTACACCTGCTCCATTTTGGTTTGCTGGCCTTGCTGCACCAGGCGCGAACTGCTCAAATCAATCAGCCCCTGACGGAGCGCGATCGCGACCGCAACAGCACAGCGGGGATGAGCACCCATATTCCGTCGATCAGATCGAAAAATTCGACGTGCTTCGGCAGCGCCTGTGAAATGATGAGAGCCACATCTGCGCCACACCGCCTTTGGTCGTCGCGCAGTTTCCCGAGCCAGCCGTCGCTCCATGCCTTCGTACGCTTGGTTTCCCAAAGGATGAGGCCCGCAGGATGACCGATTGAACCGTTGACCTGCTGGACCACGTCCGCACCCAGCTCTCCCTTGCCGATCGGCTCGATTGTATCAGTGGGAAAACGGCTGCGAAGCAGCTCTTCGAGCTCGAGCTCAAGCACTTCGCCCTGAGATTGCTGCGAGCCCTGCTCAGCCTTGCGCTTCAACTCTTCGATCGTCCTCGCCATGGATTCGATCGTTTGATCCTTCTCGAGCACTCGAAAGCGGGCGGCTTCGTCCGCTTCATGCCTGGCTTTGGCCCGGATATCCGCGATTGAGGCCTGCACGCGCTTTTCGATGGTCAGATCGAGTTCACGTTTCTCTTCGTCAAGGGCACGTTGCCTGCGGATCAGTTCGGCCTGCGCCTGCTGCGCCTCAGCAAGTTTGGCATTGTTGGCCTCCAGGCTTTGACGAAGCTCGGCCGCTTCGGCAGCTTTTGCCAGCAGCTCGGCCGCCGCGGCCTGCCGAGCCTTCTTCGCTTCCATGGCGACGAGTTCGGTGCGCTCGGCCGCCAGGCGCGCGGCCACCTGATCCTCGATCTGTTCGCGTTGTCTCGCCAGTTGCTCCTGCTCATGGCGCAAGGCCTCGGCCTTGCGGGCGACCTCGGCATCCTTGTCCGCCAATTGTCGCTGAAAACGTTGGCGAGTTTCCTCGATCAGGGGAGCAGCAAGAGATTCGGTGAGGTGAATCTCATGATTGCAGTTCGGGCAATGGAGAATAGGCTGATGCGCGGCGCCCGCCGCGGGTGCTTTCAGGTTCATGAGCCCTCCTGGCCGATTGGCCCTGTGCTGCCGGCCCAGCGTGGCGCGGACTACCACTCGGATTTAGCGTGATTTCCTGACTCGATCGAACGCCTGGGGCATCCACTCCAGCTTTTCCACCGAAAACACCTTGAAAAGTTGAGGTCGACTGGTTGGCCGCCGGCAACGTACAAAAGCCCTGCGTTGGAGAATGCAGACAATGTGCGCTTCGATGAATGATTGTTCCTGCGCACAATGATTGGGCGGATCGAGCTCGGGCGGCCGAGCTCATGTGAGCCATTTGTTCTCTTACCGGGTGCAAATGATGGCTGGCGCCTGACTTTCTCACCGCTCCCAGTTCGCAGGCTGTCCTGGCAGCTACATAGAAGAAGGGTCTCGAGCTTCAGGAATCAGGGCAGTGTTTTTTGACTCAAAGCAAAGACAGAGCAGAGGATATCCGTCAGCCTGATAGCGTATCAGCGCGGAAAGGTGAGCGTTGCAGACCTCACTCCTGAACAAGTATTGCGATGCTCGCCTGCCCTGGTACACCATCTACCCAACGGTAGCGGATTTTTCTGCTGCGGTCGGCGCCACGACCTGTGAGGCGTGGTTGCGGCGGCTGCCGCCAGACGAATCCGTATCGCTCTACCTTCACGTTCCGTTCTGCCGGTCGATCTGCTGGTATTGCGGCTTCCCAACAAGCCTCACTCACAGCGAGCGGTCGATTCGCAATTACCTGCTGACGGTACGTGAGGAAATTCGTCTGGTCACAGAGCGAACGCCTCACGGTCTTCCAGTGAGCGACCTGCATTTTGGCGGCGGCACGCCGACTACCATCCCACCGGCCGATTTCTTGGCTCTGATGGAGCTTTTGCGCCGCTGCTTCGCGTTCAGCAAATCGACCGCGCTCGCCGTCGAGATCGACCCCCGCACGTTCACGGCCGAGATGGCGGAAACCTTGGGAGTAGCGGGCGTCAGCCGCGCGAGCATCGGCGTACAAAGCTTCGATCCCGTAGTTCAAAGGGCGGTCAACCGTCTCCAAAGCGAAGCGCAGGTCGCTTTTGTCGTCGAACGCCTTCGCCAGCATGAAATAAGCCGTATTAATTTCGACCTGCTCTTCGGATTGCCGCATCAGACCGTGCAATCCTGCGTGAACTCAGCGCAGACGGCTTTGACTATGCGGCCCGACCGCCTTGCGGTGTTCGGCTATGCCCATGTTCCCTCCTACATGAAACGTCAGCGCCAGATCGACGAGGCGGCGCTGCCCGACAATGTTGCGCGCGCCGAGCAAGCTGCAGCCATGGCAGATACGCTGGTCTCCGCCGGATATCGCCAAATCGGGCTCGACCATTTCACCCTCCCGGACGACGAACTCGCGCACGCGCAGAAAACCGGCCGGCTGCGCCGCAACTCGCTGGGCTATTCGGCCGATACGTGTAAAACGGTGATCGGCCTTGGTCCGTCAGCCATCGGCCGTCTGCGTGACGGTTACGTCCAGAACGAGACGGCAACAAGTTCCTATTGCCGGCAGATTAGTACTGGCCATCTGGCAACCTTAAAGGGCCACTGCCTCACCGCCGAAGATCGCCTTCGGGCTGAAATCATCGAGCGGCTGATGTGCGACTTGCAGGCCGATGTGGCGGCAATCTGCGTCGCCCACGGATTTGATCCAATTCCTTTTCTTGATTCAGCCGACCGCCTGGAAGCGCTTGCCGAAGACGGGATACTGGACATCCAACAGGGTTTTATCCGGGTCAAGCAGAAGCACCGTTTTGTCATTCGCGCCGTTGCTGCCGCGTTCGACGCTCACCTCGACCGCACACCCTATTAACAAGCTACGTATGTGAGCAGATCCACAATATCAACGCGAATGGCCAAGGAGCAATCGGCGGAGCGCCTGTGGCAGCCAGGCGAGATAGTCATTATGAGGCGTAGCAATCAATTCCAAACTGAGGCCGCAAACTCGAGTCGCCCCCTTGTCGCGACGACCTCAAGCGACGAGTATGATATTCTTCCTAGAGAAATGGTCCTGTTGTGGAGCTTGACGGCTTCTGTTTAGGCCTACTGGAAGCGGTACCCCGAGTTGACGAGAGACGCAGATTGCGCGGTTCTGCGGAGCGCTTCAGTAGTACATCGGCCTCATTTTGTGCGGCTCTCGAAGGGGCATCGGAGCGCGATCACCATCACTTCAGACAGTGCGTCAACGGCAATGATCTGACTACAAACACTTGTCCCGCGGATTTGCCGTTCAGGACCGCTATGCGAAACGCACTCTGCCCACCTGCCAATAATACCTTTAAATGTCGTTGGCAAGGAAGCGAACCCTGGCCTCCGGAAAGCCCGGCGCCGTCGCGGCCCTTAGGTCTGCAAGCTGCATCGCAAATGCGGGTGCAAACCGTGGGCACGGTTGGGGTTATGGCCAAGCCTGTAGCCGATCGAGACATCAAGGTGCGCTTGCCGTAGGTGCTGCGATCACTGGCGCGCCCCCAACGGAAACAGGTCCTTGTGGTGTGGATTGCCCAAGGCGTTTCTTGGCTCGGCTCGAAGCAGCTTGGGCCGATGGTTGGGCAGAAATGGAGGGCGTAGAGGCGCCAGGCATTGAATTCCGCAGCGACTCGATCTGCGCAGTCAGCACGCTGATCTGGTCCAGGATCCCTTTGAGGTCATTCCGCGCGGCATCGATCCTGCGGTTCAGTTCTGCGATCTCATCGCTAGCCTTCAGCTGTGCCCACTTTATCTCGGACAAGGCGGCTTTGTCATCCATTGACGACCTCATGATTGAAGCGACTTGGTGAGTTTCCGGGGTCACGACAAACTCTTCGAGGTCAGCCCAAAACCAGGCGCCAGCAGCACTGGAACCGACGAGGAAAAGGAGAAGCACCAAAACCCGGACAATGCGTCGAGACCGCCCTCGCAACAGCGGTTGCAAATCCGAAGCGACCGCATCGTCAATCATCAACATCGCCCCTCGTCCAGCATTCTTCTTTCGGCCGGCTCGCTTCGTCGATCCGAGCGCTTGCGGTGTCCGCGCGCTCCAGCGATCTCGACTGCCGATAATGTCATACTTCGCGGACCTCCTCGTCCGCTCGCCCGTCTGCTCCCTGCGAGGCGCCCGTGTGCCCACCGAGTGGCCTTGTGCCGGGCTCCTGTATCATAGCGCTGGCGGCGAACATCGGTCCTCGTCTTCGCCGCCGATCGTGCAGTATTTTGCCCTCATCCATAACAACCCTTCTGATTTCCCTTTCTTGGTGCCTGCCGAATGCAAACAGCAACTCGTTTCCGAAAGCGTGTTTGACTAGAGCCGCCTGACGCGCAGCTTTACTCAAGACGGGCCGCTTAAGAGCGACGGCTGAGCCGCAATCCCTCATTCGGAGGGCAGTTATTGCGCATGATCAACTACCAATCTCAGCAGGTTGATCGAGATCACGGGCACATGCCAAGCGGGACCAACAAAGGTCGCGCAAGTGAAGGACCCGCAATGCAAGACAGATTTGGACGCCCCAACTATTTCAATGGAGCTAGTTGCGCGCCCGCCGCCACCAAAGTGGTTCGAAGGTTGTTTCGTCCATTCACCTGGGACGTCCATGACGGGCGTCGTCGTGCGATCTGCGAGCGCATACATTCCAGGGCGGCGAGTTCCATATCCCGTCGATTGTCTGGCTCAACGACATCACAAAGCGCCATGAGCCCATGCCTCGAGGCTCACGAGATTTGCTTGCTGGCGCCTGCCACATCGTCAGTCAAAGGGTTCTTCCAGCAAGGTCCCCCCAACGCCAGCCCAATCTGTCGCATGGCGAGCAGCGAGGCTGTTGTCAGAAGGTGAGACCGAGGGTCTCAGCCTTTCGCCACACCAAAACGCGCTGCTCTTTTGCGGTGCCCCGGCCTGATGCGCAAGTCAATCGCGGAGCAGCTCATCTGCTCCCTCCTCGGGAGCGAGAATGTTGAGATGCCACTCTCGGCCAATCAGGCCGGCGTTCTTTCCAATCATGACTGGCTGACGCGGATCTGAAGAGCGCATGCGTGATTGGTTTCTTGCGGCGACATCGTTTCGAACGTCTTCGGCCGCCTTGGCATCTGCTTTCCCGTTTCGGCCAACCGGCAAACGATATATCGCAGTTTCGCTGGCGGCTTGCCTGTTCGGAAACTCCGCGCTGGCGCAAACCGGTGACGAGTTCGATTCCGGAAACGACACTGTGGATCAGGCCAGCAAAAGAAGACGAGCTTCCAGTCCGGCGACAAAGTCGCGGACCGGTGTGATACGTCAAGTCGTCCAGCCTCGGCATCCACGGTCAGCTGTACGTGCCGACATGCCTGCCGAAAGGCGCAACAATGTGGATAGATCTGCTCATACGCGAACGCAAAAACCAATCGGCCCCTTCGCCAGGTACGACAATCTACGTGAAAAAGGATTGTGGCTCGCGATACCTGGTCCTGCAGATACGATTGATCAGGAGAATGGCGGCGTTCGGTCCGCGCTGGCTGATGTCGGCATTGGTTATATCGGCTGGACACATAACACGTTTGTAGACAATCAGCTGCCAAATGCAGCGAGAAGCCCAATCGCAAACCAGCTTTACATGGGGCAGAACCCGACCTTCGCTTCGGCGAACTTCTTGATCGTCACGTACGATCTCACCCGGTTTGGCATTCCCGATGGCCAGATTGTCGTCGGAGCCGAGCAGCAATACTGGACGTGGGATCGCCCGGGGCCTGACAGAGTGGGGCTCAACACGCTCGCCTATTACCAGACTTTTCTCGACAGGAAGTTCGAACTGAAATTTGGTTACCTGAGAAACCAGAATGAGTTTACCGGCACATTGTTCGGAGGGATGACCGGATCGAACATGTTCGCCTTGATCCAGGCAGGGGTGAGCACCAATGCTACGCCCACGCCGGCGGTCAACCTGAAGTACAATTTTGACGATCGTTTCTACAACAAGATTTCAGTGCAGCGTTCGATCAGCCCGGATGGTCCCTATGCCGAGATAAGACAGAATCCCGCAGGCGTGGACTGGAGCACGGCCAATGCGGGCACGCTTCTCATCGATGAAATCGGCTACAGGAGCAAGGCCGCTCCTGGATCGCCCGACACATGGCTGCGGGTCGGCGCTGGTTTCAACACCAGCCGCTACAAGAATTTGGCGGACCCGGATCAACAGCGAGTGAGCGGCAACAATTTCCAGTACATCGCTGCGGACCGGCAATTTTGGCAAACTGATGCCGTCAGGTCGCCGTCTCGCGGACTCTATGGCGGATTCTCTATCATGGGAGCTCCGCCTGACCTCAACAGAATTAGCCAGTATTACGAGCTTCGTCTTTATACGAAAGGGCCGTTTGACGGTCGTCCCAAGGATTTGATTGCTCTTGTCGCCAGCAGCACGACCTGGAGCAAATTCGTCGTGGATGCGGCCTTGGCTAAAGGTCAGCTCACGCATCGCGATACCCTAGCGATCACGGGCACATATACTGCCCATATCGCTCCGGGTATCTATGCAAGCGCCGGACTGTCATACATCCACAACCCGACAAGCGTCACGCATACGCTTCAGACGGAGCACGCCCTCAATCTGCTGCTGTCTACGCTGGTATTCTTCTGATTATGGCAAGCGTCGTTCTGCTGTCACCTTCGCGCGGCTCAAGCTGCCCTCCACCGCATTGAACGGTTCTCTTTTCCGGGATTCTCAGCTTTCGTTGGCAAAGCACCTTGAAAAGCCATGGACGAGCGTTGTAATGCCACGGAGCAATGACAAATCTGTCGGCCGCTTGGGAAGTCTTACAGTTCGAGGCCGCGCTCTGCGAGCACATTGGAGTGTGCTCGGAAGTGGATCAGGCAGGTTGGCCAATTGATTGCTGCTCACATTGAGTTCAATGAGCCGCGACGGGAGGGACTCGGGCAGATCGGTCAACTGATTGCGACCGAGCGCGAGCGAGGTGAGCCCGCTCGGGAGAGTGTCCGGCAGGCTGGTTAGCTGGTTGTCGTTCGCATTCAGGATCTCGAGCCCAACCGGAAGATTTACCGGCAGGCTGGTCAATCTATTGTCAGCGACTTCCAGCTCAGAGAGGGTCGCCGGAAGACCATCCGGCAAACTGGTCAAGCGATTATGGCTGATGAGAAGACGCTGGAGACCGGGCGTCAACATAGCGGGCAGGCTGCTTAGCTCGTTGTGCCGGGCGCGCAGTTCCAGCAACCTTGGCGGCAGGGCGCTGGGCAGAGTGGTCAGCGAGAGCCACGATAAGTCGAGCAAGCGTGAGCCTGTGTTCTCCGTATTCCTGATTCGTGTGCGCCCCTGCCGCCGATTCTCGGTTTCGCCCTGCCCTTCTTCGACAACCCAATTGTCCAGCATCTGCGCGCGCGCGGAAGCCACGGTCCGATAGCCCGTCACGGTTTCGACCAAATTCGCCACGGCGCGGTTGAAGCCGCCGAGGTAGCTTTCCTGGTCCGCCCCTTCGGAAAGGCCCGAGGAAGGACCTGCACTCCACTGTGCCTGCCCCGCGTCCCTCAATTTCTCCATTCCAGAATCAAGAATACTCTCAAGCTTGCGAAACAGGCGGTTGCACAGCGCGAATGTCACTCGATCACCGCTATACGTGCGCTGCGTCCCCGTCCGACTTAAGTAGGCACGGATTCGTACAAGCCCTAGCGCGGCAAATCGATCGATACGGCTGCGAGTTTTGCGGTCATTTGGTTGACCAGATAAGTCCGGCAGGACTTTTTTGCGGGCAACGTTTTCCCGTGAGCAGGCTTACCTGTCGATTAGCTGACGAGTATCGCTGCAACCCTCAGGGTCGCTCGTTTGCCACGGGGTGAGCAAAGCAATCCAGCTTACGGGTGAACCGCTCAGGCTTCGCAATGACCAGTTCGGCAGCACTGCCTAGGCATCTGAGAATGTCGGGCGTGAACTCGGCGCTTCGGACCGCCTGCCGTCCTTCATTTCTCGGTACTCGACCGAAACGGCTCTGCTGGTCGTCGTTGCGCTCTATAGCGAAGCCGCTACCGCCTTGCCTATCCGCCACCGTTCCAATCGTTGTAGCGACGATGGTGCCGGCAGCTGCGTTGCCATCGTTGTCAGCGTCGACAGGCTATGTCAGCTTATCGAAAGCTAAATGCCCTAGGCTCTCAAATGCGTAGTCGTGGACTGAGTCTGCTCAGTCTTTAGGGGGAGTAGGATGGATCCTTTTGAGGCAGGACAGGTTCAACGCCACGGCGGCATGCCTTCCGCATCTTCCGAACAAGAGGGCCGGCAAAACGAGACCGCGGCGCAGTGGCAGGGAATAGCGGCGGGCTACGCAGCTGCAGATTCAGATCATGCGGAGGCTAACGAGGATCAGGCGCTTGAGAATTGGGCTGCTGAACCTGAGGTGGGACCGCTTGAGGATCGCGAAGAAGCGGTCAGGCGAGTGAATGCTCGGGGTGAGGCCCCCACACTGGATCTCGAATCGCTTTTCCTGACCGGTTTGCCCAGGCTTCCGGATGATATCGTCGTGCTCGATATTCCCTTCAACCGGCTTACGGGTCTGCCCGATGACCTCCCTGCTTCGCTCCGGCGTCTCAACGTCAGTGCCAATCAACTGACCAGCCTCCCTGCGCTTCCAACCGAGCTCACAGGGCTCGACGCGAGCTCTAACCGGCTGACAAGCCTGCCTGAGGTGCTACCTGCTGCGCTGCAGTTTCTCGACGGCAGCTACAATCAATTGACAAACCTGCCCGAACTCCTCCCTGCGCCGCTGGGATTTCTCGACATCGGCCACAATCAGCTGACGAGCCTACCGGAGGTCCTTCCAGCTTTGCTCCATTTTCTCGATGTCAGCGACAACCGATTGACGGGTCTGCCGGAGGCCCTCCCTGCTACGCTCCGATTTCTCGACGCCAGCGACAACCAGTTGACGAGTCTGCCCGAGGGTCTGCTGACGCGATTGGGCGCTGATGCCAGTATCGTTCTGGTTGACAATCCCCTTCCTGAGCAAGTGCTGACGAATTTAGATACAATTTTGGGCGCTGATGATTACGGCGGTCCGACCGTCCAGCTTTCGCGCGAGGACGTAAGTGAACTGTCCGGAACAGACGACGAGCAGGTCGAAGCTCTCACTGAAACAGTCGCGGGCTGGCTCAGGGGCAATCCGAAGGAGGGCGACAATGAGGTGCTGGCGGCCTGGCAGACTTTTGAAGAAGAGCCGGGCGCCCGGGAATATGCGCTTTTCCTCGACAAGCTGCGAGGATCCGTCAACTCTGACAATGACGAATTCCGCCAGTCGGTCGCCAATGATCTGCGGCAGGCGGCGTTAAACCCGCAATTGTGCAAGCGCTACTTTCAACTGGCCCTGGACGCCAACCAGAGCTGCGAGGATCGCAGAACTTTGACCTGGAACGGCATGCAGACCGCACGCCTCATCGCTGACGTCGAGAACGGCGCCTATAACAACAAGGCCCGGCTTCCCGATCTCATCGATCTGGGGCGGGTCATGTTCCGCCTGGACGCGCTGGAGAAAATTGCGCGCGAGAAGGTTCGCTCGCTAAGCTCGGGCAACGACGCCGAAGGCATCGACGCCATTGAGGTTTTTCTTGCTTACCAAAATAAACTCCGCGAGCGGCTGGGATTGCAACACGTCGCGCCGGACATGCGCTTCTTTGAAGTCTCCGGCGTCACCGACGCTGACGTTGATAGCGCAGAGACATCCGTGCGGGACAAGGAGGCGGCGGAATTCGCCGACTATTTGGCGGTGAACTGGCAACCTTGGGACGACGTTGTGCGTCACATCGCACCCAAAGACCATGCCACGGCGCACGACGAGCTCATTGCTGCAATGGGGACGGAGTTCGCCAGCCGGCTGCAGCAACAGCTCACCGACAAAGGTTTGATCGGGGTCGGATCGGACCTTGTCGAGGACGCGAAGGTAGAGTTGGGTGCCGCGGTTCGCAAGGAAATTGCCCGCGAGATCAAGGGCGCCCTGAGAGACAAGGTGCTCAACGACCACGGCCTGAAGCTGTGAAGCGGGCTTTGGCTGCAGTAGGCTTAATTCCTGCCTGATGGCGTCGGTCATCGGCCGAGAGCCTTGCGCGGCAAGCGTAGAACCAGACGGCGGAGCGCCGATCCAGATATCGGCGTTGCTCGACTTCTGTTTCATTCCGACGGCTCGCTCGGCAGCCAATCTGTGGCACCCCCGAAGAACACCTTCAATGACCATCTCACAGCTTCGCGATCCGTCAGTTGATGGGAGTGAGGCTCGCGGCCAGAGGGATTTGCCCCGATTCCTGAGGATTTGTATTCAGCATAATAGCTCGTCCTCAACGCGTTGGTCTTGCCCGGATCCCATTCACGCCAGCCTTCCGCGATGATGGGTACATCTATCTTCGTCGACAGGAAGACCACAGTGGCATACGGACGCCAAGGCCGGCCAAGCGCAACGTAGCGCGCAGTGGGCTCGGCAGTCAGCCTGCAATGATCGAAGACGTAAGCACTGTCCTCCTCCGGCGCCTCTTTGCTCTGGGCAGTATACACGACGGCCTGATTGGCGATGCCATGCAACTCACAGTTCCGGAAGTAGGCCTTGGCGTTGCCGAATATGAAATCGACATGCCCCTCGATGTAGCACTCCGAGAAGTATTGTCGTGACATTCGGCCGTTCGGCCCCTTGCCGGCAAACAGCGTGTCCTGAGCGCCGAGCAGGCGGACGCGCGTAATGACGTCCCTGTCTCCCGTAACGGACAGCGCTACTCCTTGCGATGGAGGATTGGTTGGATTGAGCGCGTAGTCGTTCTGGATGGTCAGATTTTCGATCCGGACGTCATCGCCAGCGGCATCCAGTGTAGCCGAACGCGCGGTTCCTCCCGCATTGATTGCGCCGTCGCCATACACAATGACCGTATCCTCCGGTTTGCCGCCAGTCCCTACGATATGAATACCGGATTTGGAGGTTTTGACCTTCTCGCGATAGGTCCCCGGCGCGATCCGAATTTCCCCGCCTTGCGCCGGCAACGCGTCGACGGCTTCCTGCACGGAGCGATAGTCCGCGTTTGCGGCATGCGACACCGATATTGCCTCGGCGTATGCTGCCGGGATGCAGAAACATCCAGCCAGAAGCGCGGCAGACGTCAGGAACATTCGCATTTGATCTTCCCCTTGGTGGCGTTTGCGGCGCGTCCGATGCAGTCGATGTAACGCACCGCCGCGCTATAGCCTCGCGGATGGTCGATACTTTCCTCGCCGAACCAGAACCTGTGCGTAACTCTGGCGATGTCAGCCCTTGCAAACCAATCGCGCAACGGGCGCGGGCCATCAGGCTCACCTTCCGCAATCTCGCCAGTTCGAGCCTATCGATGCGGGCTCTCCCCTGCCGGCGCCGGACTCGTAGCGCCTAGCGGTTAGCGTCTCGGAATGCCCTAGAACAAGTGTCCGATCCGCGCGACAACGTCTCTGCAGCTTGCCCCGGCAGCGGCGGCGACACGTCAGAGTGATCGGCGGTCACCTTTGCATGTTCGAGCTGCCAGATCGCGGAACTGGCAAATCGGACATCCTCGAGTTTCACGTCAAGGACATGCCGCTCGTCTACGCCGCGCATCACCAGTGCGCCATCGTCGCCACGCACATGGCGCAGAACAATCTGCCGATAGACCGGAATCCTCGAGCCCTGCGCGCGCGGATCGTATTTCGCATCGAACGCCAGCGGCCACCGGTTGCCCCTCAGGCACACGCTTTCATAAGTCACGCGCTCGACCAAGCCACCTCGACTGACATCGCTCTTGATGCGCAGACCAGACGTCGTTCCATCCAGCGTCAGATTACGCACCAGTATGTCGCTGGCCCCGGAATTCACCTCGCTGCCGATCGACATGCCGTGCCCCCAGCCGAAATAGTTATCAATGATGGAGATATGGCTGCTTGAGCCATTATCGCCAGCCTTGATAGCGACGTTGTCGTCTCCCGTTCGGATGAAGCTGCGGGTGATGGTCACATCCTGGCTCGCGCCAGGGTCGATACCGTCGGTATTGCGGGCGTCCGCTGGGGCATCGATCGTGAGGCCCCAAAAAGTGGCACCTTCGACCCGGTTCATCGCGATATGAAAATTAGGTGCATTGCGCAAGGTGACACCCGTGAACGTGATGTCTTGCGCATGATCGATCTGGATCAAGCGCGGGGCATTTTGGTTGCCGCCCTCGACTTGGGCGCGGCGGGCCAGTTGCCACCAGGTCTCGGCGCTCCCGACCATGGTTGCACCGCCTTGACCGTCGATGATGCCGTCCCCGTAGATACCGCCGCCACGGGTTTTGGAAAAGCTAATGAACGGCCGGCAACCATCGCCCTTGCCGGAGATGCGACCACACTGTCCGCGGCCCTTATCGTAAGCAGCTGGTTGGGGGATGGCGATGAGCTTGGCGCCTCGTCCGATCCATAACGTCACGCCCGATTTCATTTCGAGCGGACCCGACCGGAACTCGCCCCGCCCTAAATATACGGCGGCCCCCGACGGACATTGGTCGATGGCATCTTGCAAGGTGACCGTATCTTGCTTGCCGGACGGCACGGGCCGGTCGCACACCGTCTGTGGTGCAATAGGTTCGGTAACGGCGCGACGATCTTGCGCGTTGGCGGCCGGACAGAGAATGATGCAGGCAATGATGGATAACAGACTGCATGCTCGAAAAGGCTGTTTCATCGACCTCGTCTCTTTGCCGCGTGGAACGATGCGGCCTAACACTTGCGCACGCGAACCGATCCGCCGCGGCTCGCCTCACTCGCCGCGTAAGATGACATTTGTAAGACGCAGAGGCTGCAGAGCTGCTCGCAGCAGCATTGCTGCAAGGGGCGATGAACGGCCCTGCAAGGGCACGCGATTTCGCCGATCAGCTCATAGCTGACAGAGGCTTGCGCGCGGGTCACACCTGCGACCTAGGTAGGAAGACTTACAAAAATCAGCCTGAAATCCGCCATCGACGTTTTCGGTCATGAACTGAGAGCTGATCACGTGCCGACAGGGAACATACTCTGCGCTACAAATGCATCCTCATCTAAAGCTCCTCCAGTTCTTCGGAAAGACTTGTTCGATAAATTTGGACAAGGCGGCATCGCTCGTTCCAGCAATGGTCTGCCGCGGACCCTCACCCCGCCGCGCGGCTCCTGGAGAGCCCGCACTGCAACACCTACATGCTTGTTCTTCTTGAACACCCTCTCAGAAAGCTCACTCAACGTCTTGTTATCACTTCTTTCGAGCGATTGGCCTCTCTCGCCCGGGTAAGCTGCCACCTTGTAGAGCATCTGAGTATGCTTCTCAGTCGACGCGTGTGACAGCTTTCGGCGCTTGCTGACGCCCTCCATCATGGCCCAAATGTAATCGCGATCCGTACCAGACACATTGGCCGACGGTTTGCGGTCGGGATGCCGGTGAAGGCGGCCGCTATCGGCCATCCGCGCTGCATCCAGCTGTTGCTCAAACGCGTCTTGTTCGGCCCGAGCTTGCTGCTCTTCCAGATCGGCGTTCTGTATCGGTGCTGAAACTGCAGAACCAGAGCGTCGAAATCATGCGAGTCCACGCACAAACCTCACCTCGCAGCCTATCCACGTTAGTTCGTATTCGTACAAGCTTTCGAGAAGCTGACGAAATCGCTGTCCGCATATGGCTTTCGACGTTCCTCGACCCCTCTTTTTAGCATCCGCGAGTTCAGGTGATTGCCATTATCAGTCCCCGCTCAAGGACCCTGAGGAACATTGTCCAAACAACTCTCATCAACATCCAGGCGGAGCCAAATGAGGCTGGTCAGCTTCCCCGATCACGGGGGCGTGACGTGCCTTGATCTTGGCGAGCGATCACGGCCGATTAAGCACTCTGGCTTTAGCGCTCTAACAAAGAGATTGAACACCTCCGCGTGAGCGCCCTATCCGGAAACATGGTGTCCCATCGGAACCGCGGACGATACGTCCTCTGTCAGCGTGACCAATCAAAAGCGCGTCCGCCGGCCAAAGCACCGCGAACAACAAAAAGCGAAGCCGACAGAAGAGCCGCATCTTGACATCCATTCGGCAGTCGGTTCGCAACACGATAGATATTGGAGGCTTTGAGCCTCCGGGTTCACGAACGTCCGTTGCATCTAACGGTCCCAGGATCGACTCGTGAACGTGGCAGCCAGCGGGTCGACAGGATCATTGACGCTCCAAGATTTGCGCGGCCGCGCCTGACGCGCTGCAGTGTCTGCCGCAGATCTCTGCTGGCGTTCATCGGTTGGCGCCGACACTGATAGACAGTCAAGCCTACGCTCAAGCTCCGCCAATTCTGCCTTACATTCGGTTATGACCGATTGGGCACGAAGCAACTTGACCCTAAGCTCGTCCCGTTGCTTGAATAATTGCTCAGGATCCCGATCATCCTGCATCGGCTCAATCATCTGCCAGCGCAAGCCGCGATGTGTCGTTGTCGCTCAGCTTCAAGTGAACGGCTGCTCGCCCGAGATGACCGATAGAAGAGCTCAAGCCGGGCTCATTGGAGGGGGTGGATGGCGACCGTTCGGAACGCGACCTGAAGGTAACAAACGTCGCCATGCAGGAGCGCGCGCTGTAGAGCGCACCTGCAGAGACTTCTGACACTAACCGATCCATCTGAAAACCCGAATGTGTTGCTCGAGAAACATCATGGCCGCATGATCTTCTCGCATCTTCCAAGCAACCCACATGCCAAATTCGCTTGACAGTTTTCTATTGGGGAATGATGCGCATCTCGCGGCATTCACTCGCTGCAAACGTTCTGTCGTTGCGGTTGAGACAAGCGGCGTCTGAAGCGAGACAGTCGACGTCGCAAGCACAACGCTCAGAACAGCGACTGCCTTCCTGGCCAAAATGCTCTCACCATTTTTGAGCGGGGCGTCATTGATTGAGAATATGCTATCAACAATGAGAGTGCCGATGACGCGGCCGTGATCGCGCGAATTTCGCATCAGCGGGTCGATTGGCTGAAACGCGCAATCCGGAGCGGCGGCATTCGATGAGAAAGACTGGGGACGCCACGCACCGATCGTCATGACCTCACAGATTGGCCAAATGGGAGGCTTGCCACCACCTCAGTGGCGAACTCGCCGCAACAGCGACACTCGCGACCCCGATCGCACTCACGCAGCTTGCACAGATCGCGATGATGGCGACGGATCTGGCCTGGATCGGCCACATCGGCACCGAGGCCCTCGCGGCTGCCGCGCTCGCCGGTATGATCTCATCGGTTGGCCTGACCTTCGCAGCCCGCGTGATCTCGGCAGTAGGGCCGCTCGCGGCGCAAGCACGTGGCGCGGCAAACCCAGCCCTAGTACGGAGATCGCTGCGCATGGGGCTATGGATTGCACTCGTTCTATGGGCGCCGATCGTGATTTTGCCGGTGCGAGGCGAACAAATCGTGCTTGCGCTTGGCCACGAGCCAGCTATCGCGCGCTTAGCTCAGCAATATCAGCTTGGGCTCACCTGGGGTATCTTGCCGGCGCTGTGGTTTTTGGCGATCCGCAGTTTCATGGCAGCGGTCGATCGCCCGGCACCGGCCTTGTGGATCACGCTCGCGGCCATTCCGACCAACGCACTGCTGGCCTATCTGTTGATCACCGGCAAATTCGGCTTGCCGCAGCTTGACTTGTTCGGAGCCGGCCTTGCGACGAGCCTGGTGAACAGTGGGACCTTTCTGGCCGGTATTTGGTTCGTTGCATGCTGTCGTCCTTTTCGCGACTACCAGGTGCTCCGATATCTTTGGCGGTTCGATTGGCAATTGATGCGCGAGTTCCTTGTGGTCGGCACGCCGATTTCGGTCACGATTTTCATGGAATCGGGCCTTTTCTCTGCGACGGCGCTCCTGATGGGTGCGATCAGCACCACAGCGGTTGCCGCCCATCAGATCGCATTCCAAGTTGCAGCCGCCCTGTTCATGATCCCGTTTTGCATCGGAATGGCGGTGAGCGTGCGCATCGGACACGCACTCGGCCGCAACGATGTATCAGGTATCAGAGAGGCTGGTTTCGCCGCCATGGTGCTTGGAGTCCTGATCGCGGCGATCGCTACGATTGCGGTGGTCGGCACGCGCTTTGAAGTCGCCGAGCTGTTCGTCGACCAGTCAGCCAGCAATGCGGACGCCACGATCAAGCTGACTGCAGCTCTCATCCTCGTCGGAGTGAGCTTCTTCATTACTGATGCACTTCAGAGCATTGCAGCCGGTGGCCTGCGCGGCTTAGGGGACACGCGCGTGCCGCTGTTTTTCGCAGGCATCGCTTACTGACTGATCGGTCTTTCCGTCAGCTACGTGCTCGGCTTGAAAACTGGCCTCGGTGCCCTCGGTATCTGGATCGGCTTGTCCATCGGCAAAGCCGTTTACGCAGCCCTCCTCGTGATACGCTTGCGTCTTTTGGCGAACAGACCTCCCGTAGCAGCCATGAGCCAGGCTTCAGCTCGAGCGGTGGGCCAACCATGAGCCGAAGCTCCAGCGCGACCAGAAGATGCGCGTGAAGAACAGGCTCTGCAATCTGGGGAGCGCCATGGGGCGGTTCCTCATTCTCTTCGGATACGGGCAGCTGGCTCTCACCCTGCCCTTCGGTCAAGTTGGCTTCAGGGATCAGAGCCCAGCAAACGTTGCGCCTGACGTAGAGGAGCCCGAGCTGGACACAGGGCCCTCGAGGGAGGAGAGGCTCCGGACCCTATGGCGTCGGCGGCTGAAGCCCAGCCGAGGAGACCCAATCGTCAATGTCAGCTGCAATTTCCGCGGTGCGGGCTCGCCTGAGCAGACTATCCCGCTCCGCGCCTTCTGGCATGCTCGCCGCCATTTCCACAAGATTCCTTGCAAACGCAGCCAGGCGGTCCTGCAGCGACATTGTTTGCCTCACATGATTTCTCTTTTTCTTCACTGAGGCGCTCATCGTTTCAAGCGTCGTCGCTCTGCGGATCTTTGATCAAGATAACCTCCCACGACACTTTTACCATGCCAACCTAAGTTTAGTTGTGACAACTCTACAACGGTTCACGTGCAGCAAAGCAGATAGTGGGTTTCTCGGCAGGCGCTTGCGGTCGACGAAAATCCATCCGCGGCGAATACGATGCGCCGCTGCCTCCGCGGCATTGAGGACACCCGGGCCGCAGATCGCGCGATCTAATGTGCTGGCGCTGGTGATTGCAGCACCCCGTCCACGAAAACCAAGTACAAGGATCGGTACGCCACTTTTTGTGGCCGGGCAGAAGGCGCCGTCAGCTTCTCGCAAGCTTGCCGGCGTAGCTGTTCTGCCACCATCTGCGGAGTGAGGTGAGCGTGGATAATCCTTTCCCATCCAGTCCGGCAGCTTTGATGCAGGTACAACAGGCCGCCGCGGAACATCGTGAGGAAGGCGAGGCGTCGCAGGAGGCCTTCGAGCGGCAATTGGCAAATGCCGGCGAGCCTCACGAGGCGACCGAGGCTGTACGCCAGACCCCGCCTCCCGAGCCGGCTGCGAATATCCAAAGCGTCATCGAGCGCGCGGTCCAGGCAGAGCGGACGCGCCGGAATCTAAGCCAACGCACTGCGCGGGGATATACTGAGGCACTTTTCAAACTGCAAAAAGATCTGAGGTCTCGTGGCAAAACGATTGCTGCACTGGACCACGACGCTCTGGTAGCGCACGCTGCCAAGTTCATGGCGCGTGACAAAGCAATGGGGCCTGCGTTAACAGCGCTTCATAGGTATCGAAATACCAATGCACCTGACGGCCCGCGCCGGCGCTATGTTGTTCCCTCCGTAAAAGAGCCTTCTCCCGTCAACGCCGCCGTGCCTTCGGCGGATATCTATCCGCACCTGTCCGAGACCGACCGTACTCTCATCGACAACTTCACCCGCTTTGTCGGCGGTGGTCTGCAGAAAAGTACCATCTACGAATACGGCCGATCGCTTCGTATCCTGGGAAATGATCTCGGCACTCAGGGCAAGACAATTGGCGGGCT
Source organism: Bradyrhizobium sp. UFLA03-84 (assembly GCF_002289535.1). Lineage (NCBI taxonomy): Bacteria > Pseudomonadati > Pseudomonadota > Alphaproteobacteria > Hyphomicrobiales > Nitrobacteraceae > Bradyrhizobium > Bradyrhizobium sp. UFLA03-84. The sequence continues at coordinate 66,517 of NZ_NSJY01000011.1, read as the reverse complement.
CGATCACGAGGCCTTGGTCTCGCACGCGAGAGTGTCTCTTGGTGAGCCCGCGAGTTTGCTTTCGGCATTGAGCGCGCTGCGAAAGTATCGTGATCCTGATCACGTGCGGCAAGACTTTCTCTCCGAAGAGGATGAAAGCCTGATCGACGGCGCCGTCCAGGCAGCTGCCGCGCGTCGGACGTGGATACCCAACAGAATCGAGATATATTACAAGGCTTTTCACAGGCTGGCGAAATCTCTAAAAGCCCGCGGACTGACAATTGCAGCGCTGGATCATCATGCGCTTCTTGCGCATGCCAAGGCAGCACACGAGGGCGACAAGCAGATAAGCTCCGCGCTTGAGGTGCTTCTCGAGTATCGTGACCCAGCTATCCTGGAAAGGCGCACCCCACTCGATTATCCTCCCTCCGCGAAAGACAAGAGTCTCATCGAGGACGCGGCTGCCGTCAGTAAACGCCCCAGGAAAGCCGTCGAAGCCTCCGTCAAGAATCTCGTCAAGTTTGCAGGGGCCCTCGCCGCCCGCAGCCTCGAGATTGATCAGCTAGACCACATCGCACTTCTCGAGCTTGCAAATAAGCTGTTTCCCAGCAATAAGAGCCTCATCCGCGGGCTCGGCATGATCCGTGAATATCGCAATGCCGAGCGCACTTCCGGTACGGACGGAGCTGCGCTGGCAGATGATGTTCTGGCCTGCTCGCCGATCTTAAGTGTCGACCCGGAGGAGCTTCGGCGGCTCCTGGATGACGAACCGACATTCTCGCAGACGATCGACAATTTGGCGGAGCGTCAGGACGGTATGGCTCCGGTTGATCAGCTGCCAACCGAAAGTCTCGATACCGCAGAGCTTATGGGGATGCTCGCTTCTCCTGGCCATTCGCCAGAAGACGAAGTCACTCAGCCGGATCCGGTTGGTCCCCGGCTGTCGGACGCTGTCGATCCTGGGGACATCTGGTCGGGCGCGGAGCAGGCTGGCTTGTTGCCCACTGAGAGTCTGGATACGGCGAAGCTCCTGGAGATGATCGCTTCAGGCGGCCATTCGCCGACGGACAGCGTCGATCAGCCCGACGCGACCGTTCCCTCGCTGCACCAGAACGTCGATCCCGACAGCATTTGGCTCGAGGCCGAGCAAGCCGGGCGGCTGCCGACCCAAAGCCTGGATACTGCCGAGCTTCTGCAGATGTTCGCGTTCGCTGGCCATTCGCCGGCGGACAGCGTTAATCAGCTAAGTTCGATGTCGTCATGGGATCTTGAGAATTCAACGGCCGACGCGGCGTTCCAGCCGGCGCAATCGCAACCTATGGTGCCAGCACTCGAGTTGTATCTTCCGCAAGGATGGGAGCATGGTGAGCAGTGGGCGAGCGAAGATTTTAAGGAAGGAATGCGGCTGCATGGTGTGCTCCCGAACGAAATTCGGCCGGAGACAACATTGACCATCCGCGGATTGGACTACATAGCCAGCATTGGACCGCCAGGCCTGGAGCAGGAGGTGTTTCTTCGCAGAGCCTGACAGGTCGGTCAGAGCAGCCATGCATGGCGCCTTCATAAGATTGCACGGCCTCCCCTTCCGAGAGGCGGCTCGCTGGCGCACGTATATTGACGAATATCATGGGCAGCACGTGAACTGGGGCCGCGCTCCCAGGGAGTTCGCCCAGCGCAACGTCTCAATGCCCTCGCCATAGCTCCACCGGTGAATCGAGCCCGACGCTCGAAATCGCATCGCTTGCCCAAGGATTTCGACCTTGACGGCCTGAAGAACGACAAGGCGACTGACTGACCGCAGCGACGCAGATCGGGACCAATGGGAGCCTTCCTGACCAGCTTCGCCATCGTTCACCGGCAGCTACAAAAAATTCGCCTCGTTACCATTGTGGTCCCGGACGATTCCCCCCGAGCGTTTCTTCGACGTCGTTCCTGTTCCCCGCCAACCGCAACAGTTGAGCTGGCGTCGGCGGCACGAGCCGGATCTGCGTTGCCGGACCAAGGTTCGCCCTCTGCAGTTCTTGCTCCAGCAACGCATAATCCGCGGTATATGCTCGTCGCCCAGCCATTCCTCGGTGCCGAGCACGAGCCTGCGTCCCCGCAGCGAGGCCGTGGACTCCAAGGCCTGCCTGCGAGCATCCGGAACTTTGGTCGAGGGGCGGCGATAAAGTCCCATCATGCAATAGGTGCGATGTGGAGGGCAGATCAACCGGAGCCTCGGGGCTGGCGTGGATGCCTGACGATTGAACCCTTGCTGATGATGAGGCGACGGCCTGTACCTGCTCCACGATCATACTCGGGGCTCCGCATTTTGAGAGCCCGGCGCATCAGGAAGCTCCTGGAATAAGCCGGCCTGCCCAGTCCCCTGCCCTGTGTCGCACAGATAGGCGTGTAGCGCCGTCATGCAAGCATCCGCACTCTTGAGATCCCGCCGGTGCTGCGGGGCGATCGTGAGATAGGTAAGCCGATAGATAGAATTGTGCGCCTGCATCAGGTCCGAGATGGTCCGGTCTTGATCGGAGGTTCGCAGCTTGGGACACTTGATGTTGTGCTTCAGGTTCGGCCTGATCACGTCCTCGTTGGTATTGAGCCAGATCGAAATCGCTTTCCGGCCGCTATGATGCCGGACGTCATCGATCATGAATGCTCCGCCACCCGAGTACGGCGGGCCTTGCTCGAGCGCGCGCTTGATCTCATTCGCCTCAAGATTCCTGAAATGCGCCTCGCGGACCTCAGCGAAGATTCGGATTGTAGACTTGCCGGTCTTTGCCTCGATCTGCTTATCGGAATCGATAAACCTCGACTCCAATCGCCTGGCGAGCGCACGGCCAAGACTGGATTTCCCTGCTCCCATCATGCCGACGAGCACGGTCGGTCGCGCGCCGAGGGCACCAAGACTCTCCCTTGTCATCGCGAAGTGCGCCGTGCGCTTCGGGGCGAGCACTTTCCGCCGGCGAGTCAGGCTGGCCCGAACTGCACGCGGAACCACGGTTTATACTCATTCTGCAACGTCAGTATAAATCGCTGGCAGTGAGTTCCATGCCTCTTATACTCACTCCGCAGACTGAGTATAATTCTGGCAGACGACCATGCCGGCCCCTTCCCTGGTTTCCCAGACGACCTATGCCGAGCTCCTCGAGCGCACCGCCAACGCGGCCTTCCAGGAAACATTCGCGGAAGACGGCGCCTTCACCTCCAAGACTGTCAATCAGCGCAAGTACTGGTACTTTCAGACCGGCACTGGCTCCGAGCGGTCGAAGCCGTGATAGCGGCTTCGTCGACATGTCGACGAGGCCCGCTCGCCCGCTGCGGTGCCCTCTTGTCCCGATCGGCGTGCTGATGCTGCTGCTCGGCAGCACCGGCAGCCCCCCTATCCGGTACTGGCCGAAATAGGCCACTTGCGGGAACAAAACAGGCCACCGGAATCGAAAGGGGCCGCCTCACGCGAGCGGCCCCTTGCCGGTTTGAATATCGGTCCGTGCTGAAATCTAGCCCCGGCAAGGCGACATTAGAGTTTACAACAACATTGTTGGATTCCGGGAAACTACGGTGATTGCCCACCTACTGCTACTGCCGGAAGGCAGGCACTGCTGACCATCCGGAGGCGTCACGCGGCTCACCTTCAGAATATCGACGATCCAAAGTCAGTTAGGCGCGCTCGGCTCGACACCATGCCGAGGGGGCTTCGTCAGCTTTTCGAAAGCTTGCTCTGGTAGGATGTCCGTTCAGGTGATCTTGGACGTGAGGCTACGTGGACCCGCACAATTGTGACCCATCCAACGTAACAGTTTGGTCGCAGGTGCAGCATGCCACCTCGGAAGAGCAGCAAGAGGGTCGGCGAGGCACCAGGCGTTTGAGCCGTCCTTGGCGACGGCGCTCCCAGCCGGCAGCGGTACATGCCCTCATCAGTCTGAAGAAGACCGGCGCCGAATTGATGATGCGACGAATAATGCGGCGGCTCGGACTCATTAAAAGGCGCACATTAAGCCTGCATACTACCGAACTTGACCGATTGCGGGCATGTTCTCCGCTTTCGACGTCGAGCGTTTGACCTGCGCAATCGGCAATCCTATCGGTCACGTCAGCGGATTCTAATAGCCGAAGGATGAAGGCGCCGTTGAGCAATCTTCGCGATTGCTGCGAGCCCGACGCTCGCCGTGCGATCGCCCAGGCCCCTCAGAGAACGACGAGAGTTTCATTGAAATGATGACTCGTGCCAATGGGCGCGGTGAGGCCGCCCTTGACCCGTATCACCCTGCTCTTCGTAGATTCTCCGAGGCGCTTCTTTTAGAGGGCCAGACGATATCTGGACTGGACCATGACGCGCGGGTCAAGTCCGCTCGGAGGCTGTTCCCGCACGACAAGGCTCTCATCTCCGCGTTGAATTTGTTTCGTGCTGCGGAGCTCTGCGCTAAATTTGGATCGTGATGCGGAGCGCGCCTCAGGTCCAGCTGAGCGTTGCAGCTTGGCGGAGTAGTCCTCCACAGTCCTTTGCCAGCTTCGGTTGGCTTGGGCGACGCGGCACGTGACCATTTTTTGCCTTCAAGAGTATGTCGCTCTATGGAAACTCGCTATTGCCATGGCAGTGGCAATGAACTCACCGTCCGATTCAGCCGGGGCGATCGGCTCGCTCTGTCCGACAGATGACAGACGATATCCAGGTACGCCGCATCGGCGCCCACGAAGTGGATAAGCGTTTTGAGCGTCTCGCCACATCCTCGTTGACTGCGTCGCCCACCGCGAATCGGTCAGCTTTCTGCCACCGCCAACTCGACGACTTGCGCTGATGTACTGGCGTAGCGTCGCAGACGCGGTCATTTGCAATGGATGCGTGTGACTAGCTGCGGAAGATGGCGCAGGTCAGATTGTTGGCACGACCCAGATGATACCTGCCGCGTCTGAGAACCCAATTGCATAGCGCCCGAGTCGTCAAAGTCCTGGTTGACACAAACGCACGCCGCCGCGGCATCGGGCGCCGGCTCATCTCGGCTGTCAGCGATTTAGCACGAAAGGAGGGAAAGACGTTGTTAACGCTCAGCACTGCCACAGGTTCTGCTGCCGAGCGTCTTTACGCCAGCGAGGGATGGCAGCGGGTGGGTGTCATACCCGGGTGTGTGCTCGCCCCTGACGGACATATCGCTCGGCGACCTTCTTTTACAAGCATCTCTAATGCTGCGTAGCTGAATTGGCGCTTGCTATTCACCGACAGATCTGTCCGGTCCCGTCCTGATAAATCATCATCGTGGGGGAACATCACCGACATTACCGCTGTATCGTATGGTTTTGTGAACAACGACGGCTTTGGCTCTCAAGATAAGAAATCGAACGGATCAGACGGTAGATCATTCAACCGCCGAACGGCCTGTCGGCACAATGGCGAGCCGACGATCGAGAAAGTGACCTCGATTTTCCGCTCTCGATATCGTTCAATGTCCATAGCGCGAAGGCCTCGGAGCCTGAAGCAATCCCTATCATTGCGCTTGATATACTGACCCCGCTCCTAACGACCTCGCCTTGAGGCCAAGATAGCGGGCATGTCGCCGCGATCTCACTACGCGAACGCCCTCTACGAAGCCGTCGGATTATTTTGCTGCTCGGGCAGCCGTTGTAGCCAGGCGAACATCCGCCATAAACTTTCGTATCGTCAGGTGCTCCACTGGAGGTGCCGAATCTTTACCAAGGTTCGATTGAGCCGATGATCACGATCATCTTAGCTGCATGTGCGGCTGGCTACAGCGACAACTCATTCGTCTTCGCCGGTTTCGTCGACTGATGGCTGATAGGAGGTCGCGAATTCTATTTTTCGTCGGGATGGCAGCCTTTGCCGAAATGTGGATAGAGATACTAATGGAACCATTCGAGCTTGCGTGGTGCGAGATCGAATACCAACGGGCTCTCAGATTTCTCGAAAAGATCGATAACAAGGCGGATGATGTCGGTTCCCAGACCGGGGAATTCACCCATTCTGATCCGCCATGCGGAAGACCTGTGGGCCAAACAGCTCTATGAGAGCACACGGCTACGAACGCCAAGAGCCGCGATACAGCGATCGAAAGCTCGCTCAAAGAATGGGCATCGTGGGTGCGATACACTTAGCCGAACGGCTAGAAACACCTACGGGACAAGTCGGAGCGAAGGGCTACACACACTGGAGCTAGTGCTAGCCGCCTGCGCGGTTTTCCTTCGACCGAAAAGAAACGCGCGAAGGAGTTAGTATCGATTGCTTTCGGGTGCCGGCCTGATTTTGGAGCGGCACGTCCACTTCATTCGGCCGCGAATACGCCACCCCGATTACATTCTTGGAAATAATTAACTCGAGTGAAAACGTGCGATTTGCCTTGGACACGTGTCCTGATCGCGCAAAGATGTCAATCTCCACGTCCTGGAACTGAAGAAACTCGCGATCCATCGGAAAACACGCCTTATACACCGCCTCTTTCAAAACGAAGACATCGCGCCGCTTGAGCGTGTGTAGATCGTACATCCGTCGCTCGCTAGCAGTGGCAATCAATGCGATCAGGTTTTCCGGCAGAGGTTCATTCGGCTCGATATCGATGCCGAGAGCTGCAATCTTTCTCGTTCTTGCAATAGCGGCGGCCGCGACCATATCGTGGTGCGCCCAAGATCCGACCACGCCCGTCGGCCAGATCGGAACACCAGATTGCGTCTTCGGAATCGCCATTGGTGGAAATCCCAATTGCCCAAGAAGTGTTCGGGCGGCTGCTCTTGCGGCACCGCTTTCGCGGCGGACTTTGGCAAGGGCGCGTCCCATAGACATAACTTCGGAAGAATCGGCTACACCCGAAAGGCCTACCGAGCCCTCCCGGCGTCTAAGGCACCTCAAAACTGCGTAAACTTCAGTTCGCGACTCTGAACTTCGATGTGTCCTGCCAGGAATTGTTCATTTGTTGGAAGGACGGCGGAGTACTTGGGCAAAGGATCGTCCTGACCAGCCTCGCCTCCGACATGGATGAAAGTGGGCTGCCATCGTCGGCGCTGTTTGGATCGCTGCCCGCCTGAAACATTTGTCAGTGATCAGCCGTTTGGGATCCGTAGTACTGCTCGAGCGAGGCGTCCGACGCCGCCCCTCAAGCCCCAGGAGCGTGTTGCGCTGGAGCGTCAGGCCGCCATGTTGGAAGCCATGCTCGCGTGCGCCCAACGGCGGTGCCAAGGGTGGGCATCACCTTGCTGCAACGTCGGCAAGCTGGACGTGGCGGTCAACGGCAGCAATGGAACCTGTCTTCAGGGCGCCCGTCGCCATTGGACGAGGATTGATACTGAGTCGGGCCTTCATGAAAGATCCGCCGAAGAACCGCACCTCGATGCAGGATTCAACACACGCTAGGCCGCTCTTTGCATGAATGGGCACCAGAACATGCGTTAGGTTGATTGTTTCCGATCCAGCTCGTGCCGCATAGCGAGATCAACGCATAAGGCTCATTGATGACTGAAGGGGGTTTTAGGCAACGAGAAGACATTCTCCCCGGAGACGACAAAGCATCCGGGGACGGTTTGTCAGCCGCGAGGAACGGCGTTTGCGTGGATAAGCGGCGCACACGAAACGGCAGCAGGCTCGGCGGGATGATCGCCATCTGGCTGCGCCGCTCGACCTTGCCCGGGCGTCGCAGATTCGAGCGATTTCCCTCACGGTCCTGGTTGAGAAACGATATCGGCTTAACCGAACACGTTGGACAATTGGCGATGGATCGAGCTGACGAGATGAGATTGACGCATGGTGGATGGTTTTAGCTGCGCCCGACAATTAGTTTGCGGCAGGCCACTGGCTGGTTTGCATGGTCAAATGTGATCAGCAATCGCATGCCGCACTTTCTTCGCCCGGGAACTTCCGCGCCCGGCAACGCGCATTGTGGCGAAGGCCAATAACGGATTCGGTGGGTACCCTCACCATCACCGCAAACCCAGCCAACACGGCTGAGTTTTTGCCCGTTGGATCGCAATAATTTGGAGGTTCCGCCGGCAGGCGCGAATCAGAAACGCCCGGTCAACGCTCGCCCATCATTCACCACGGTATCCCCAGCCAAGCGAGCTCGACAGCGAGCATCCACGGAAGCAATCACTAGATCAGGTATCTGCAGGGTAAAACTTATTCACTCGCCCGCACGGAACTGCGCAGTGCCGAAATGACGGATTCGGTTCATGCCCTGCGCTATGGAAAGTCTCCTTGCGATGCCTTGCCAACACCTCTTCCGCTCGGTGCATGGTGCAAAGTGCCCGCCGGATCTGGGAAGCGATTGAAGCTAGGTTGGTGGGAAAGAAATCGATAAACCATCATATAGCTCGTTTCGCCCTTTTCCTTTCGGTATTTATCGCAAAGTCAGCTATTGGAGTGCAGACTCTCCGTGGCAATTGTCTCCGCCGTCGTCGGACAGGATTTGTGGCGAGCTGTGGATTCGGCTGATCGGAAAAGTGTGCCGAGTTGTTGATACATCATGTAACAGCAAAGATTATGCCTGAGACAGCCCACGATCGCGATCTCGCTTTGGACTTCACCAAAGGAGTGCTCATCATTTTAGTGATCGTCGGTCACCTGATCCAATATATCCTCTATCAAAATGAAGGGTTTTGGGATTCGGCAATTTTCAAATGGATCTACATGTTCCACATGCCCCTCTTTATGGGAATAAGCGGTTATCTTTCCTGCCGAGCGCTGCTGGAAAAGTCCTTCATGCAAGCCATGGGCGATCGTGCGATGCAGCTCCTGGTGCCTATGCTGTTTTGGTTCTCTCTCCTGGCGACATTAAAGTTGGCCATGTTTCCCCGACTGGCGAGCGCACCAGACAACGTTTTGCAGTTCCTGAATGATTTCGCCGGCACCTACTGGTTCGTCTGGGCCGCGTTCATTTGTTTTCTTCTCGCTAAGACTATTTCGATCTGCAATCATTCGTCACCATGGGCCTTGTTCGTATCGGTCGTTCTGGTGGTCCTTGCACCTCTGACCTTTTCCATATTCCCTCTCATAAAGTATACGTACCCGTTTTTCTGCCTGGGGTTCTCATTTGCAATGTCGAGAGAACGGTGGACGAGCATGATGCGCTCTCACAGGCCGTTCTTGGCTATGTCCGTCACAATTGCGGCTATGATGTGCTTTGCGATCTGGAGCAAGGACACTTATGTCTACAACAATCTCGCTTTGGTCCAGGATTTGCGGTCGGCAAAAAATGTGCTTCTGATGTTTCTTGGCTCCGCAGCTGTCTCAGCGGTGATGATTAAGGTCCTGCTTCGATCCTGGAATATTGGTCGTTCAAATCGGGTGGTCCGCTTTATCGCCGCGAAACTGGGACCCAGCACGCTGGTGCTGTACTTGGTCCAGGGTACGGTATTCCGTCTCATGGATTCGATGCAGTATGGAGAATCTTGGGACGCCACGATGAGGTCGGCCGCTGCTGCATTTCTCGGGACAATGATTGTTGCTGTCGCGCTAACGGTTCGGTGGGCCGTGCGCGACATTCCTTATCTCTCCCAGCTCGTGCTCGGAGTGCCACCCCGCTCCTTGTCGGGCAGCCAAATCAATCAAGAGGCTCTCGCAAACCATCGTAGCTTGCGGGACTTGTGAACCTGCTGTCCATTCATGGCGCCCCAATCTGGGTGCCTCGCCGAAAAATGTTCCAGAAGATTGCGTCTTTGCTCCACGTAATTTGCTTCCCCCGAAAGGGACGGAGTAGGGACAGCGATGAGGCGGCTTTGGATGTCGACGCACGAGATGCTGACAAAGAGTTGTTGGCGAGCCTTACAGATCGTCAGACCTCGCGGAGAATATGCGAATTCTGGAAGGCTTCGCCACCGTCACGGGGCTTCCATCGCAAGTACGCCATGAAGTCTTTTGTCGATCGGCTTCCAACCATTGCACGCGTAATGACAGCCGTAATGGTGACTTCGCGCGGCAGTAGTGTGCAGGTCAATAATGCCGGCTCCGCAAGCGACCGTCCAAAGCTATCATTATCATCGACACGATCAGCTCGAAGCTCTCATCTCGCCGACTTCATCGCCTACAACTATGCACGGAGGCTAAAGACCCTGAAGGCCCTCACGCCTTACGAGCACATCTGCAAATGCTGGACTTCCGAGCAGAACGATTCAAATCCAATCCGCTCCAGCAAATGCCGGGACCAAACACCTAACAAGGCAGTTATAATCATTCAGATTCCTCGTCAGCTTCTCGAAAGCTAAGCCTTGTAGCAAGAACGTGTTTATCTAGGTTCGACGTTAGCTGCTCAGATTTGTCAGGAGAATCGGATGGATGCGTTCAACCACCTCCACCCCGTCCCAGATGTCGAGCGGGCGTACGACGACGAGCTGGGACAGCAGCAGGATTACCCAGCGGGGTTTCAGCAGCACCTGAACCAGTTGCATCCGCACGAGCGCCCGCCCCAGAATTCAAATAACCTCAGCGACCGCGACGTTGTGTCGAACAGAGATGTGGATTTTTTGAGAATGCCGCACGGGGATCGCGTCGGACAAGGCACCTCGCGGTTGCCCTCGGATTCGCCCGCCTTCTCTGGACAAGGCGTCAATCAAGATCTGCTTTTTCCAGGCGCGGATCGGAGTGGCCAGTTGCCAGCCGGCAGTTTCAGTCTGACGGATAGTTGGCACGGTGTGGATGCAGCCGATTGGCCGACGCAAAGTTTCGATCAGGAGGAGCATTGGTGGGCGGAGCCCGGTGATGTGGTGCCTGAGTGGCCAACGACCGCGGCAATTCCTTGGCAGCAAGATCTCGGAGTATCAATCCTCGGCCGACAGCCCCGGCCGGGCGATGGCAGTACGACGGACCTTGAAGACCCCGTCCTCAGGCAATCGCGGCTCGACCACATCTTGGACACCTGGGCCGGCGAGGAGGGGCAGACGCAAGACGAAGACCGCCAAGAGGCCGTAAGACGAATAAGAGCCTGGGCAGAGGCCGGCGACGTCTATGCAGGGCTGGAGCTGTATGATCTGGGCCTGACGACACTGCCTGCCGCCCTCCCGCCCGGGCTCCAGTCGCTCAACGTCAGCGACAACGAGCTGGTGCGCCTGCCTGACACCCTTCCGTCCGGCCTCCGGACGCTTGGCGCCAGCAACAACCGGTTAACCGACCTGCCCGACACTCTCCCGACCGGACTCCAGTCTCTGGTGGTCGGCAGCAACCAGCTGACCGGGCTGCCTGAAACGCTTCCGGAGAGCCTTTCGACACTCGCCGTCTGCAGCAATCGGTTGACCAGCCTGCCAGACAATCTGCCGGCCGGGCTCCAGGACCTCGATGTCCGCGGCAACCTGTTGACCCGCCTACCCGACACCTTACCGACCGGACTTCAGTCGCTTGCCCTCGGTAGCAATCGGTTGGCTAGTCTACCCGACACTCTCCCGCCCGAACTCAAAGAGCTCGAAGCCGACGGCAACCGACTGACCAGCCTGCCTGACACTCTCCCGGCCGAGCTCCTGTTGCTCTTCGCTCGCGATAACCGGCTGAACAGCCTGCCCGAGACCCTCCCGACTGAGCTCCAGAGACTCCACGTCAGCGGCAACAGCCTGTCGAGCTTGCCCGAGAACCTCCCGACCGAGCTCCAGGTGCTCGAGGCACGCAACAATCGGCTCACCAGCCTGCCAGAGACCCTGCTGACCCGGCTAGGGTCTGGGTGCATGGTTTATGTGGAGGATAATGCGCTGCCCGAGCAGGAGCGGACGAATTTGGCGGCAGCCCTGAATGCGCCGAGCTATGCCGGCCCGCGGGTCTTCTTTTCAATGGGTGGAGGAACGATGGTGGACCAGGAACGGCCGCTGTCCAATGCGGTCGCGGACTGGTTGAAGGGCGAGCCGGAGGCGATCGCCGTCTGGCAGAACTTCGCCCACGAGGAGGGGGCCGCGGAATACGCGCTCTTCCTCGACAAGCTGCAGAAGACAGTGAATTATGACAATCCCGAATTCCGAGAGGCGGTGGCCGAGGATCTACGGCAGGCGGCGATCAGGCCGGAATTGCGGCGGCAGTTTTTTGAGCTGGCCTACGGGGCGAGCGAGACCTGCCAGGATCGCGTCACCTTGACCTGGAACGGCATGCAGACCGCACGTCTGAACGCTGATGTCGATGACGGAGCCTATGACGATCGGCTCGGCGAACTCATCCAGCAGGCGCGGGTCCTGTTCCGCCTGAACGCGCTCGAGCCGATCGCTCGTCAGAAGGTCGACTCGCTCGGGTTCGTCGACGAGGTCGAGGTCTATCTCGCCTATCAGGTCAAGCTACGTGAGCGGCTGGACCTACAGCTCATCGCTCCGGATATGCGATTCTTTGATGTTGCCCACGTCACTGAAGACGACCTCGCCGCAGCCGAGATCCAGGTGCGCAACGAGGAGGCGACGGGGTTCGCCGACTATCTGGCAACTCGCTGGCAACCCTGGGAGATGGTGGTGAGTCGGATTGCCCCACAAGCTCATGCACAGATGGAGGGCCGGCTCAGGGAGGCGATGGACGAGGAGTTTCCGAGCCGCCTTGAGCAACGGCTCGCCGACCATCAGCTAACCGGAGATAGCGATGCCGAGTTGCAATTCGGAGCCCAGATTAGCGAGGAGATCGCCCGCGAGATCAAGGGCCCTTTGATGCGCCAGGTGCTTGGGGACCGCGGGCTTGAGCTGTGAAATGGCCATCCTTGCGAGGAGCGTCAATTTTACAGGAACCCATATCTCAGTGACACAGCGTAACTGGCGGCTCAGTCTTGCAAATATCGATTCGTGCCGAGCCTCTGCTAGAGCAGATGGGGTTAGTTTGAATCGATTTGGGATTGAACGAAGCCGCTGTCGCGGCATGTAGGCAGGCATAGCAAGGATTGCCTTTTGTCTGAGAGGATTGCGGGTTTTCGAAGCCCAACCCTTCAGACAGGAGGTTTTCCGATGGCTGAGATCAGCCCACTTCGCCGCCGCATGATCGAGGACTTGACGGTCCGCAATCTGTCACCGGCGACACAGCAATCCTACCTCAACGCCGCAGCGAAGTTGAGCCGGTATTTCGGTCGCTCTCCCGACCGCCTTGTCCAGGAGGATATCCGCGCCTTCCAGGTTCATCTGGTGGCGACGGGATGTCCTGGCCGGCGCTGAACTAGATCGTAAGCGCTTAGCCGGGACCCTTATTGGGGCTGGCTTGACGATTCGCGGAATCGCCGCGGCATGAGGATCTTCGATCCTGCTATGAGGATGGCCGTCGATGATCGCCTCGAATGTTTCGGCGATGTAGGCAGCCGGGTTGACGTCGTTGAGCTTGCAGGTGGCGACGATCGACGCGAGCAAGGCCTAGTTTTCTGCCCCCATTTCACGACCGGCGAAGAGCGCATTTTTCCTGGTCAGGCAAACTGGCCGGATGGCGTTTTCGACCGGGTTGGTGTCGAGCTCGAGGCGCCCGTCTTCGAGGAAGCGGGTCAGCCCCTGCCAGTGATTCAGCGCATAGCGGATGTCTTCGGCAAGTGTCGAGCCGCTGGAGATCATCGACAGCTGGTTCTCGAACCACATTTTCAAAGCGGCGACGAGAGCCAACGAATGCTCCTTTCGCGCGGCGAGCCGGATGTCCGGCGATACACCGCGCACCATGGCTTCGATGGCATAAAGCTGCGCGATGTGCCGAACGGCGGCTTCGGCAATCGGCGACTTGCTGTTGCGTACCAATTTGACGAAGCGCCGGCGCAAATGCTCCAGCAATGCACGAGCGTCCATGGCCCTTGCGGTCGAACGACTTCGTTCAACCGATCATACCCGTCATAGGCGTCGCATTGCAGGTAGCGTCCGCCAAAGCCGTTCAGGAACTGCTCAGCAAAGGCACCGCTGCGACCGGGGGCATATCGGAACAGCACGATCGGCGGACTTGGACCGCTGTGGCCGCGGTCGTCTGAGGCGATCGCCCGGAAGTAGCCTTTCTTCGTTTGGCCGCGCCCGGATCGAGTACCGGCGCCTTGGTCTCGTCCATGAACAGCCGATCCGCCATGGCCAGGTGATGGCGCATGTGTTCCGCAATGGGCTGAAGATGGAAGCAGGCGCGGCCCGACCAGTTGCCCAGTGTCGCCCGATCAAGCCGGATGCCCTGGCGCGCATAGATCTGGGCCTGACGGTAAAAAGGCGTATGGTTGGAGACGATCACGTGCGCGACGGCCGCTTCGGTCGGCAGCCCGCCGGGCACGACTTGCTCCGGTGCGTGCGCCTGCACGACGGGGCCCGCGCAGCGGCGACAGATGTATTTCGGGCGGCGCGTGACCAACTCCCGCCATTGCGCCGGGATCACGTCGAGGCGTTTGCTGACGTCTTCGCCGATCTTCGTCATGGCGCCGCAACCGCACGGGCAGAGCGTGCTCGCAGGCTCGATGACCCGCTCCACCCGCGGCAAATGGGCAGGCAAGCAGCCGCAATTGCGATGAGAGCTTTGATCCGTCGCGTTCCGTGACCGGCCCTGGATCACCACCTCGGCTCTCTCCTGCGCGGCATCCAGGATGCCTTGCGCGATCTCCACGTCTTCGAGCGGCAAATGATACTGATCTGGTCGCAGCTTCTCGGATTTCGCGCCGAACCTGTCGCGTCGTAATTCGCCGAGAATGACCTCCAGCCGGCGTCGGGCTTCTTCCGGCGCCGCCAGTGCCCCCTGATGCTCGCTCAAGGCCACCTGCGTTTGCGCCAATAGCGCCTTAAGGTGTTCGTTTTCGTCGCGCAGCGCCGCGATGCTCATGCGCTATTTCGAGCACATCGCCGCCGCGTGTGCCACGTTCAAAATAGCTGCCGAGTCATTCTGCCGCAGTTATCCCGCCGTCTGCGGGCGCCGTGCTTCTTCCGGGCGGACCAATCTCCAATCCAGCCCTTCGAACAAGGCCGCAAACATCGCCGGCGACATGCGCATCACACCGTCCGCGATCGTTGGCCAAACAAACTTGCAACCTTCGAGGCGCTTGTGCACCAACACCAGGCTCGTTCGATCCCAGACCAAAATCTTGATCAGGTCCGCTCGCTTCGAGCGGAACACGAAGGCTGCGCCGCTGAACGGGTCGAGATCAAGCATCTCCTGCACCTTCGTCGCAAGCCCATCGTGTCCACAGCGGAAGTCAATCGGCCGCGTGGCAACGTAAATCTTCAGATCAGAACCGGCCGCGATCATCGTGACGCTCGCACTGCACGGATCACCCGGGATAGCCGGTCAGCATCTATGGCCGTATCCGTCCGCAGCACGACATCACCGATCGCGATCTCAAGCTTGATCGCCGGAGCCTGACGCTCCTCCAACGCATGGTCTACGACCAGCGGCGCAAATGTCGGCGGGGACGCCTCCCACGGCGGCAACATACCTCGCCGTCAAATCCGCCGTCGCCAATCGTAGATCTGCCGGCGCGTCGCTCCGTGCTTGCGCGCCACCTCGAACACCTGAGCACCGGGTAACAGACTCTCGGCAGCGATCCGAGCTCTCTCAGCTTCCGAACGCACACGACGTCCTGACGGCCCTTCAAGGATCTCCAGCCGGCTCACCGACCCCGCCGATGAGCCGTCTAAATGGACGTCAAACCTCCGTCCAACCCGGAGGCTTCTTCGCACGGCTATCCAGATCCCGAAGCAAGGGTTCTGGCTTAGCGCTTACTCCTGAGCGGACAGCGGCACAACATCAGGCCTTGTTACATCTTGTCGGTCAAGGCGACTGGTCGGATCAGCAAGCGTTGGGCAAGATCCGTGAGTTAGCGCTACCGGGCATCGAATGTCACGGAGAGATCGAAGCTTGGATCATCGATGATACGGGCTTTGGTAAGAAGGGGCGGCATTCGGTCGGCGTTGCACGGCAATTGCGGTCAGTTGGGCAAGCAAGACAATTGACAGGTTGCCGTGACGCTTCGCTCGCGAACCATCATGCGGCTTGCCGGTGGCCTATCGACTCTATCTACCAAGGGAATGGGCGACGGACCGTACGTCGGCGCAAAACCGGAGTTCCCAAGGACATCACCTTCAAGACGAAGCCGGCAATTGCACTCGATCATGTGCGCTGGGCCTGTGCGTGGGCTTGCCGCGCGGCGTGGTCCTGATGGACGCCGGCTACGGCCCGATACCGCTCTGCGTGGGAGTATACCGAACTGGGCCTGAGCTATGTGGCCGGCATCTTGCCAGAAACCCCGGTATGGGCGCTCAGAACCGGACCGCGGCCGCCGAAGAAGTGGTCGGGGAACGGACGATCTCCAAAACTGCTACGGCGTGATAGCAAACACCGACCGATTTCGGTCACGAAGCTTGCGATCGGTCCGCCAGCGCATGCTTGGCACAAGATCACGTGCCGTGAGGGCACGGCAGAACAGCTGTCTTCGCGTTTTGCTCGTGTGCGCGTCCATCCGGCGCCCGTGCTGGTAAACTCGGGCGGGCCCTCTCTCGTATTGAGGAAACAGCCGTCAGGTTCGATGCGTCGAGGTTGTTTGCCGATGAAGCGGTCCCTTCGCGCGATTAATCAAGCCCGCATCCAAGAACTGAAAGGTTACGTGTGCCTTTCTGGTCGGCAAAGTCGCGAACTCACCTCCGATAGAACAACACGCGACCCAGGGGTATCAGTTGCAGCAGGTAATCGAAATCCGCGACATTGGCGGTGAGAACAGTGAATCCGGCTTTTTGGGCTTGCAGGAATAGAACGCTGTCCTGAAGCGCACGCAACTTGTCGTCCTTCTGATAGCCCTGCAGCCGGCAAAGCATGCCCGAGAGGAGCGCGGCGCGGCCAACAATCTCCACATCCGGAGCAAAGATTCGGTGAGACGGCATGCTCGAGATTGAGGCGCCGATCTGCTCGATAGCCGCGCGCGTCCCAGGATGTTTGGGATCTAGCACCCCGACTGTGTGCATCAACTCCTGGATGGCGACAGTCGAGTGGTTGGCGTGCCGAAGGTCCAATAGGTCCGCGACGATGCTTGGTGCGCGCCCCTGAAGTCCATCGATGTAGACGCAGGTGTCGAGCAGAAGCTCCTGACCCGCCTCGGGCCTATCACCAAGGAACGGAAGTTCGTGATCGGCCCGCCTCGCCAGTGTCGCGCCAGGATCAAACCGCGCCCAACGAAGCGCCGCTGCGAAATCAAATTCCGCCACGTCAGAAGCCGAGCTTGAGGTTGGGGTCGACCGAACCCATCGTCTTCCGGAACGTCTCGCTGAAATTGTCGTCGAGCGCGAGGCTCGCGAGCGCAAATTCGATGAGATCCGTGTCCGCGGCGATACCGGTCTGCTGTTTCGCTCGCTGGATCAGCTTCCGGCTGGTCCGCCCAGCGATCCGCGCCCTCTTCTCTCCGAGCAGCCCCGAATGCTCTGCCGCGCTCATGACGGCGGTAACGCGCGAGGCCGCACCAACCCCGAGCTTACCGATCTTGGTCTTGTGGCCGAGTGTGGAACGCTTGCCGCGGGATGCGGGCTTCTTTGTGCTGATTTTCGGCATTGGTCGACCTTGTATAACAAATCTCGATTTTGTTTAACATAGCGCCTTCCCTCCTCGCCTTCAAGTCGCAAGGGCGGTATCGTCGTAGACGATTCCCATCAGGAGGCAGCTACCGCCCTTCCAGTAGATTTTGGCGCTGCGCGTGGCTTCACGGGCAGGCACCAAGCCCCCGCTGGACAGTAGCCAGCGAGATATCTTGAACGCGCTCGGATCGGCAGGGCTCCGGAAAGCTGTCGACGCCGTCTGAAGCGCACTCCCATGGAGGTGTAGCGAGACCGAACTTTGGACCACCCAAAACTAGAGTTTTGCACTTTGCTGCAGCGAGACCGAAGTTTGGACCAGCCAGAACTAGAGTTTTGCGCCTTGGTCACGTTGGCGGGCTGGTTGCGCCGACGTGGTTCTGCAGCAAAATCGGCGCTCTGTTGCCGACCCGACCAGGCTGGTGAGCCACCTGGGCTAAACCCGAGCGTACGGCAGTCTGGCGAGGCTCCGCCTACCTTGGCAGGATCACCAAGCAGGGCCGCGGCCAAGCTCACGGAATGCTTGTCGAAGCAGCATGGGCTGCAGCCCGTTCGCCGGGACCGCTGCGTGCATTCTCCAGCGTGTGGCTTCACGACGCGGCAAGCACATCGCGGCAGTCGCGACGGCGCGGAAGCTGGCGATCATATGGCATATGCTGACCAAGAGCACCGACTAGCTCTGGACGAGGCCGGCCCTGCTGGCGCGCAAGTTCCGGAGCATCGAACTGCGCGCTGGACTACCTACCAGGCATGCCAAGCGTGGATCGGCCTATGACTACAATATCCCCGCGAAGAGGGCTGAGAAACGCGCACGCGTGGAATCCGCCGAGAAGGAGTATACCAGGTTCACGTCCCGGTGGCGGGCAAAGCCGCGATCCCGACAAAGCAAGGCTTCTGCGACATAGGGCTTGTCTACAACATCCGTGTCGGTTGGCTTAGCGCGCCGCAAGAAGTCCAGGGTGACACCGCGCTGGGACCGCTGTGGACGAATGATGGGTTTCGCGCGCACATGGCCGACCGCACGTGCTTCAGCAACCCGAAGGTCCCCTCAATATCTCGGCGACATCGTCCTCGCCCCGCATGCTTGACAGCGGCCAAACCAGTTACAATCGGCAGAAGGACGGCTGGACGTTTTGCGTCGAGCTAGACACTGGCTCTGCCAAGCTGCCTAGTCTCCAACATCGTGGAGCGCCGAGCTGCAGGACAAGGCCGCCCCGTCTTGGCCGGTAAAGTGGGTCGTGGAGTCAAATCTAATCGACGAGATCCCTTAGCGAGCGTTCATTCTGCAGCGTTACGGTTTTCGACCGCGCAAACGAGCAGGTCGAAGAAGGCCGATCCTGAGAGGATGTCAGTTAGATGGCGGACCGGGTCTAAAACAGTAAACCAACATATGGCTTGAACCTCACGTAGCGTCAGATCGTAAGCTCCGAAGAGCACGCGCCATGCTCGCCGCAGCGGGTCATGACATCGGCAAGGCAGAATGTGAGCGCCATGGCGTAAACTGTGATGAGCATCGACTAAGGTGCGCGTGCCAAGAGATCTGTGGACGATGTAAACGTGAGAATGCGTGAAGCCGCACCCGCGACTCAATTGTCTTATTGGCCTCGCAATCGCAAACAGCTCGAGCCGTAAATAGAAGCAGCTCGTCCCGAATAGGATTGTACATGCACTGTTGCTGAACGTGAAAACCGGAACTCCCTCTCATAGACGCTAGGCGCCTCCGGCGGAACCCAGGAATGACAGATGTTGGCACTTGACGCGGCAATAACTGAGATTGACCGTTCTCATCAAATACGTGAATTCTCAATCACCGTGCTCAAGCACGCAAAGCAGCTTCGGCCGGCGGATCAAACAGCGTTCCTGCAAAAGGCAGCTTTGCAGTTCCAGCTTAGATTTGTCGAATGCTTCGAGGAAAACATCCTCGCTGGGAAATCCTGGGACTATGCGACCACCTGCAATGCGATAAGCCGGGTGGGCGGGGGTGAGGCTGGGGTAACAGCCTGCGAGCGTATTGCTGCTCGCGTGTCACGGCTTGATAATGCGTTGATAAAGAAGATCGGATTCAGAGCCATTTCACTTCTCGCATCATCCTTCAGTCGGCACTTCAGAGTGACCGAATGCTGTAATGGAGCGATCCGATTGGCCGAATTTTGTGGCGATCACGAGAGCGGATTCCAGGAATTGAACAGTCAAAGTCTGGCGTCGTTGGTGAATGGCTTCAGCAAGTGGCCGAAACAAGCAGCCTGCCAGCGAGCTACGGTCGTAATCGCGAAGGAAGTCATTCGCCGAGCGGGTCGTCCTGGCCGGCTCTCGGATTTTGCTCCGCAGGGACTCGCGAACTTGGTGAACGGTTTCAGCAAGTGGGCGGAGGATGCGGTCGTGCGCGAAGCCACAGGGGTGATCGCAGCTGAGATTGTCGACGGTTCCATCGAGATATCCGAATTCACCCGGCAGCATTTGGCGAACCTGGTGAATGGTTTCAGCAAGTGGTCGGAAGACAAAGGCTCTCGGCAAGCCACAATCGTAATCGCGGACGAGATCCATCGTCGAGCCGCCGGGCTCGGCGATTTCAATCAGCAGGACCTCGCGAGCTTGGTGAACAGTTTTAGCAAGTGGCCAGAAGAGGCGGCCTGTCGGAAAGCCGGGGTCGCACTCGCCTGTCAAGTCCTTCACGCTGGGGCCGCCAGACGCTCTCAATATACTCCGCAGGGACTGACCAATCTGGTGAACGGTTTCAGCAAGTGGTGGAACGAGGCAGCTTGTCGCCAAGCCGCAGTCGCACTTGCCCATGAAATCATGGCGGCTCGGCTATCCCATTATACTGAGCAGGCATTGGCGAACCTGGTGAATGGTTTTAGCAAATGGCCGCAAGAAGTGGCCGTTCGCGATGCCACAATTGCGATCGCGAGCGAAATCATTCGCCGTCCGCGACTCTCTCAATTTACTCAACAGGGACTGACAGACCTGGTGAACGGCTTCAGCAAGTGGCCCGAGGAGGTCGAGCTTCGGAAAGCTACGGTCGCGATCGCGAGCGATCTCGTTCACCACGACGCATGGCCTTCCAATTTTAATCAGAAGGAGCTCGCCAAGTTGGTCAACGGCTTCAGCAAGTGGCCGGAAGAGGCAGTCTTTCGTGAAGCGGTAGTTGCAATTGCGAGCAAGGTGCTCTGCCGCATCGGCTGGCTGTCCAATTTAGGGCCGCAGGACCTCTCGAACCTGGTCAACGGTTTGAGCAAATGGCCCAACGAGGTGGCTTCTCGCCGAGGGACGATTGCGATCGCTGAGGAGGTCCTTCGCCGCTCCGCCAAATTATCCGATTGTACCCAGCAAGGATTGGTAAATCTGGTAAACGGCTTCAGCAAGTGGCCGGAAGATCAAGCCTGTCGCAAAGCGACGGTCGAACTGGCGCACGTCGTCCTTCGCTCTGATGTCGCTCAGTTCTCCGACTACACTCAGCAGGCGCTGGCTAATCTGGTAAACGGGTTCAGCAAGTGGCCTGAAGTAGCCACCTTATGCCAAGTGGCAGTCGAACTCGCTCGCGAGGTCCTTCGTCGCGCCGATCGTCTCGCTGATTTCACCCCGCAGGATATTGCCAATCTGGTGAACGGTTTCAGCAACTGGCCTGAGGAGGCGACCATTGACCAAGCCGCGCTCGCACTTGCCGGTGAGGTCTATCATCGTGCCGCTCGTCTCTCGGGTTTTACTGAGCAGGGATTGGAGAATTTGATAACCGGCTTCTGCAAGTGGTCGAGAGAGCCGGCATGTCGCCAAGCTACAGTCGCGATTGCGACAGAAGTCGTTCGCCGCGCCCATCGCAAATAGAGGCTCTGCGACTTTGCTTCTCCGGGTCTGATGACATGGTGGCTGGTCTTCTGAGCGTGTACGAGAAGCTAGCTCTGCGATGCGATAACGCGATCGTTCGAATCTACGCGCTGGGGCTCGTTGGACACGCAGGTCTCGCTCATTAGTGAACCTTGCAAGATTGTTCCTGTCTATCGTCATCGCGGCTCGTCCGCCCGAAAATAGCGCGTCCTCCCCATCGCCACTAAGCCAGTTTCGCTACGCCTTATCCGTGCGACGACTATCGCGACGCTGCCCAAGGCTTCCAAGAAATGCGAACCTGGCGATGACGCCCGGACACCGCAGTGCTCTTGGCTGACCGATGCCGAAACCATGGCCAATGTTGCAAAACGCGAATTGCGCGACGCCATCGTCTGGATTCGGTCAGTGTCGAAATCGTCGTCGCTAGACGCGCCCGTTCCCTACGATCGCCGTGGATCAAATTTGTTGCGAGCTGCCCTCGGTTCGCCGTGCTGTCCGAGATCGCTAGGCTGAAGCGCGTCAGTATTTGCTGGGTTCGAGGCCGAGGCTCGTTGACAATCGCGTGCCGTTAGCTGGCAATCGAAGTTGATCGGGGTTGCCGGAGCGTGCCTTCTCTCCTGCTTTTGGCGCTTACGTCACCCTCAAGACCAGTTCGGGCTGCAGAGATGTCGTTCGCTCGGGCAAACTGGAAGACGGCCACTGATATCGTTGAAATAGCCTTGAATCGAATGCTACGTCAGGATGTAGGCTTGGGCGCGACACCAGCCTTCTTCATGTCAGGCAGGTGAAGAAAGGATAAGTTGATGAAGGTGACGATTCTCGCTGCTCTGCTGGTTTCCGCCGGAATTGGGCAGGCGAATGCTCAGATAGCGACGCGCGGACAATCGCAGTTCAATACCTGCAAGCCTTGCCACCAGGTGGGTGACAACGCCAGGAACGCCATCGGCCCAACCCTCAACGGGCTGATTGGACGTAAGGCGGGATCGGTTGAGGGCTATCCCTATTCAGAGGCCATGAAGAACTCTGGGATCACCTGGACCGACCACAACCTCTCCGACTACATCCACGATCCAAAGGCGACGGTTCCCGGCAATAAGATGGCTTTTGGTGGAATGAAGGACGATCAGACGATCTCAGACATCATCGACTACTTGCACACCTTCGATAAGGCGCCTGTTAAGCTTCGTCAGTGAATGGACGGGTCGGTCATGAGAACGTGAGAAAAGCTTCGAGCCGGCGGTAAGTCGTGAAGTTCGCGCTTCTCGGAGCGAGGCAGCCATGATCAAGCTTGCACTGGTGCCAATATTTCCATCGGCATGGTCATCCGTAAGCCGTCGAATACGCGGCGGCTTAGCGGGTGATCGCCCGTATGTCGTGTTCTAGCGATCGAGCACAATGGCGCCGATCGCGACAAGATAGCCCCTAATATCACCGGGCGATTAGGTGATGCTCTCTAGAAGGAAGTAAGCGTTGTACTGAATCAAGGCTGCGGCGACTGTAAGCTAACCATGATAGGTGGCTTGAAGGGGCTGAAGCTCACGCAGCTTCAGATCGTACATCCTCAAGCTTAGCGTTCTAGCAAGTGAATAGAAGGGGCAGAGAAGTGCGTTAGTGCAGGTATTGGACAAAAGAGATCCGTTGATCGTCCTCCATGTTGTGAACCTCGAGTTCCAGACTTTTGCAGCGACCGCCCCATTCATGGTCATGACTGTCTTGGCATGGATCGCATCCCTCGTGGCTAAGGGTCACGTGCCGAGCATAGCCACTGTACAACGTCAGCCCGCACTCGTAATCGTAAAATCGTAAATGCGATTGTGCGACGGCTGACAAAGCAAGTTCTCAGTCGAGATCCGCCGGCGTGATATCGCGAGCACCGTGCAGCAGTCGCACCATCTCAACGCCGTTAGGGAAAGGCTTCGTAAAAGAGTACGTAGTTGCCGACCGGGAAGCTCCAAATGCTCATACCCAACTCGGGCCGCTGTCGGCCCGCCAGTGGATTCTCGCCAAGCATCTGAAGGACGTTGCCGATTCGATCGAGCACGCGGTCCGCAGCGGCGATATTGTCTGATGCGATGAAAAGCCAAATCTCGTCCAGGTCGGTCTCGGCCTGGGGCCGCCTGGTGAGATTACCCGCCATGCCTCCCGGCTCTCAGCCGTTCACGTCCTCGGGCCTTAATTTGTTCGACCAGTTCGCCGGGCTCAAACGGCTCGGCCGGACCGCTTTCAAGGCCTTCCTGTATGGCAGCACGCAATGCTTCAAGCTTCGCCTTGCGACGCTCCTCGCGTTCTTCAACAAGGCGCAGTCCCTCCCGCATCACTTCGCTAGCGGTTGCATAGCGACCGCTGTCGACGAGATCCTTGATGAAGCTCTCGTAGTGCTTGCCGACAGTATAACTCGTGGCCATACGCACCTCCTTGCCTCATAATATATTACTTTATGCTATGCTATATCCCACAAGGGGTTTCTAAATACCGCGCCTCGGTTCTCCGGCCACGTGGGGCTATAGAAGGACGGGGGCAAACGGTTGGTAAGTGACGAAATCACTTGGTTCAGCCGGTCCGAGGCGCCTCTGCTAGCGCCACACCACCTTCCTGTGGGAGGCATGAACAACGACCAAGGAGGTCAGCCCGCAATGCCCTGAGCACGGGCCCACTATTCTGCGGCGGAGGCCAGTGCCTCCACGACGAGCCGCCGGACTTGTCGCGCCGGCGCCTTGAGATTGGCGGTAGCTGCGAGAATCGGCACAAGCGCACCACCGAGAAAGATCCCGGCCCGATGACTCGTAGCGCCATCTCTCAATTTTAGGGCGGGAGAATGGGTGACCTTAGTGCCGGCTGGTCAGCGTGATCTCGAGCTGATTTCTCTGGCTGACCAACGCGCCGTTCGTAATTGGCGGCCAGCTGCAACAAGCGCACCTTGATGAACGGGTCAGCTTGCTCGGCAAGTTCCCGCACGGTCCGCGCCCTCTCTCTACAAAACTCGTCGTCCATGACATCCTACCAGAAATTGTCTGCCTGATAATGCCAGTTGAGAAGCGGGACTGCATATGACCGAGGTTACACTGCAAGATATTTCCCCCAGTCCCAGCCCTTGGAAGCAAGATGTTCGCCTCATTTAGCAACAAGGGTCGGCGTGTCCTTGCCCTTTCCGCCAGGCGACTTTGCACGGGCAGGTCCTGTTCGGCGGAACGACCACTGTGAACCGCTCAGAAAGCGGCGAGGAGATCGCCCTTCAATGCCCCGCTCCTCTCCTCTGAGGCCTCCAGGTCCAGCACAGTGACAGGAGCCAAATCTGTCATGACATTATTGAGCAACAGATCACGCGCAGGGCTTTCTCCATCCGGATGGCATTTTTGCCAAGTTAAGCGCCGCGCGCCTCGCCCCCGGTGCGGGTGACAGTTAAGTTAAGACAACCCTGCTTCATGCTGTTCGTCGACTGGATCGACCTTTCCTGCGGCGTCGCCGCGAACTCCGATGGCGACTGCGGGGAGCAATAAGTGAATTTGTTGGATCGGTGACCGCTTGCACAGGGACTTCGCTGGATGAGGGATCGATGGTCGATCGAAGCGGCTCTCTTCGAGCGGCGACCGCCCTTTCGAGTGCAGACAGGAATTGCCGCCCCTCTTGTGTAATTTCCCAGCCGAGAGCATCGCGAAAGACAAACTTTGCCGAAAAGATATTCAGATCCGGAGCATGTTCGGCCAACCGCTTCATGCGATCGGTCCAGTCGCGGCCGCTGTTCATCAGGATCTCCACGGCGCGTCGGACTTCGGCAACAGAGGCCCGCCCGGTGGGCTGACCGGCCAGCACTTTCAGGACGGTCAGTTGGAAGGACACTTGCCGTGTCTCCGATGGGCTGTGTGTGCAGTTCCCGTCCAATGGTTCAAGATCAGGGAAACGTCGTCAACAACGTGCCGCCGTTAACCTCAACTATATTGGCTAACTACGAGCGCCGGCGTCCTGGGATTGCTCGCCGGCTGATGCGCGAGGAGTCCTCGAGCGGGCACGCTATCAGCACGCCGCAGGCTCGTATCGTCCATAACGGACGAACTCGCCTCGGTGCGCTCGTTTGAGAATCGACAGCACAAGCTTTGCGTCGGCCGGTGCAGCAAGTTGCTACAAGGTCATGCGCGGCGTACACTCCTGGCCCGCTGGGCAGGAGTGTACGGTTCGGACCATTCATGGCACCGAGGATATTGTGTCAGGTCCATACTGCTCCAAGGTGGGCAGAATCCGGAACTGCTGTGGCACCGGCGAGCAATGCCTTGAGTGAAGCCGCCACGGGGCTTGCGGCAAAGCCTCAGTCGGAAGCGACGGTCGTAAAGGACCGCCCGGCGCACCAGATACAAGGCATCGCCAGACAGGCGCGAGATCACAAGTTGCCGAGGGCAGCCCGGAGTTGCACGTCAGTCAGCCAACCCGAAGATCCTCGGCTGACGTCTTACCCGAGCGCCCGGCCTTGAGCTCGTAACTGACCCGAGCCCCCTCTTCGAGGGTGCTGTAACCGGCCTTTTCCACGGCACTGATGTGCACGAACACATCGGCACTTCCGTCCTCCGGCCGAATAAAGCCATAACCTTTGCTGGAATTGAACCACTTCACAATACCCATTGCCACGGCAGCATCTCCATCAGTTGAACCTTCGTGATCTAGCTAAGAGTCTCGCAGCCATCAAGATGGGCGGCAAAACGACGCTCGTCCGCCGCGACAGTCACGTCCGCAACTTTCTTGCCCGATGACTGAGATGTTGAGTCTTTTGTGCAGCGGCCGACAGCAACACCCTGACGTCGCAGATCCTCGCTTCAGGGGAGCGGGATTCGGATGGCCGTTCAGCCTGCGGCTCAATCATCGCGCGCCACCTTCTTACAGGAGTGCTGCAGGGCCGACGACGTAGCATCCGCATCCGGAGCCGAGCTGGAGTGAATGCTGCGATCTCCCTTGCAGAACCAGGCGACGGCAAACTCCTTTGCGCAATCCGGAGCAGGATCAGAAATCCGCACGGCATCTGCACGAGACGTACACTCGCTCTTACCATTACACGCTTCTGCAAGTGCATCCGTGGTGTTGCCGCGCGCCGACATCCAGCGGCAATTGCCGCCATACGTGCCGGAAACGACCGAAATGCCCGATTCCGTGATGACATTCCCGGCCGCACCCCGCAGTGCATACGCGGCCGCCGCACCAACAAGTGCGGCAAAGCCGACACTTCCCAATCGCACCAGGAGCCTGCGCTGTTCCGCCGAGGCCGCCTGATAGGCACCGCGAATTCGCCTGCGGGCCGGTACCTCGAAGCCGAAATGCAACAGGATCGCGGCGCAAGTTGCCAGGGCGAAAGCGAGAGCGAACGCACCGAGATGTCCAAGGAGTTGGATCGACGTTTCCCAACGCACCACCGGAAAACGCCGGAAGATGATGATGTGTATAAGATAAAGGGCAAAGCTGGCCTCGCCCAGAAAGACAAGCCACCTTGCTGACAACAGCCGTCCTACAGTGCTAACGGGATGTGCCGCCGCGACAAGGATGAGCGCCACCGGCGCCGCCAGGGCGATATTGTTGCGTGCAATATCGAACAGGTTCATGGAAGCCCCAAATGGCGACTTGTGGGCGGTAAACCAGAACACCCAACTAATCGCGCCGACGCCAACAAATGCCGCGATGTCGAGCAGAGCACGAGACGGCCTGAAATCCTGCTCCGACCACACTTCATGGAGCCTTGCCAGGCAACAGCCGAGAACGAACTCCCACACCCTGCAAAACGGCGAAAAGTAGACGATCCAGAGGATCAGCGTGTTCTTCCAGTTCGGTAGAGCCGCCTCTGTTCCATAGGCATGAAGCGCAAACAGGTTGATGCGGCCCTGCAACATGAGCACCGCAAGGTCGATGCCAAGCTCGATTGAGACGGCTCCGACGGCGCAAACAACCGCGGCGGGCACAGTTCTGATCCGCGCAAGCAGAGGGCAAACGAGTGGAAAAACGAGATAGAAAAACCACTCGGTGCTCACCGACCAGGAGACGATGCCGACCTCCTCGTACTGCCAGACGGGAGCTACACCGGCGATATTTGCGAAAAACCAGGTTTGAACCAGCCCGAGTTGAAACGGGACAAGGTGCGTTGAGAATCCTTCGGCCGGCGCCTCGGTTCCGAGGAGCCACGGCCAGACAAACGGTCCAGTCAGCAATTCGACGAGAAAGAGAACAACAAACAGAGGATAGATTCGCGCTATGCGCGCCACGAGAAAGTCCGGGATCGCTTTCCGCGGGCTCCTCACAATCGAGCTGCCATAGTTATATTGAATGACAAAGCCACTCAGCGTGAAGAAGACCGACATTCCGAGCAGGCCGAGTGTCCCGACGCTGATATCGAGTCCGAGGCTCGGTCCTTGCAAGAACACGCTGCCGCCGTGAGACAATGCGACCGCTGCCGCCGCGACAAACCGGATACCGGTCAGTGCGGGTATCTGCTTAACCATCGATGTCGCTCGTCATTTGCGAGTGGGTACAAATCCTGGGCGATCGATGGCGCCAAAGGCACGCAGCTGGACACGCGCTAAAGGCAGGGAAGACTGATCGCATCACGCGAGCGTGCGATGCGATCATTCAAATTCCACGGAAGCTCAATTCGGTTATCAGAGCGCTCTCGCACCTTATTGGTAGGCAGGCCAGCGCTGAAACTCTGACTTCTGGTAGGGCGGCTCAGATTTTAGATCCATATTCCGACCGGTTCTGGCCAAGCTATGTCCCCAGACTGTCATACTTGAACCGCGCCATTGTCTCACCGGAAGCCTTCCTGAATAAGTTGGCGCCAGCTGCTCCCTCTGCGAAGGGAGCTTGGGGCACCAGGTACCCGATGAGAGCCCAGGTCAAAGCAACATGCTCTCGTCTCGGGCAGTCTCACAACGGATACATGCACCAGTTCACGTCCTGTGTGGGGACCGCGAGGCTATCATCAGCCAGCCACACTAGGAGATTCACGTGCAGCAGCGGAGCTGCACAAGGTGCCTATTCTCGTGACACTCCTATTCTAGCGGCGAGGCGCATCCGGCCACCAGCCGGCCCAAGGCAGCCCGGATTGAGATTGCTAACTGAACGCATCGCAAACGGAATGGGCAGCCAATCCGAGCCGCGCGTTCAATCTTTTTGACAGCGACTGCCAAGGAATCTCGCTGCGGATTGGTGCAAAACTTTACTATTCTTGTCCGGCACGGCTGGCCGCACTTTCGCTTGGGCCTGGCGTGCGAGAGAAGGAAAGGAACACGTGATGAAAAAGAAGATCGCTGAGATCAAGACCACGATCCGCACCACCACTCCGTACACGGGTACGCTCTAGGTTGGTGCGGCAGATGCCTTGGATGCATCTACCTGATGAGAGTATAGCGGCATCGGAGGGTGGTCGTTTCGGCCACCCTCTTTTGCGACAGTTCGGGAGAGTAAAATGGTTGATCTGATCCAACAGCGCGTGGTTTCAGCCATATCAGCATCCGTCGAGCTCAGTGCGATCACTATTTTAAAGGCAGAAGCGGGCATGGCGCCGCTGCCGACGATCAAATCGGCACTCACAAGCTCCAATTCTAATTTCTCTATCACTGACGGCGACTGGCGGACCGGCGGCTATCTTGCCGGACTGCAAGCGCTCATTGACGCCGAACTAAGGTGGGCCAAGGAAAACAGGCCCAAACTGGTTGAGGCGGCACAACAATCCTTGAAGCGGCTATTCCCCCTCCTAAACAGCGACGCCTTTACCGTGCCGAAGGATCTCACCAATACCTCGAGCAAGGAGGAACGCACCCGATTCTATCATCATGAATATCAAAACAAGCTCCTGGTCGGACTAGCCGAATTCCTGATCAACTGCGCCCGACAGCTCAACGAGCGTCACATCATCGTCATCGATCGGGCGGCGGCCCTGTCCGGTTCGGCCAAGAACCTGATCAAGCTGCTCGTCAGGCTGGACGACGACGCGCGGCTGTTTCGGTTCGTTCTGATCGATTATGAACAACGGCTCTATTTCCCGGACGCCAGCGAGGTTCATTTCGGTAGATATAGCTCGCAAGAGCTGGGGCCAACCTTTGATCCGGATCTTCCCACGGAGAAGCACCGGCAGATCTATGAGGCAAGTGGCGGCAACCCGTTGATTGCAGAGGCTTTGAGCAAATGCACAGCGGCAGGGCTACCAGTCGTCGGCTATCTCGACCCGACCGCGACCGTGGACCTCTATCTGGCCAGTCTCAATACCGGGGAACGCCACAGCCTTCTCAAATCATACATCGAATCCAACTGCACCACGCCCGATCTGATCGCGCAGCGAAACTATGCAACCTTCGAGCCGGCGACCGCAGATCATCTGCACGAGCAACTGCACGAAGCGTGCCTGGAGCGCTATCTGGCAGGCAAGGCGCCTCTCGTGATGCTTCATGCGCTATCGGTACGGGACAAGTACAAGCGTCTAGAGCTGCTTGCAGAACCAAGTCAGATCCTCCAGAGCATTGGCCTGTACGATCTCTGGTTTGGCTACTTCGGGGAAATCTTCGCAGACCCTGCGCTTCGCACCTACGGCTCCGGGGATGCCAGCGTGAATGCTGCCTTCATCAACGCGGCTTTTGTGCTGTACTCACTCGGCTGCGGGCGGGTGTCGGTTCCCTATTTGGACGAATTCTACAAAACGTTCCCAAAGAGCCGATACACGCCAACGGTTCTGTATGCCCAGTCAATGACGTATGGACGCTACCAGCAGCCGGTCAACCTCACGGTGGCCGAAGAGTACGCGTTAAGGAACCTGGAGACCATCGAGCGGGATTTCAGGGAGCACGACAAGTACGACTACATCAAGGTGTTTGCAGAGAACGCCTATGCTTACATCAAGGCCAAACAGCAGAAGTACGACGAAGCCCTCGCGCTTTGCGCCGAAGGCCTTGGCAAGATGCTCAAGGCGTATGGCGACGAGCGATTCAAGCTTCACCAATCGATTTTGATCTACAACACCAGCCAGGTCTATGAACTCATCGACGAACTTCCTCGGGCTGAGAAGCAGTTGCGTGAGGCCATTGCGTATGATCCCTACTATGGAGAGTATCATAATGACCTGGGCAACCTGCTTTCGAAAGTGGCTGGAAGGGAAGCTGAAGCTCTGGAGGCCTATGGGCGCGCCATTGAACTTTGCCCACCCTATTATGAGGCTCACCTGAACAGGGCCGCACTTCACAGCAGAATGGGGGATGCCGCTGGTGCGCTGGCCGATCTCGACAGGACACTTGTCATCAAGCCAAACGAATGGCGAGCTCATTTCGAGAAGGGCAACATCTTGATGCGGCAGGACAGGCCTAAAGCTGCTCTGGAGTCTTATCTAGCGGCGGCCGAGATCAGTCCCAAAAACCCCGACCTACAGAGCAATCTCGGCCTCGCCTATTCCGAGCTTGGCAAGGCGCACGAGAGCATCGCACACTATGTTCGAGCCCTTGAACTCAACCCTCGGCATGCGCTCACCCACAACAATCTCGCCATCGAGTATTTCAACGAGGGCCGGCCGGATATTTCATTGAACCATGCGACGGTCGCTGTCGAGATCGGGGGAGATCCGGACTACCTCCTCACCCGCGAGCACATCGAGAAAAGCCTGCAGGCTGACCTTGCCTCGCGCCGGGACCGAGCCACTGCATCTTCCGCGAAGCCTATGTGAGCTTGCGGCTCACGGCACTCTTGCCATTCGAGCAGCGTGAGACAGGATCGCTCAGGAATTGATGGCTGCATCTCAGAGCTTCGGCTCGGTCTAGCGAATGCTTTCGCGGCGGCCGCCGCAACACAGACTGATCGGCAAGCGACGCGCCTTGGCCGGTCTTATCGCGAGTGACCGAACGCCACAAGAGGTACAGGGAGGTAGATAGGTAATAAGATGCCTTTTGCCAAGCCGTCTATTGCCAGAGCGTTCATCGTTGGCTTGCGGGCTCATCGCACCGATGTCGCATCCCGAAGCCAGTGCCATCTACCTGTCCCTCCGCGTCAAGCGATCCGAAATCCTCGATGAGCTAAGTCAACAATGAGCGGATGGAGCACACGGCAGTTCATCTATCTCTCGCATTTGATCATCCAGATCGGCGGCTGGGCGTTCCGTATCGGCATCCTGATCGGCCTTCTGCAATCCGGCATGAGCGCCGCGGGTCTCGGCATCGCGGTCACTTTTGCGCCGATCATGCTTGGTAGCCTCTTCCTGTCGCCGTTGGTCGACAGGGGCGATCCGATCTCAGCCATGATGATCGTCAATGCCGTTCGCATCTGCGCGCTGCTCGCCATCTTCGGCAGCGACGGAGCCGATTCGTTTCTGAGCTATGCTGCAATGGCCGTCCTGAGCCTGGTCCAGCCGGTCTATTTGTCCGCAGAGATTGCTTTCTTTCGTCGTATCACATCGGAAGACGGCATGATCTCGGTGCTGCGCAATATCGCCAATATCGACTGGCTGACCTATCTCTTGGGAATGTTTGCAGGTGCCATGTTGTCCGACCAATTGCACTTGCCTGGCGTTTTGGCCTTCAATGTATCAGCGATCATGCTGTCATTGGTCGTGCTCCTTGGCATCAAGCAGCAGTTCAGAAGGACGCCAGCCGTGCTTGAGGCGCGCCCCTCCGGAACGGTGCTGGACTTGGCACCCCTCTATCCCGCATTCTTGGCTGTCTTTCTGCTCAACCTCGGCGCCGGCATCATCAACGTCTATCCTGCGATACATGCCACAGCTGACGGGGTTCTCGACAAAAGCGTACTACTGACGATCGTCATGGCTAATGGCGTATTGGCCTTGCTGGGCGCGCTGGCCGTCAAGCCGATTTACGACCTGCTGGGCGCTTTGCCAACTATTGCCGGAGCCGCGATGCTGCTTGCGGCATGCCTTGCAATGATGTCACTCGATGCCGGCCTGACTTTGGTCATCGTGTCCAGCAGCGCAATGCTTGGTTTCGGCCAGATATTTGCGGCTGCCGCTCACGCGCACATGGTTTCTTCAGTGGCTCCGGACCGTGCCGGTCGCCTCTCCGGGCTATTTCAATGTTGCACCTATAGCGGCGTTGCGGGAAATGGCATTGCCTTGTCGCTTCTAGGTGATCGGATTGCTTTCGGCACGATCGTTCTCCTATGTGCGGCGAGCGCATTTGTTGCCTTCGCCGTTGCGACCTTCGCGGTGGTCAGATCAATGGATTCTCAAACATCACGTCCTGCCGATCGCTAGATCAGGGATCCACACCATGCCATGGGATCAGCTGCTCCTTTTAGAACGCCCTTTTTCGGATCCGGCCTTGCCGGGACGACAATTCTACTGCTGGCAATGTTTGCTATTGGACGGGCTGCTATCCGCGTTTCCAAGCCACGCTGCGAGGCTGGACGTTCGTCGGATTTCCTGGGCGAGACCACGAGCCGCGCTCATCGAGAGGCTCGGGCAGGATCATCAATCCGCGCCGGTTCTGATTTTGGAAAAGGAAGGCCCTTTACCAGAGCATGCGAAGTACGCGAATGGGCTCGCCTATGTCGACGATGTGTTTGCAATCCTTAATCTTCTGGCTGCGCGCCACGGATTTCCGGCGCCTTACGCTCGAACGGTCGGCACCTTGTAGGCCATGGTGGTCATCAACGACTCGATGCCAGCAGGAACCGATCGGGAATCTTCAATCGAGCGGCTTGCTTGATCTGCCGGGTTGGAGCTCCGAAAGCCGATGGCTGATGATCCCGGCCCAGTAGTTCTGACAGCGCCCAGCGCTCAAACTGTTTGACAGCCGCGCTATTGCGGGCTTGCCCGTTGACAAACATGTAGATTGAGCGATTGACCGGCACGAAGCCGAATGGAGCCACCAGCTCTCCTTTCTCAAGGTTGCTTCTGACCAGAATCTGCGAGGATATTGCGGCTCCCAGCCCACTTTTTGCCGCCTCCAGAGTCAAAGAAAATGTATCGAAGACGACCTTGCGCGATGCTTGTAAGCATATTGCAGCTGCGCTGGCCCATTCGCTCCAGGCGTCCAGCCTGTCGGCCTCGTGCAACAGAGAGTGCGACAGAATATCTTCCGGGCTTTTGATCGCCTCGAGCATAGCTGGCGCACAGACCGGGCCAATCATCTCATTTGAAGCGTGCACCTCGCGGACGGGAAGCGGCCGCTTCAGTGGGCCGGCGACAAACAATACGTCCAACGCACCAACAGCGAGCGCGTCAAGATCGGCTTCGGTCTCAAAGACAAGGTCAATGTCCAGATAGAGTTTGCGGAATCGACCGATACGGGGCAACAGGCCGTGCGACAAAAACGTGGTCGAGCACCCGACCACGACGGAGGGCCCTCCATGGCGCCTTCGTAGCTCGTAGCATCCCTTCTCGAGCATGGTGAACGCGCTCGCGCAGCTGCGCTTGAGCTGTTCGCCGTCGGATGTCAACCGCACGCCCGAACTATGGCGCACGAATAGTTTCCTGCCGAACCAATCCTCAAGCAGGCGCATTTGGTAGCTTACCGCGCCGGTCGTCATGTTCAGTCGCTCGGCTGCCCGTGAGAAGCTTGGAAACTCGCTGACAGCCTCAAACAGATGGAGGCTTTTCAGGATCGGTAGCTTGCGCATTTTTCTTTCCTGCCTCCCACTGGGATAGCTGTTGTGGGGCTCTGCAGTGTGCGCCGATTTTCTCAGGCATCGACGACCGCCGTCGTTCGCCGCCGGAAACGCCCACGGAAGAGCCCTCCTAGGTATTGGCCCTGTCACGGCGAATTCAAAACGACCTAGCTCGCTGCCCAGCCGGTCGACGAGCCGTCGATCTAGGCACATACCCCTTCAGATCCGGTGCCGGTGAGACACAGTCAGATTCCATATTCGGTGCAGCGTTCATCGCTGCGCGATCTCTCAAGCAAAGCCAAAACCGGGCTTGAGATTTAGAACGCCAACTCATCGCCATCTGGCCCAGCAAAAGGTCGATCCTTCATGAGAAGGCGCCTTACTAGTCATATTGCATGACTGCTCGACATTGCGGGCTTGCGTTCGAGCACCTCCAGCGTTGTAGGAATTCGTCCAGTCCCGTTAAACTCTGCAACATCAGGTCCGTCGATTGGCTGGATCTGGGCATCGCTTCGCATCTCGGCTCGATGATTCAGCCGGCGGGCGCGGTAACCAGGGATCGTGAATGGTCTGGAGCCTGGTTCGATTGGTCCGTCCGCCGGTTTATTCAGAACAAAGCCGCCTCGAGGCATAGGTGTATTCAAGGGCTAGTCGACGCGCCGTTTCGATGAGGTTGGCCGCCGCGCTGTGCCCCCCATCGATGTTCTCGTAATAGAAGTAAGGCTGGCCCAGGGCGGCGAGCCTTGCTGCAGCCTTGCGACCGTGCGCGGGATGCACACGATCGTCCTTGGTGGAGGTCAGAATTAAAGGCGCGGGGTATGGCTTGCCCGGCACCAGTTTCTGATAGGGCGAGTAGCCTTCGATCCACGCGCGTTGCTCGGGGAAATCGGGATCGCCGTATTCGCCGATCCAGGAGGCGCCGGCGCCCAATTTGGTGTATCGAAGCATGTCGAACAGCGGCACCTGAATGATCGCCGCGTTGAAGAGCTCGGGACGTTGGGTGATTGCGGTGCCAACGAGTAGCCCGCCCTGGCTGCCGCCAATGACGCCGAGCCGGCGCGGACTTGTGATCTTGCGGCGGATCAGGTCCTCGCCAACGGCGATGAAATCATCCCACGTCGTCTGCTTCGCCGCCCGCTGGGCTGCTTGATGCCATTGCGGGCCAAACTCGCCGCCCCCGCGCAGATTTGCAACGACATAGGCATTGCCCTGTTCGAGCCAGAGCCGTCCCACAGGTCCTAGATAAGAGGGCAGCAGCGAAGCTTGGAACCCGCCATAGCCATAAAGAAGGGTCGGAATGGCGCCGTCAAACCTTCCGTTTTTCGGCCGCACCAGGGAATATGGAATTGCCGTGCCATCACGCGAAATCGCTTCGAACTGCTCTACGACATGCTCGGCGGCATCGAAAGCAGTCGGTGTCGTCTTCAATTCCTCGAGTTTTTGAGTTTCGGCATCAAAATACCAGAGCGACGTTGGCCTGAGATAGCTTGAGACGGCGAACATGGCCTGGTCCGCCTCGTCGGAAGCGGCTGTCACGCTGACATTGGTATGTTCGGGCAGCTGGATCGGCGTCGCCGACCAGGCTCCCTGATCGTACTTGTAAACGAACGCTTTGCTTTGAACGTTATCCAGGATCGTCAGGATCAACAGGTTCTTTGTGAAGCTTAGCCCGCTCAGGGCCTGACGAGGCCTAGGTTTGAAGACAAGCGAGGCTTTGGCGTTCAGTAATTCCTGTTTCCATTCAGTCAGGTCATACGAAATCACCGAGCCGGCACTGAAGCTGACATCACCCGACGGCGTCCACTCCTCGTCAAGTTTCACAAGCAGGCGATGATTCACGAGGCCTACGATCTCCGCTTTCTTCGGCAGATTGAGTTTGACGACCCCATCGGGGCGGAAGAGCACGTACTCATGCTCGAAAAACCCGATCGCTCGGATGACCCCGGTCGCATGAACATGACCTTCATTGTCTCGAAGCACCAAGGGCACCGCCTGAACATCGTTCGGTTCGCCGCGAAAGACCTCGCGCGCCTCGCTGAGCGGCTGAGCGCGTTTGAGCTCCTTGACCACAAAGGGGTAGCCGGCCTGCGTCAAGGAGCCCTCGCCCCAGTCCCGTGCAACAAGGAGCGTGTCCCGATCGACCCAGCTGACGCTTTGTTTGCCCTCTGGAAGATAAAAGCCGTCCGCAACGAAGCGCTTTGCCTCACGGTCGAACTCGCGTAGGAACGCGGCATCCTTGCCCCCGTCTGAAAGGCTGATCAGGCAGAGGCGCTCTTCAGGCGGAAGACAGCTGGCGCCTTGAAAGATCCAGTTCTTGTTCTCGGCCACCGCCAAGGCGTCCACGTCAAGGATGGTTTCCCAACGAGGGTCCTGGCGACGATAGCTTTCAAGCGTGGTGCGCCGCCAGATGCCGCGCACATGATCCTCATCTTTCCAAAAATTCTCCAACCCGTGACGTCCCAGGGAGACATATGGAATTCGATCCTTGGCCTGCAAGATTGAGAGCGCCTGTTCGTAGAAACGGTGATAGCGAGGATCTGATTGGAGCACGCCGAGTGTTTTCTCATTCTCGGCACGGGCCCATGCCAATGCGCCCTGCCCTTCGATCTCCTCGAGCCAGAGGAATGGATCCTCAGTGACCGCTGCAGCCTTTCGCTCCTCTGAAAGTGAACGCTCCTGTGAAAGCGCAGCGGAGGTGAAGCAGGCAATCGAAAGCAGCGCTGCGGAGAGGACTAACGTGTTCATGGACTTGCTCCGGCTGAGGTCGTGCGGCCACACGGGCCTGGCGCGTCAAGCAGAAGCTGCGGAAAGTACGCAACGCATGACATGGCTCGGCTCGCGCTATCTCGCGGTCCGTCCACTGCAAGCTGCATGCCGACCAAAGCGTCGCAATTTTCAGCCGCTTAGGGCTGCACGACGGTGTCCGCTTGTCGACATTGGTTGCCAAGCAGACAGGCGATGTCGACAAGACCGAGTGTCAGATAGCACCGTCGGATCTTTTGCGGCCAAGTTCCGGAACAGAGGACCGCTCGCCGTTGGAACGCTTACCTCCAAATGCGAGGTACAATCTTCCGAGCTATTTCATCGGGCAAACTTGTCGACGCGCGTCAGCATGACATAGAGCAGTACGTTGATCAGCAACCAGATCGCGATCAAGCTGAGGGCAGTGCGCATGGCGATCTCCAATTCGGGACTGTAAGGATCCGCTGAGACGTTCCGTTCATCATGCGGGCCAGCGCGGGCCGAAAGCACCGCGCCAGCCGCCAGACCTGTATTGTGCCGCTCGCCTGCACCGGCAGCGCAATCCGCCATGTGCTGTTCGCCCCGTCAGACCTCCTCGGCATCGGACTGTTAGGCGAGCAGAACTAGGCGAAGCTGTCCGGTGCAGGCAGGACCCAGAGTCTGTTCTGCGTATGCATCAGTGGAGCCGCCAGCGCCTCACTGCTTGACTCAACATTTGCATAGGCAGCCTCCGGTTGACAGCGGCCCTCAGGTAATCGACTTCGTGCGAAGCTCTTATCTAGGCCTCGACAATCATCCGGTGATCGTCGCTGGGGCGATCGAGGCCATCGAGGCGCAGCGGTCATTGGATTGGTCCTGGGCCCGAACACGGCTCAATTGCGATCTTCTGCGAGAACTTGAAGAATGTCTTTCCGAGATGTTCCGCGCGCGCGTGCTTGCCTTTTCCAGTGTTACGCTAGCCAATCTGGCAACGATGCCCATCCTTGCCTCGGGCCAATTGACGGGCGGAGCGAAGCCCGTCCTGGTGTTTGATAGCCTTGCACACACCTCGCTCACCTGCCGGCCGATGGCGGATGAAACGAGCGTGGAAACGATAGTCCACAATGATATCGACGCTCTCGAACGCATCTGCCGTGAAAACCCTGTGGTCGCTTATGTATGCGACGGTGTTTATTCAATGGGAGACTATTCGCCCATCAAGGAACTGCGTCACCTCCAGGAACGCTATGGGCTCTATCTCTATATCGACGATGCTCACGGCTTATCGATCTTCGGACGGCATGGTGAAGGATTTGCGCGCTCTCAATTGCCGCAAGAGCTCGGTGGGCGGACGATCATAGCGGCCTCGCTGGCCAAGGGCTTCGGTGCATCGGGCGGAGTGTTGATGCTTGGAACCGCCGACGACGAGTCGTTGTTTCGACGTTACTCCATTCCCGGCGTGCGTTCGGTGGCACCCAACCCAGCGGCGATTGGCGCGGCGCTTGGGTCGTGCAAAATTCACCGCTCGGCAGAACTTGGTCAGCGGCAAGCGCGACTAGCGCAACGCATCGAGCACTTTGACCATCGTGTGGCAACCGCCGGGCAAGGCAATTCACTGCCGATCAGAACAATCGCCATCGGATCCGAGGCCAATGCGATCGCAATCGCAAGAGGACTCCTCGACGGCGGCTTCTATACCTTGGGGACGTTCTCCCCAACGGTCGGGCAGGTGGGGATTCGGGTGTGCATTACAGTGGCGCACGAGGCCCGCCATATAGAGCGGCTATGCAAGTGCATCTTGGAGAAAATCGCAGAAACAACCGGGAAGCCCTACCCTTTGAGGTGATGTGACGATTTGCGGACGAATTCATTGGGCTGCTTGGTAAAGCTCAGTGTTTCGGCTGATGCGGAAAGCAGGATGGACGCCTGCAATTCGGGCTGTTACAGTGGATGACCTAACTCCAACCGGGATATGCGCTGAATCTTTCAGTCCAGTTTTCCGCAAAGAGAATACTCTTCACTCGGGACGACCGTTGGCACCCGCCTCTCGGAACGGGATAATTTCTCTGCGCTGACGATGATGAATGTAAGATCTTGCGCGCGAACCCGGACGATTAATCTAAGAAGACCCGGCGTTTAGTCGTATAGGCGTTGTCGGGTACCCCGCACGAGCGGCTGACGCACATCGACTGGCCGCTGATAGGCGCGAGTATTCCGCCTGCGGCGGCACGAAGCAATAGACTCGCCCTCTCAAGCAAAGCTCGCACGTCTCTTTGCGGCATGCGGATTGCTAGCACTGGCGACGCATCTGTTATGGCCATGACACCCCCGCAATCAACGCCCCAGCAGTTCAGATGAGACCTGCTCGATTGATCCGGACCAACGCGATAGACGCTGCACAGTTGTGTGCGGATTTGGCAGTTGAACCTTTCCGCGCCTGTCGCGCGCGTCAGTGTCCTTCGCTCAGCAGCGGGTCGGCGCGGCGTGCGCAAGTTCCGATCGATTTCCCGGGTTGATGGAGCGGAAATAAAACAATGAGGTCCAAAACGACCTGTCCTGAACCCCACATCCCAAAACCTTTTCATCAGCTCCACAACCGGCTGTCTGACGCGGCAATTGCACGGTCAAGATCTGCCCGAGGCTCCTGCAGCAGGGTTCGCATTAATGCTTGGTAGTCGCCTGCAGAAGTCCCTCGAGTTCCTGGTAGCCGGACAACGGAGCATCTCAACCGCTGAGAGCCGGATGAGCGGGATTATTCAGTTCATCTGCTGCAACATCGACAGAGAGGGACTTCGTCCTCTGCATGCGGCGAACGAGTTCAAGTGCTCCTCGCGCACGATCCACAGAACCTGCGCTGACAATGGAACGACCTTCAGTAAACTGCTTATGGAGATCCGCCTGTCTGTTGCCGCCTGGCGGTTGTGCATGGAAGAGGAACGCATCTCCGAGGTCGCTTACTCGTCTGGATTCGCAAGCCTGCCTCACTTCTGCAGACTGTTCAAAGCGCGCTTTGGCCTCGCCCCAAGCGAATACCGAAGGAATCTTAGACGTGATCTCGCAGGCGCAATCGTTCTCCGTCGTCGCGTCTCTGACAATGATACCGCTCGTCCCAGTTTGGGCGGAGCGGGTCCGGAAAACGTTCAGCCTAGAACTGTCTGCCCGTTCTTCACGACGGTAACCTGGCGCTCTCGAACATGACCTTCGAATGAAATCGAATCTCCGTCCTTCCATAAATTGATCGTGATGGTCTCACCCGGGAACACCGGGGCCGAAAAGCGTGCACGATGACGGCGGAAAGCAGAGGGATCGTAGCCGGCATACGTCGCCAACACGGCCCTGCAGGTCAGGCCATACGTGCACATACCATGGAGAATGGGCCGGGGAAAACCACCCCGGCGGGCAAATTCCGGATCGCTATGCAAAGGGTTCCGATCACCCGACAGACGATAGATAAGCGATTGGTCGGGCCGGATCGGGATATCGATTGATCCGTCCGGCGCTCGGCGGGGTACCCGATGCGGCTCGCCTTCTCCCTTCGATGGTCCACCAAAGCCACCATCGCCCCTCGCAAAAGTCGACGAAACGATCGTGACGATCTTCTCTCCAGTGCCATCCCTGACAACGATTTCGTTTTGAATGATCGCGCCTTTCTCTTTGCCCTTGTCGTATACCCCGCGCACGCGAGCATCCGCGGTAACGCTGGCCATGACAGGAATCGGCTTGTGAAACGTGATGTCGCGTTCGGCATCAACGATCATGACGCGGTTGAGGTCGATGATGCCGGGTCGAGCCCCCCAGACGCAGACCGAAGCAAACGTCGGAATCACCTTCAGCGGCTTGGGTGTTGCGAATGCCTCGTTGACGAATTGCAGCTCCTTTTCATTCAGAGGATCTGAGCCCATGCCGATACCAAGCGCATAAAGCATAACCTCACGATCGCTCCACGAATAGGGAGCGGAGTTCGTTTTGAGATTGAGTACCGCGGGATAGTTGATCGGCATCGGCCCTTCCTTGGTCAAATTGCCCTTGTCGTCAGACCAGCTCAAAGGTGGCAAGTTGGTTCTGCTTCCTTCGCATCACCGGATTGAAGGCATTTCAGTCGCGAGGTGCGACAACAAATGATTTCGCGGACTGATTCACAAATATAGCTGTTGCCGGGCTGATTGTTTGTCTGAGAAGGACAAGGATTGCAATTTCTTCGTCATTCTGATCGGCAATCCGCGCTCGATCATCCAAGGCCGGGCCCGTGCCTGCATCACTGTCCTTCAAGCACGGCAGGCAGATTTTTGGACGTCGGGCAACGAGCATTCCGAACTCCGCCGGGAACGTGTGCAGCTCGCTTCGATCCTCGCCAACTTCGATCCTCGCCAGCCCGGTCTGACTCGCTTTGCAGAAAGGGACAAGTCCTGTCCTTGTGTCTAGGTCGGTGATGGCCTCGGATCCGCCATGCGGTACATGGACGCTCGGCAAAATAGACCCCCGTTTGACCCAGTGCTCGGAAAATCGCCATCGACTTGCCGCTTTGAAGGTGGCATCCAAAGGATTCCAAGGGCGCCCCTTGCCTAAGGGCCACTATGCGGAAATATTCGTCTGTCACCTGCTGCCTGCACCACTCAGCCGAACCGCTTTCGCAAATTGCCCGTGGCGGAAGAACGCACGAACAAACGTAAAATAGTGTCGCCGAGTGCTACTCAACTGCCTTGAAACGTTCACCGATGCATCTGGACCGCCAAGATTGATCTCCGTGCAGGTGATATTGCACTGGCACTGTGTCTCCAAAGGAGGACAGCGCCTGGAGCGACGTTTTTTAGTAAATTATCCGTTGCGCTGAACTCACGCATTCAGAACAGGCATAAGCATCTGAAATAAGCTTGTAACAGCCACATGCTCTTTGCTCGAGTCCTTTGCGTTCATCAATCTGCAAGACGCCGCGTCGCTTGCGAATCAACCCTTGCTCTTCGAATCTGTTCAAGGTCTCCGTAACCCCGGCCCGGCGCAATCCGAGGACGGCGGAAAGGTATTCATGGGTAACTGGAAGCACCTGAGCATCAACAGCGTCACTTGCCAGACACAGCCAGCTGGCGAGCCGCTTTTCGCGACCGTGGCGGACCCCGCACAAACCTGCCTGAGCGCGATGCAAGGCCAGCGCTTCATCGTACCGGGAAAGCTGTTCTCCGATTTCAGGACGCTCGTTCATCACCTGACGTAAATCCTCTACACGGATCCTGTGCGCGCTGCCGGAAAAGAGCACAACAGATTGATGCGTCGAAAGATGCCCTCCCACTAAAAGCGAAGCGCCAATAGCACCGCGATATCCTATTACCGCCGTTTCAAGAATGCTTCCCGCCGCGACAATCCTCAGCGAGACGAGGCCAGACTCGATAAAATAGATGTGTTCAAGATGCCGTTTCGGCTCCTGCAGCACCATTCGTTCCCTGAGAATGATCGGTTCGAGGAACTCCCCTATCGCCGCGAGGTCTTGAAGAGAAACTCTCGCCAGAATCGCGTTTTTGACAAAGGACTGCGTATTGGGACGGCGAAGCATTTGCTGTGTGCCGGACACTCGCTTGAGGGCAGCATCTTTGGAGCTGTCAAGCGCCTCAAGAGGGGCGGTGACGTGGTCGGTCATAGTTCGGTCCGCCTCCCGGGATCTGGATTTCTCCGGCCAAAACGCCACTTAATCTAACAACGGCTTCCATCTTGATTGATGCACTGACTACCGCGTCGACGCTCAAATCCCGCGTTCGAGAGGCGCTATTCGACGGACTCCAACCGCCCAGTGGCAATGAGTTCGTCGAGTTTAGCAATCGGTCAGCCCTGCGCATCCGCCCGCGAGTTTGTGAGCAAGGCGTCGATTGGCGTATCAAATTCTGTTCGTGATCACGTCAGGAACAGTAGCAGGCTCTCGCAGCGTGGTTTACCGGTAAACTCCGGACGTCCAAAATTCCACAAACGTTGCGAGTGGTTGCCATCCTCAGAGTCCGACTCAAAAAGAGCTCAAGATTTTGAGGGCATTGCGAGGCGTCGGGTCAAGAGCCTGATATGGGCGACGAGAAGCCAGGCGACTTCAGTTGAGGCGGAAGCTTCGAAGTCCTTCGCGAGGCGTCGGCATCTGCCGAACCAGGCGAAGGTTCGCTCGACGACCCAGCGCCGTGGCAGAAGCTGGAAGCCTTTAACCCCCGGCGGGCGCTGGACGATCTCGATGGTCCACAGCCCGCAATGGGAGAGCGCGTTAACGAGCTGCTTTCCGCGATAAACGCGATCAGCAAAGACATGTCGTAACTTGGGAAGGCGATCTCGCAGGCGCTCGAGCAAGGGGACTGCACCATGGACATCCTGAACGTTGGCGGGATGGACGTGAACGGCCAGCAGAAGCCCGTTGGTATCGGTAACGATGTGCCGCTTGCGCCCATGCACCCGTTTGCCCGGATCGAAGCCGCGTGGGCCGCCGGCTTGTGTTGTCGGGGCACTCTGGCTGTCGATGACGGCCGCCGTCGGTGTCGGCTTGCGACCGAGCTTGCGCCGCGCCTGTCGGACAAGAGCCCTGACGATCCTGTGCCATCGGCGAGTGTCGCGCCAAGCATAAAAATAGCCCTGCACGGTCGAATATGGCGGGAACTCGCGCGGCAAAGCCCGCCATTGGCAGCCGGTGGACAGAATGAACAAGACTGCCTCGACCACCTTGCGCAGATCAACTTTGCGCGGCCGGCCCAATCGACGCCGAGGCGGCAGCTTCCGAGCGATCAGCCGCCACTCCGCATCGGTCATGTCGCTTGCGTAGCGTAGTCCATTCCGCAGATACTGAGCACGAGTGATTTTGGTCCATGGCATGGTGCTCTCCCTCGAATCTTCGCAAATCCGAAGGAATCACAGCCCACCGAAATCACTCACTCCTTTTTCGGTCAGGCTCTCAGATGGTCCTCGACTCGACGATGCCTTTGGCCGCTTCGTTTCCGTGCCGGACGGGCTGGCTGACTGCGCCGGGCCAGTTCTCAGATTGTCGCAACTCACGCCCGAACCGCATCAGGCTGCCCTACAGCCGGATTTTTTACTACTTCTCGCGCCTGCTGCGCTGAAGCAGCAACCCGGCATAACTTCGCATTCGGAAGCGATACAGGACCTTGGAAATATTGGCGGCCTGCTCCTGTCGTGCAGGCGATGGAATGCATTTGGTTGCACATCATCTTCACCAAACCGCGGCTATAATGCAATTAGCGCCCGAATAACGCATAAATCAAACGATCCGATGCTGTTTTCTTAAGGATTTCACCACGCAGAGTGGTGTCCAGGACTTATTCCGTGGTTTCATATTTCC
This sequence comes from Bradyrhizobium sp. UFLA03-84, assembly GCF_002289535.1. Lineage (NCBI taxonomy): Bacteria > Pseudomonadati > Pseudomonadota > Alphaproteobacteria > Hyphomicrobiales > Nitrobacteraceae > Bradyrhizobium > Bradyrhizobium sp. UFLA03-84. Next base: position 22,695 of record NZ_NSJY01000011.1, on the reverse strand, counting down.
TCCATTCGCGGGAGGCGATGACGCAAGCTCGCACGGGCCGTGCAGTAGCATGGCTTTTCATTCGTGAGGTCGAAGGGCTCGTGGAGCGGCACGGCGGATACTTCTTTACCGTCACTCGCAGTTCCCTATTTCCGGGATATGGTGAAGCGGGCGAAAATACGCTGCTGACTTACGACGCGCGCACCGCGATCGGCTCCGTCAGGCTGTTCAGGACGCAGGGCGCGATCGATGATGAATCGTTTTATCCTTCGCAACATCGTCAGGCGCGATCTTCTCGCCTTCGAGTCTCCCGGCACGCTTCCGTACTATCTTAATGGGCCAGAATAGACATGCTTGCAATTGAGTTGGTCGTCGTCCCTGCTCACCAAGCCGTCCGCGCTCGGCTGCTTGCTCAGTTACGAATGCCACTGTGGTCCCGCTCCATGAGTCCCGCACTTGGTCCTTAAGTGATTCCGTTACGACCACCCAGGCCATCTCGCGCAAGCCCAGCCACTTCGGATCCGCTTCCACGAAGGCGCACTCCCCGAATGCTTTCACGTCGCGGACGCTTTGCTGGTACATCCGAACCAACGGGCTTAATCCTTTTTGGTAGGGCCGACAGGTTCGCCGGATTCGCTCGCCTCGGATGAATGGCGACTAGAGCCTTGCTCGGGCCACATCGACGGGTCGCCGGCCAAGGCCTTCCGCCCAATTTGCTTGAGAACTTCAACGGAAGTCTCGCCTCGCGATGCGGCTTCTAGAATTTTGGAAGCGACGTGCGCTCGGGTACCAGTCTCGTGACGGGACACACCCTTGCAAACTTCATCCAGTACTCGACGAAGGCAGGCAATGGTTTCGGAGTCGAGCATAGCAAGTCCCCTCCATTCGAGGCGGTGCAATGAAGTACACCGCAAACGCAAACTTCCCGACGAAAATATTCTCAATTCGATGACATGAATGGCATGAGGCGATTTTTACACCATGTTACTTATGGTTGTATTATCATACAGTAAGCAGCTCGCGTGTCATCAAGTCTGACTCCTTTGGCGAGCCGACACACTTAGGCGGATCGTTCGATAAGCCTGACCATCTTGACGCCAAACCAAGGCTTCGCCAGTGAATATATCCGCTCGTGGCACCTCATCAACGATCGCCGAACTATTCTTCTGACCAAGCTCGGTTCATGCGCAGTGATCGGCGTACGCACCCCAGTTCACAGTTCCGAGTAGATGTCTGCGCATCTGTATGAAGCTCGATCGCGGGAGCACCTCCCGAGTTAGTGGCCCGAAAGAACATCGGACTTCTACTCTCGGCAGCCAGAGCCCCGCCCTGCTGCTTCAATTAATCAGCGAAGCATGGCGGCGCCCTGACATGAACGCTTATCAAACCAAGGACCGCCGCCGTCATTCAATGACCGGACCACATTGGACAACTCTTTGTACGGCACCGAATGAGATGTCTCGACAAGTACACAGTCCTTGCGTCGACAGTATGCTTCCCGCAGATCGGCTTGCTCTGTATCCCTGTGAAGAGCTCTGAGCTTTCAAGCTAACGGCTCTCCCTACAGCGTCTTCAAATATTCAAGAAGCGCTCGCCTTTCTGCTTCAGTCAGTTCCGGACCGATGACCCCAGGCGGCAGCTTCGTAATATCAGTTTCCTTGCCCTCGAATGAATGCCCACGATTGCTGTTCCCAAGCAGCGATACGTTGAAGTCCGTCAGGCCGGCCGCGCAGGCATCATTCGCGCGCACTTTCGCAACAAGCCCAACGTTAACAGGATCGAATTTGCGGCTACCAACGCAGAAAGAGCTTGGCCGCCGGCCCTGCGGCAATAACATGTCCTTGAGCGTCGGCACCGATCCGTTGTGCAGATACGGGGCTGTTGCCCAAACACCGTCCAGCGGACGCGCGCGGTACTGAGGTTCGAGGGCAAGGACTTCTTCGTCTTTGCCGTTACGGCTCACCCGCGCTCCAATGTATGCTCGTGGGTTTTGGCAATTCTTCCTCGGCCCCCACATCTGCTGCTTGGTATTTTCGGAAGAGTTGTTCGCGACGTTCCATTGATCGATGGTCTTGCCCACCACGTCCATCAGGGCTAGCACAAACAAAGGATCTGCCGCTCGATCGGTTGGAAGGCCGCAGCCCCAGGCCTTGTTCAGGTCGTCGACTGGACTGAGACCGATCTTTTCGGGTAAGTGAACGCGCCGCGTTGTCAGGACATTGGATTGTTGACGGTCAGTGCCGATCACGTTCACCGGCAGTTGAACGACATTGAAATAATGGCGTCCGCCGATCTCCACCCAATTCTTCTCGCCCTTGGCAGAGCGATCCGGGTTCTCCGGCTTCCAGAAGGAGTCTTCCGGCCACTTTGCGTCGAACTCGGAATCATTTACGGGTCCTCGGTGGCATTCAAAGCAATGCGAGCGATAGAGATCCCGACCTTTCTCAACGAGTTTTTCGTCGATGGCCCAGGTCGGGTCGCCTGGGAACCTGTCCTGCGCGTCCTTCCATCGTGGCGCGACAAGCCCGTTGAATTTCCTGCCGCTTGCCTCCGCAGATGAGAAAGGATCCGTACCGCGCAAAAGCTCCTCGAAGCGCGCAATGTCCGACAGATGGATGGATGATTCAAAAAGCGGCCGGCCCGGCGCGGGTGCCCTCATATTGATTTTCGCGCTGACGCCGAGCGCTTCGCCAGAATTGCGAACAAGTTCGTTGAGGACGGAGGCGTCATACTGCGCCCACAGGAAGTATGGCGTGTCCCAGATTGGCGGAAAGCTCACAGGAGCATCGTTGCGTGCGAAGTTGCCCTTGAGAAGCGGATCGGAAAGTACTCCGGTCACAGGATCCAGGAAATTGGTGTAGAAGACTTGGTTGCCGATCCTGTTCAAGGCATCCAGTCGGCCGAACCCCTCATCGAGATCCGCAACACCTTGCCCGGCCAAAAGGCCATCGCTTGCAGCCTTTTGAGCCTTAATCTTCTGGAGTGCCAGCTCCAGATCACTTCGCAGCTTCTTGCGGTCGATGCTACGACCTTCAATGCTTTCCAGCCGGTTGGCGAAGCGCTCGAACCGCCACGGCAGGATCAGCGTGTAGCCGATCGATAGTCCAATGACCCGTTCCACCTCACCGAGGTTGACCATCGCTGGTCCACCATCGAAGCGAATGCTGACATTCTTGTACTCGAGATGACCGGTATGACAGGCGGCACAGGTTAATCCGATCTGATCTTCGTAGAAGGCCCCCGTTGCCGGATCGATGCCCCCTTTCAGAATTGCGAAACCTACCGGCAAGCCCGTTGGATTGTCGGGTGTGCTCGCCGTCCAAGTCGAGCCTGTCCCCTTCGCCTCCTCGCGGTAGCCGTATGCAGGTGAGCTCGCATCAAAGTCCTTTGAGCTTGGACTTGGAATGAAACCAAGGCGTCGCAGATATTCACTGTCGGTCAAGCTCGTGTAATGGATCGATAGCTCGGGACGCTCGAGAGCCAGAAACCATCGATAGGGCACGGGAATGGTCGCCGTGCCCTGGGAGGTATGGTGGAACCAGTAACGCTGCCGCGAACTCCAGTTCTGGGGCAGCCAATACGCGCTATCGATCTTCGACGGCGCCGGCAGCGTCGCCGGTAGCAGCTGGGCAACCAGATTTGCGCTATTCTTGATCTTGAGCGCCGTATCGCGAAGCTTTTCCGGTACAAAGTACGCCATGCCCGCGACCAATGCTGCCACCACGAATACGATCGCGACAAAGAGACCGATGGCGTGCGGCAACCGCCTCAGCCGGCCACCGACCCAAGACCTGAACGAACGTGCCTCCATGGCAATCCTCCCTCATTTCAAATAGCGCACGTCGCCGCACGAGCGAGCCGGGCGACGATGGCGCTCCTTACTGGTTCAGCAATTGGCTATTGATGAAGGAGACGACGTCGGCAGTCTCGGCTGCTGCGCGTCGGGTGATGGTCGCGGCCGCAGGACCACCATGCAAGAACGAGGGAAACCAACCAAAATTACGAACATTCCAGTCTTCTTTCGGGAGAACCGCTCGGTTTACACCGGGCACCGTGAAGCCTTGCACTTTCCTTTTGAGCGGCTGCGCCGTCTCGGTGTGACAGCTCACGCAATCCGTATTGAAGAAATGGCTCTTCTTCGTATCCGCAACGATGTTGACGATCTCGAGCACGCGGCTATTGGGAACGTTGCCATCGATGAAATCGGCCGTGGAGACTCCCTTACGGTTCGAGATCGGCAAGGGAGGATTCTGCAGCGCCGCGTGGCGGCAGGTCACAGGATTTTGGTTATTCGTGACCGGCCGCGGGACCACATGCGTGTCGCCGACGATGCTGAACATCTGCGCGGCATGGAGGCCATCGAGGGTCGGGCCCGGCACTGGTATCAGCCCGGCTTGCGGCACCCTTAGCATCGAAACGAACACCCACGGTTCGGGCGGTGAAATGCCCATGACAGCCATGGTGTTGAGGCGCTGCGGCGAGAGATGCTTCTCCAGCATGGCTTTCACCGCATCACGAAACGGCTTGGCGGATGAACCGACCAGCCCGGGGTGCACGTTCATGTCGCCTGCAGTCGAGATCTTGACATTGCCGAACTTTCCCGCCGCAAGTTGATCGCGCAGAGCCGCAATGTCGCGAATGATCGCCTTGAAAGTTGCGTCGTCAGGCTTGAAGCGCGGGAATGGCGCGCACCCTTCGAGCGGCGGATCGGGGTCGAGGTTGAAGCTGAAGATCAGGTGGCCGGCAGTGTCATGGACCTTGAACCCGTCCGGGCCATTGGTCACGGGTTGAATGATCAGCCGGATTTGCGGCTGCCGTCCAAACTGGGCGATGACGTCAGGAGATAGGCCTGGCGCTCCCGGATCGATCCGGATGCCCGCAACAAACCAGGCATCGATCTTTTTGACGGCGTCCGGCAGATGGATGTGGCGCGCGCCGGAGTCCGGCACGCCTTCGCGCTCGGGATTCTCGGCGTTTGCGACAAAGCGCGCGAAATCATCATCTGACAACAGCCGGTGGGCGTCCCCAAAGGGTCCGGCAAGATCGGAAACCGCAATCAAATTGACGAGGTCTGCAGGCGCCTTGGGGGGAGGAAACAGGATGGACACGTCGTTGGCCGAAAGCGGCTTCGATGACGTCTGGGCCTCTGCTGTTGCTGGTCCCAAAGCACCGGCGAAGATCAGTCCCGCTGCAAGCAGATTTGTAAGGCCCCACCCAAGCATCGAGCGGCGGATTTCACCTTTCGCCATCGTCGGCAATTCCTCATGTAAGATTGAAAACTCGAACGCCTGATCGAGATACAACCGTCTTCAGCGATATATCCTGCATATTTCGGCACGCAGCCGCGGATAAAGGACGTTCACTCGCTACCGTAAAACTTGCTTTGCAGGGTCTTGAGTTGAGTGGGATGCAAAGCCTCATCTATGCAGTTGAAAAACATCTCACTTCTTGCATTGACACGCTCTCGATCAAGGCGGCCATGGTCCATGTCTGTTTGCAGGGCGCGCACGGCGATCCAGTCCTTCGATGGATCCTTGAGCAGCTCAAACAATGTTCCATTCTGATAGGGATGAAGCCGAAAATGGGCAAAAGCCACCTTGGCTGAGATCTTGGCATCACGCAGTGCATCGGGGAGCGCGAGGAGATCAAGCCCTTCCAGATCGCCGATATCTTGTATCTGGCTCTGTGCTTCCTGATATTGCTCCCGCCCCACCAGTTGATACATGCCTCGTGGGCGAAACAGCCAACCATCGTCCGTCCCCGCCTGGTTTCCGAACGGGTTGCCCTCGTAACCAAGAGCGAAATTGGCCAGTTCCTTGGGGTGATTGAGCAATGTCTCGATCGCGATCGGCGGTTTGTTCGCCGCCACCAGATCAGCGTTGTTTTTGGCGATCCGGTCGCGCCATTTGCGCGGCAATTGCGAGACCGCGCTGTAAGAGAAATTCTCACTGCTGCGGGTAAAATCAGCGCTGTCGTAGGAGATTGCTCCTAGTATATAGGCAAGGATCCGTGGATCGGTTTCTGCGACGCGATCCCATTCCTGCAACAACGCCTTGACCTGCTCGGCCTGAAAATACGCCATATAACTCTTCCGATATGGTGGCAGGGGCGCCGGAGCCGGCGAATGGTCTTTGATCGATACCGCGAGCTGGTGCTCGTAGGCGACAACTTGGTCGCGGTACTTCTGATAGCCGCGCTCCTGCAACCACTTCCTCTCGTAACAGGCGAGTAGCGGCTGCGGCTTGATCTTTGGAGCGGGCCGGTACTCTTTGCTCAATTCATCGGCGTAAGCCGCTTGGGCGAGCTTCGCATCTCGGAGCGTTTCAAAGGCGGATGCGACAGATCCGTTCAAGAGATGAAACAATTTTACCTGCAGGCAATCAGCGTTGCTCTGCTTGGTCCGGGATTGATCGAAATCATCCTTTGGCACGCAATCCCAAAAACGACCGCTGCTCAGCGAGATGATATCGTCGGTTTGCTGAGATAGGGTCCAACCAAGCGGCAGGCTGTAAAACAAGCCGGTTATTTCGGTGCGGCCGAATGTCGGAAAGCGCTGTACACTGGCAGCTAGGTCATTTTCCGGCGCGCGATCGATCGTGGTTGCGTGATTGAGTGCGACATAGGTCCGCGAGGTACGCGTGCTCAGAAGCGCGCGTACCGGCTCCATGAGCTCACCGAACATGAAGGATCCATGATCTTCGAACTGGCCGCTCACCAGCGACAAAAGATAGATTCGGAACTTTGGCGCATCAGAGGTGCCCTTGATGTTGTTGAGCCGCTCGATCAGATCGAGAGCAGTCTCTATGCCGGAGTTCTCGACATATCCGCCGTCTACCAGGCGCGCCTGTCGATTGGCGGTCATGCAGTCGTTCTTTATAGGAACCGTCGCCGCCGGCGTCACCCATGGAAAGCGCGCGCTGGTAAACGCCGCCGCGCTGAGCGGAATATGGAGGGAATGGCTTGTGACGGTTTGATCGGGTCCAATGCCGGTGCGATCAAGCGTTGCGAGAACGCACAGGTCTTTGTCTTTCGTGTGCAGCGGATCGATATCGAAGGGAGAGATCACAACCCGTTTGCCGCTCCCGGCGTCTGTCGTATTCAACAGCAGCGCGGGCATATTGTTGTCAGGCGCCCAATGTGACTGAAAATCGGCTTTCAGCAGGTTGGACTGTGCGCCGGCCCCCTTCTGGTTCCTGAGCATTCGGTCTGTCGCATTTTCCAGCGTGTATTCCAGAAAGCGCGCGCGGTCGAAACTTGGAACCGCGAACGGAGAGAACAGCTGGGTGAAGTCGGTAAAAAGAAAGCCGGCAACCAACGGCGAGAGAAAATCCGTTTCCAACACGCTTGCGACGCGCTGTTCTACCGGCCCGGAAGCATCGATGTCCTCGGCTCGACCGACGCCGGCGAGAAAGTCTGCGATCTTTGGGCATGTCTTGGCGTCGGGAGCAATCGCATCAAGTGGCGCATTATCGGCATGAAGCGCAGCCGCGAAAATTGCCGAGCCGACGCTTCCGCCGGAGACACCGCTTATCGCAAACAGATGCTGCCGAAACGCCGGACAGAGATCCTGCATTCTGGCAAGAAAGCGGGCCGCGTTGTTGGCCGCATAGATGCCACCGCCCTGGGCCGCCACAATGAACACGGGATATTCGCCAAGTCTCTTGGCCTCGGCGACCCGCGGTTTTTGCACAATCCACTCGCGAAATGCCTCGACGGCAGAGATGCGGGGTTTGTCTTCCGGCTGGCCGGCTGCAATATCGACTGTGCGCAGGCCGTGATCGTCACTTCCAAATAAGGACGCAACCAGGAACAGGCCACCGAACACAACCGGTATAAACGGGAAATTGAGCCTGATTGTCAGCAGCGCAAAGTGGGTCGAAAGAGCGACCACGCACATCGTAAAAAGAGCGATCACGCCAAACGAGCCAACGAATTGCGCAAGCCTATCGGGAAGCAGAAGGAAGCCAGCCGTCAATAGCGCGATGCCGGCGATCGTGAGCGCAAGAAATCTATAGCGGATGAAATAGGCATTGTTCGCCGTGCTTGCGAGCTCGGTGGCGCGATCTCTTGCTCCCATTCGCCAGGCAAATACGACAAATGCGGCGAGCAGAATTAACATGGCGAAGGCCAGGATGAGTAGCATGTTGCGCTCGAAGGCAAGCGCCTGAGCCTGGATGCGGAAGATGCTTCCGACTTCCTCGACCTCACCGATCTTTTGAGCGGGCCGCGAGCCGAGTTGACCTGCGGTTGCAGCGAGTATGGGCAATGCGCCGAGGATAACGGGCGCAAGTCTTATATACAGGGCCAACCGGCCTGTCGCGCGCGGCATGCGAGCTATCGTTGCAGCGGTGAGCTGAAACGCAGCCGCCCAAATCGTTATCGCGATCACGCCAATGGCGATGAACTCTTTGACAGTTGTCCAGCCAATGTCGTCGGCGCCTATTCGGTAGAGCTCCTGAATTTGATCCGGCAGGTAGAGTAGAACGGAAATGGCGACCGAGAGAATGATGATCCATCGCAGGTTGCGCAATAATGTGAACAATTGCTCGCGCACAGTCATCGCTCGTTCCCTAATACTGTCTACAGAAGATAGTCCTGAGCAAATATTGGCTTTAATCCCAAACACACGGCCGAACTCTCACCGAACGCGAACGCTTAAAGAGAGCTCGCCGCGCGCAATGCAAACATAGATCCGCTATCGGACAGCGGGTTTAAAGCAATAAACTTAACCTGCAGTAGTGGAGCGATTTATCGAATATTCCGCTAGACGGTCAAGAGATTTTCGAGCGGATGAGGCGAAATGGATCGCTCGATGTTTTTCATCTCGCTCCAGCCCACTTGCGCACTTTTTCCCCACTCATTCGACTGAGACGCAAAGAAGGCGCACGGCGCCGCCGCACTTCTTCCTGCTATCGCCGGTCGCATTCATCGATCGGTTCATTGATCGATGCGGCTTGACGTTGACGAGGGCTCGGACGCTTTAAGACCTAGCCTTTTGAAGCCGACTTTGAGCAGGAGGAGAAGAGCTTGCCCGCGGCGAGACCGCAGACGCGCTCAAACCGGTCCTAGCATGAATGATCGTGCGCTGACGCCAGGCGTTCGCGCGGATATAGGCCGATCAGTTCGCCATACCCAGCGATTGAGCCCACTCCATGGATGCACACGTGATGGCCTCGCCCTGGTCCACACCACCTCGCTCTTGAACAGAAAGGTGACCCGTCAGCACCGGCGTGCTTGATCGGTACAAGTCGAGGATTCCGCGAACCGACAACGCAAGCCCCGCCCCGGCAACTGTCATTTGCCACCAGAAACAGCCGGACGTTAACAAAGCAGCAGCGCTTCAAATCGCCCTTTTGTAGGGCACGGTCGCGCAAAGAGCCGCGCCAGCTAGATGCCTCGTCCAGGATAAGTTCGGTTTGGTGTGATCAGACATGCCCCCTTCATTCCGGTGGGAACCATGGACCTAGGTGCCCGGCCGTAGCTGCATAAGCACGCGGGCAATTGACCAGCGAGACAACGATCAAGGCTTTTCGTTTTCGCGCACAAAGATCCCGCACTTCATACCCTCGCTGGTTGGACCTCTCTGTGCGTGCCCCGCGTATCGCCGCACGCTAACATCGCTGACGATCGGCGGCAGCATTGTTCTGTCCGATTCGGACAATCATCTGGACATCAGACCAACGATCAATAAGTAAGAGTCGCATCAGTCACTTGCGTCTTTGAACAAACCTTGCATCGATCATCATCGATGCCTTGTGAGAGTATACTCAAAAGTCTAGCGAGACGCTTGCGCGTCGGCTATCAACCCGGCGAATTTCAGAACGCGGAATCATATTCGGGCAGTCACGGCTTTGGACATCACCGACGAGCAGTGGCGGGAGAACGCTTTCAGCATTCCCGCCAATCTGAGAGCAGTGCCTCGCAGCGAGGACGACGATGGTTTGCGACACGCCATGCTCATCGTCTGGGCCGCGCTCGCCAAGGCGTCGGCCACGATCAAACATTTATACTCGCTTGTCCCGGAATCGATGATCCTCGAGTTCGCTGCGACGCTCGACATGCAAGCGCCGGACTATGGTCTCTCATTCGACGGCACGGAGACCTACGAGGAAATCGTGATGCGGCTCGGCGGTTGTCTTCGCGCCATGGAGCGTGAATACACCGAACAGGATCTGGGCTCGAGGCCGACTGATCCAGCCGGGTGGCTTGTCGAACAGGCCGGACATTGCGCCTATCTCATCCCCATGGGGCGCTTAGCGTGGAAGGACACAAAGAACCCTGCCCAGGATATGCGCAACTTCGACCAACGCGGGCTCCTGCGTCTCCGGTTCGTCCCAGCTGTCGTCGACGGCGCGACGGTTCAGATCGTGAAAGTCGACCGGATGGCCAGGAAGTCGTCGACATTCGGCGCCGTATTGTTTCCTGATCCCACCTTCGACTGCGATGAAACATCGACGAGGTTCTTCGTCAGAGCGGTCAACATCCCTCATGGCGAAACCATTATTTCCCATGCGTGCAAGGCGGCTCACACCGAACGCTGCCTGACCACCGTGTTTCCGGAACTCATGATTGACCCGCAATCGCGTTCTCTCATCAAAGCTCAACTTGTGGAGAAGCCTTGGCTTGCAGAGGGTGAAATGCCGGACGCACCTGGCATCGTGGTCGCAGGCTCCTGGCATGAAGTGGAGGACGGCCAGCGATACAACATCGCTACGATCTACGATGGTCACGGCGTGCAAATTGCTCGGCACAAGAAGCGCATGGCCTACAAGGACGCTGAAGGCCGCGTGGAAGACATTCGGCACGGGACCGAGCTTGTGGTCGTGGTGCTGGAGGAAGCCCTTTTCGGCTTCGGCATCTGTCTCGATTTCTGTAATAGGTGCTATCATACCCCTTATGGTTGGCTCGATGTTGACTTCGCAATCGTCCCGTCATGCGGCAACGAGGTCACCATGGATGGGCACATCCGGACCGCAAAGGATTTGGACAATGAGCGAAAAACCCGCAGTTTTGTGGTCCAACAGGCCTATCCGCCACTGGGTCAGGCTGCCGGGTTTGTCCTGAACCCGGACGGGAACTCATCGCGCTGGGCGGCAAAAGAGCTTCTGACAGATGCTCCCTGGAGCGTTTTCCGCGGCAAAACGTTACATGACCGTTGACTTGGTGTTAAAGCAGGCCGATGTAAAGCATAGTAAAACGAGTTCCGTAGTCCCACAGCAGCGGGTCCAATGTCCGCCACCGACCGCAAGGCCTTCGAAATATCGCTTGATCGGATCGGGCGCGGCGATGCGACGCCTGCCGAAGCGGCCGCCGCGATCCGAAAAGCGCTGACCAGCGAACCGTCTCTGACAGAGCGGGTCTATGATGTGCTCCGCGACGTTACGTGGCGCACGCTGACGTCGCGCTCCTTCGGCGGCGAGCTTTCGCAATGGTTTGAGGTGGTGCGACACGCGTCGGCACTTACCGCCAGCAGAAATGCCGGCGGAATGTCGGAGAGAATGCGCGCCTTTGCGGACCTGATCTCGCAGTCAGCCAGGTTTGCTGAGCTCCAACCATTGGAAGAGGTCCTCAGTCGAAAGCACACCAAGTCGCTTCTGAGCGCAATCGCAGGCGCCGGCAAGGCCGTCAGCAATATTGCACTGATGAGCATTCTCGGCCTTCGAGAGTCCAACCTTTCGAGGGTGACCGGTGCCCTGCAGGGAACAGGGCTGATTGAGCGATCCTCGTCGGGAAAGGAAGCAAGCTTCGCGCTGACTGACCTCGGTCGCCGCGTGGCGCAGAAACTCGACATCGCCGTTAATGATCCAGCGACAGATCACGAATGGTGGCATCAAGCGCCCTATCCGTTGGCGATCTGGACGGCAAGCGGCGTGCCTGTCGGTGCGAATGCCGCGTTCTATCGGCTGACCCGTTCAAAGGAGCCTCATGTCCTTCCATCGCTTGCTGACTGGAAAATGACAATCGCGAAGATGTCGCGCGATGAGCTAATGACATCCAACGATACTTGGCGGCTTCAAATCGACGACACGACGTGGATCCAATTCACCGAAGCGGTTATGCCGGATGGCGGCCTGTGCCTCCTTGGATCAGACGTGTCTATGGCGATGAAAGCGCGGAGCGAAGCCGAACTCGCGCTCAAGATCGCGAAGGAAGCGGAGGCGCGGGCTCGACGGGAGCTCGCAGATGCGCAAGACCGCCTGGTCGCCTACCAGTCCGCAAACTCGCATGTCAGAGAGGAGATCATGAGCGTTGCCGCGCGATCGAACCGACGCGTGCGCGACACGATAGACGTTTGGGCGCACACCGCGGAGAATCAAATCGTGCCACGCGAACTGCAGGCGGTGGAGAAGGATCTCGGTGCAATGCAGGTCGCAGTGCGCAACCTCATGGGGCCCATTGATGTCGTCGCAGCAGGAAGGTCCGCTTCCGGCTGGATCGATCCAAACAGGGTCGTGATGGAAGCTATGAACACGGCAAGACACCTCGACCCGAGTATCCATGCGACCGCATCGTTCGGCAGAGTTCCAAAAATTCGTGTTGCGGAGTCCTTGCGCATGGTCCTCAGTCACATGGTCATCATAGGCACTCGTCATGGCGCATACGATTTTCATGGCGCGTTGAAAGGATCCAACCTGGTTACAACGGTGCGCGTCAAAAGCCCGGAGGAGCACGCGCAGCTCACGCCGTTCGAGGCGGTGTCGAGTTCCGGTCTTGGCTATTGTCGTTCAATTGTAGAAACCAACGGCGGAGCTTTCGAAGTACGGGAGACCGGTTCGGGATCTGACACTATGATCGTCTTTTCTTGGCCGGTAGAGGGGACGATGACTCATCACGGAGGCAAGATAAAGTTCGGAGCAACGGCCAAGACGATTAAATTGCGCAAGCGCTCTGTTCGCGGAGTCATCGATTAGCCGCTGAGGCTGCGGCTCGATGATTGGCTTGAGCCTGCAATTTACCGGACCACGCCTACAATCGTGTTGTTGGCGGAGAACCACGGTGGTCTACGATAGTCGCTGCATGTTGTAGATGCGCTCGCCGCACGCATGCTAGGCCAATGTCTTGGTTCTCCGCGCACCAGGAGCAGTCGTGCCGAACCGGCTGCTGAGGCGGACTTGGTGGCATCGGTCCCCTCTTCCGCGCATCATTGATGGCCGCTGCGCGCTCGTCATCCACGCTTAAACTGCCGAAGCCGCGCTGGCTCCACGAGGTCGACTTCCAGATCTGCTCGTTCCGAGCAGCCTCATCGCTATGAGACCAGCACGGCCAACTTGAATTAATTCCATCAGCCTGCGTTACTGGTCCGGCTGACGCTGGTATCCATCGCTTAGCCATGCTCTTGCATCCTCATATCATTCGGTCCGCAGCATTGCTGCCGCTCTGCTGGCTACGTCTTTAACGATAGAGGCGAGGCGCTTGGATCACCCGGCGAGATCGCCGACGTCTGAGAATGCAGCGCTTCAATGCTCCCCAAACGAGCCCGGTATCTGGTCTGCTCCGCCCATCTCCTCTTACCGGCTTATCCCAATTCCCTATGGACTTCTGGGAATTACTGTCGAAATCGGCGAGTGAGATGCCGTATAGTCGCGCGGTACGCGTAAAACGGGGCTTTTTCGGTGCACGACAATTCGGTGGAAAGAGCCAGATGGCTGCGCGATTTGCTGCGCTTTCTGCCGCTGCGCAGCCAATTCGTGCTCTCGGGCAATACCCGCGACCTTCAGATGCACGAGATCGCTCCGGGCGAGGTAACCGCAGCGCCCTTGTCCAGAGTTCTGCCGGACGTCTTGAAAGCAGCTGGTTATGCGCAGATCGCCTGGTTTGATCTTCTGAATGGCTTCCGGGATGTCGAGCCGGCGGATGGAAGCTACCTCTCTCAGTTGGGTCTGATGCCGACAAACGGCGCTGCGGCAGGCGGTATCGATCTTCTGTCGACGACGCTTGAGCGCCACGTCACAGCTGACGGACAACCCTCCGCCCTGGTTGTCGACTTTGCCTCCAGGCTCGTTGCGCGAAACGACGCGTTGTCACCTGCCGAGCACCAGCTTTTCTCCCGCGCGCTGATCCTCTCCCATGCGGCGCGTGCCCGTCCGGCGGGCGAGAAAAGGCTGCCTTTCTTCAATACAATTGTCTGGATCGTCGACAAGGAGGGGGATCTGCCGGACTGGTTCCTGATTGGAAACCCAAAGGTCAGGCACATCCCGATCGGACGACCGGATCATCCTGCCCGAAGGAGCATGATCCGCTCTCTGGTCCGGGGTCTGCCGGGCGCGCAGAACGCACAAGAGCCGGCATTGGAGAAGTGTGCGCAAGAGTTCGTGGACGAGACCGAAGGCCTTTTGCTGCTGGACGTGAGCGCGGTCGCGCAGCTCGCCCGCAGCGAGGCCGTCCCATTCGATCGCATCGCCGATGCGGTCCGACGCTTCAAAGTGGGCGTGACTGAGGATCCCTGGCGCAAAATCGGCCGCGAGAAGATCACTTCGGGTGAAGAGTTCGTCAGACGCCGCGTCAAGGGACAGTCTCACGCGGTCACGCATATGCTCGATATCGTCAAGCGCGCGATGACGGGGATCGGACAATCGCCACGGGGTGGCCGGCCAAGAGGTGTCGTCTTTCTTGCCGGGCCGACCGGCGTCGGCAAGACGGAGCTTGCCAAAACCATCACCAGCCTGCTGTTCGGCGATGAATCTGCCTATATCCGCTTCGACATGTCCGAGTTCAGTGCCGAGCATTCCGACCAACGGCTGATCGGGGCGCCGCCTGGCTATATCGGATATGACGTCGGCGGCGAGCTCACCAACGCCATCCGTGAAAAACCCTTTAGCGTTGTCTTGTTCGACGAGATCGAAAAGGCTCATCCCAGAATTCTCGATAAATTTTTGCAGGTTCTCGACGACGGCGTCCTCACCTCCGGCCGGGGCGATCGGGTCTATTTCTCGGAAGCCTTCATTGTCTTCACCTCGAATTTAGGCATCTACATACCGGGGCCGTCCGGCGAGAGAATTGCCAATGTCACGCCCGAGGAGAACTTCGAGGCGGTACGCAGCAAGGTGCGCGGCGAGATCGAAAGGCACTTCAAGCAGGTCCTCAATCGGCCCGAAATATTGAACCGGATCGGAGAGAACGTCATCGTTTTCGACTTTATCCGCCCCGAGGTCGCAAACGAGATATTCGATTCAATGGTCGACAACCTGCTCAAGGACGTCAGCTCGCTGGGCCATGACGTAACCATGAGCGGAAGTGCCCGCGAGGCGCTTCGCGGCCTGTGCCTTTCTGAACTTTCCAATGGCGGCCGAGGCATCCGCAACCAGGTCGAAGCTCACCTCATCAACCCGCTATCGCGGGCTCTGTTTGATCGTGGAGTGGAAACGGGCCGCAGATACAGGATCGAAGCGGTCCGTCCGGGGCCATCGACCTCGATTGATCTCGTGAGCGAGCAGTCCTCATGAGTGGGACGATCAACATTTCCCGCATTCATTTCCCGATCACGACGCTGGGGCCCGGCCGCAGGATCGGGATCTGGTTCCAAGGCTGCTCGATCCGTTGCCCAGGATGCATCTCCATGGACACATGGGCTCAGGGACGGGGAACCACCACCATAGGAGACGTTGTCGAGGCTGTTTCACCATGGCTGTCGGGGGCCGACGGGATCACGATTTCGGGTGGCGAGCCTTTTGACCAAGGTGAGGCGTTGTTCGATCTTCTGGTCCAGCTTCGCGCGCGAACGAATGCGGACATCCTCGTGTTTTCCGGCTACCCGTGGACCGCGATCTGCGGTGCGCTCGCGGCATCGCCATCTCTCATCGACGCGATCGTGTCCGGGCCATTCAAAGTCAATGAGGCGCAAACTCTCGCGCTTCGTGGCAGCGACAATCAGGAACTGCACCTGCTGACGCCTTTGGGCCGCGCTCGATTCGCAAGCTTCGAGCGCCGCATCGACGAAACAGACCGCGCCTTCGATATCATGTTCGACGAGGATGGCGACCTCTGGCTTGCCGGCATTCCTGCGCGCGGCGACTTCCGGCGGCTACGACATATTCTCGAAGATGGCGGATCAACGCTTGGAACTTCGGAAGATCCCCGTTTCCTTTCTGTTTAGAATTTCATGATGATCAGACTTTGCCCGAACTGCACGACCGAACGACCTGTCACCGAAATCTTCTGTGAAGGCGTGGTGAATGGACAAACCTGCGGCTGGGACCTGTCGGCGGTCGATATAACGGCTCCCGGCACAACAAAACTAAAGCCTAGTCCGCCGCTGACATCGCAGTCGAAAGACCCGACCTGCCGAAATGGTCATCAGGGCTCTCCCGGCGACCTGGTTTGCGGCGTCTGCGGCGAGCCGATCGTCGAAAGTGCTGAGCAGCCCTCACCAGCCGAACCTCCTCCCACGCCGGAGCTTCCACCAGAGACCGAGACGGTCGTCGACGGTTGGCGTCTGCAGGATCGGATCGCCTCGTCCAGCGCGGTTCGCGAGCGATTCGTCGCAACCCGCGCCTCAGATGGACAACGTGGAATACTCACACTTTACGCTGTAGGTTCGGAGCCGGATCAAGCGATTTACGATCTGCTCGTAAAGCTTCCTCGAGATCATGTCCCCGAATTCTTCGCGACCGGCCGTTGGCAGGAGCGCGCCTACGAGGTCGCGGAGGAATTCAAGGGCGGCACTCTGGCGGATTTTGCCGTCGATCCTGCCGATCCGGCGACCATTGCGACGTTGGTTGGCGAGCTCGGCAAGGCAGTTCATGCGCTCACCGAAGCCGGATTGCGGCACAGGGATCTGCGCCCTTCCGTCGTCTTCGTGCGGTCAAAAGAGCCGCTTGACCTTGTCATCGGCGGCTTCGGATCGGCACGGCTGTCCGAATTCGATCTCGATATCGTGTCTCCGCTCGAAACCACCCGTTATATGGCGCCCGAGGCGATCGCCGGCGGCGTAGCCCCAGCTTCCGACTGGTGGAGCATGGGGATGATCTTGCTGGAGAAGATCACCCAAGGCGCCTGCTTCGAAGGCATCAATGAGCAGGCCTTTCTGATCCACGTTCTCACCAACGGCGTACAGCTGCCCGAAAACCTGGACGAGCGGATCAGCACCTTGCTGCGGGGCCTGCTGGCCCGTGACAGGCGCCAGCGCTGGCAGTGGAAGGAAGTTCAGGCATGGCCGCGCGGAGAGAACGTATCAGCACCGGCAGCTGAGGCAGCAGGCGAGAAGGAGGGGCAAAGCTCGATCTCTCTGGGTGGCAAGCAATATCGCTCCGCAAACATGTTCGCATTGGCGGCGGCGGAAGCTGGGAATTGGGACCAAGCCAAGGCCCTTGTCCTCAGAGGCGCTGTTGCAAGCTGGGCGTCCGAAGCCGGCTTCGAAGCGTCGGTTGCGGCAGGTCTTCGGCAAATCGTGCGGACCGAACATCTTCAGGAGGATTTGAAGCTCTCCATCTCTTTGAAGACGCTCAATCCTTCGATGCCGCTGATCGTCAGGGGCAACATCGTCACACCGGGTTGGCTCCTCGATCACCCGAGCGACGGTTACACTCTGATCACCGGGCCGGCCCCCGACCTGCTTCGAAAAATCGATGCGGACGATTGGCTTTGGCGCCTGAAGGTCCGCTCAGATGCGGTTCGAAAGCGACTAGCGCAACTGGAAATCGCGGTCGAGGAGGATGCTTTGCGCGTCCACCTGCTGTCGACCTCGATGGCCCGCTTGGCCGCTCTCTGGGAGGAACGGCGAAAGCTCTTGCCCGATAGCGACCATGCCGGCGTCGCCACCCTCACCGAGCGCCGCATCTCGGCGGAAGAAGACCTCATCATCCTGCTCAGCGCGACGTCGAACCAGTTCCGCTCCGCCTCCGAGGTCATCGAAGAAGCAGAAAAGGAAGCGTCCACAGCAGGGCTTGGCAACTTTTCGGCCGAGGAAGCGATGCAACTGCTTGGCCGACCGCGTCGCGAGATCTACCAGGCAATTGACGAGCGCATTCAGAACTTTGCCAGATGCGGCATCCAGCAGGTCGATGAATGGGCGGATCAGTTTCGTCTCGACAGACGCATGCCGCTTGGGCGCGCGCTCGCCCTTCTTTGTGTGGAACTGGGCGCCTGGAGACCGCTTCCAAAGCAAGGCTATGTGTCCACTATCCTCGACTTCTTTGCCAAGCGGATTTCGGGCGGGGTCTTGCGCGGGCCGCTGACGCGCATGCTGATCGGCAAGTCGACCAGGATCGACCTCACCGAGCTCGATACATCCAGAGTGCCGGCGGCTGAGATTCTCGATCAACTGATTGGTCGAACGAGCCGGACCGTGAACCTCGATCCGGCAGCTTTCGCCGATGATGATGGCCTTGAGCGAAGGTTGCGATCGCTGCATTCCCACGCGCTGCTCTACAAGCGTGACACCGGCATCGATGGCCTGTTCATGGGATTTCCGTTCCTGATCATGCGCGATCATCGGCCAAACGCCAGGCCTCGGATCGCCCCGGTCCTGCTATGGCCGATCCGCATCAATCCCGAGGTCGGAAACCGCGGTCATGTCACCTTAAGCTACGGACGCGAGAAAAACCCGGACACAGAGATCGAGCACGTTCTCGTCAACCCGGCGCTCGAAGCCATGCTCGGCATTCCAGAGGCGAGGCGTTGGCAAGAGGCTGCCAATGAGCTTCTGACCCATGCAAGCCTGTCGGTCCAGGCGGCAATGGACGCATTCAGCCGATTGGCCGAGCCGGCCGGCAACGAATTGACGGCCCTTCCCGGAAAAGACGTCCAGGTCGGCGCCCAAGAGCGTCAGCTGGTACCGGCAGCCGTGCTGTTCCACCTGGCCTTCATGGGCCAAGCGGTGATGAAGGATCTCGAGACCCTCCGCGGCTTGCCGCCGACGGCCACGGCACTCGAGGCCGCTCTGCGCTTGAATGAACAGCAGGCGGCATCTTCGGCATTCCCTCCAGTGAAAGAGGCCGACCGCTACTTTACTGCGGACAGCGATCCCTCACAGGAGGCGGCGGTGCTCGAAGCACGTCAGGCTCCCGGACTCGTGATCGAAGGTCCTCCCGGAACCGGCAAGAGCCAGACCATCGTCAACATGGTCGCGGACGCGATCGGCACCGGAAAGTCGCTTCTCGTGATCTGCCAGAAGCAAGCCGCCCTCGAAGTGGTCCGCAAGCGCTTGGAAAAGGAACGTCTGACGGACCGCTTCGTCATGATAACCGACGCCAACCGCGACCGCGAGCCGATCGTCGGCGCAATCCGTTCGCAGGTGGAGGCTTTGCACAACCGGTCTGCTGGCGGGTCTCCGGCCTGGAAGCGCGAGCGCGATCGCATAGCCGCGCGCATCGAGACCCTCGAGATGGAGCTCGACCGCCGTCAGATCGCGCTTCATTCCGTGGACGATCGGACCGGACTGTCCTATCGAGCACTGCTCGGCGAACTGCTCGAGATCGAAGAAGGCAGGACCAAGCCGATCGATGCCCCTGAACTCCGCTCTCTATTGGCTGATCTACACCCAGCGGACGTGGCGACGATCGAGGAAAATTGCGGGCCGCTCGCGAGATCCTGGCTGGCGTCAAAATTCGAAGACAATCCCTTATCCGCCCTCAAGCCATTCAGTGCCGACCGAGGAACCTCCACGGCCCTCGCCTCGCATCTGCAAGCCTTTTTGCAAGCCGACGCCCGGCGGGAGCAAACCGACGCTGAGACATCGAATTGCCTGAAAATATCGGATGCCGTGGAATTTCGTTCCTGGCTTGCCGAAGCGGATGAGCTCCGCTCGATCAGCGCTTCAGTCTGCGCAAATCTCGCTCGATTGCGGCCGCTGTTTCGGAGCGTCGAGGACGGGACATCGGAAGCTCGACGCATTCTCGAGGGCCTATCGGCGATCAAAGAAATCTTCTCATCGCTCGACGGTCCGTCCTACAAGCCGAATTTTTGCTCCAAACTCATCGCCTTCGATGAGGAAGAGCTCTGCTCCGCTGGAGAGCTGGCCGGCCAGGTCCGCTTGCCGGCAGGCGCCGTACAATGGATCAACCCGCTCCATTGGCTACGAACGCGCCGTGTACGTCAGCTCCTTGCCTCATTGCAGCTCCCGCAAGATAACGACGCCATCAGCTCGTTGTATTATGCGGTCGAGCTCGAATTGGCCATTCGCCAGCCACGGCGCGAACTCGAGCAATATTTCACGATCCTGTTCGGCCGCGCGCCTAATCTGGATCTGTCGCCGGGCAAGCTCGCCGACTTCGCCGAGCGCCTTGGCTCGTTCCTCAATGGTCTGGGCGGCCACAATTCGCTCATCGAGCGGTGCCCCAGCCGGCTTGAGCTCGATAGAGCGTTGTCCGCCGGCACCACCGAGGAGCTCGGCACGTTCTTTGAGCGGGCTGATCTTGCGCTCACAAGGCATGACACCCGAGAGGACAGCCGCGCCGCCTTGGAGCGGCTCAACACCTATTTTGACGAACTGTGGCTCGGATCGAGACGCTCAGCGATCGAGAATGGCCGCTCCAATGCGAGCGCCATTGACCAGATCGTGCAGGCGCTGCCGATGCTCAATAACTACCAGGAATATCGCCTTCGATCTTCTCGACTGGATGCCAAAGAGCGCGCCATCTTCGCAACGCTCAGGTCCAGAGAGAGCGAACTTGCGGAAGTGGCTTCCGAGGACCTCGACGCCTGCATTCGCGCCACCATAGGGCGCGAGGCCCGTTTGGCATGGAAGGCAGACATGGAGGGTGCAAATCCCGACGTCTTGTTCGACGCCGACGAGCTAGATGCGAAGGTGAAATCGCTGGCGGAAGCTGACGCGCAGATCAGGCAATACAACCGGGATCTTCTCGTCCAAGGGATCGATGCAGCAAAAGTGCGTCCGACCGGCGAGTGGGACGCGATCACAAGGCTGCGTGGCCCAAGAGCGCTAAGATTGCGCGAATTCATCGATCGCGCCGCTCCGCTTGGTCTGTTTGCGCTCCGACCGGTCTGGCTCATGACACCAGATGTCGCAAGCCGGGTCCTGCAACCGCGCGCCGGACTATTTGATACCGTCATCTTTGATGAGGCTTCGCAGATGCCCGTTGAATATGCCCTGCCCTCCTTATTCCGAAGCAGGCTCGTTGTCGTCAGCGGCGACGAAAAGCAGATGCCGCCGACCTCCTTCTTCGCAAGCAGGGTCGAGAACGACGAAGCGGCGATATTCGATGGTGAAGAACCAGAAGAGGGAGCCAGCGAGGAGGAGCGCGAGGCCTTCGCGGAGACGTGGAATCGCAGAGAGATCAAGGATTGTCCCGACCTGCTCCAACTCGCCCGCTCCGTCCTAAGGACCCGTACGCTGCAGGTGCACTATCGCTCAAAGTATCGAGAGCTGATTTCATTCTCGAACGCATCGTTCTACGGCAACACGCTCAGCGTCCCCGTTCGCCATCCTCAAGAAATAATCCGCAGGCTGAAGCCGATCGAAGTGGTGCGCACCGACGGCACTTACAAGGCCCAGACGAATCAAAAAGAAGCAAGCGATGTCGTGCAATATCTAGCCAAGCTTTGGGAGGATTCATCGCCGCCGTCCGTCGGTGTCGTCACGTTCAATCGCAAACAGGCCGACGCCATAGAAGATGCTTTGGAAGAGCGGGCCGAAGACGATGCAGCGTTCCGAGAAGCATTGATGCGCGAGCGCGAACGTGTCGAGCATGGCGAGGACATGGGCTTTTTCGTCAAGAATGTGGAGAATGTGCAAGGCGATGAACGTGACATCATCGTTTTCTCCACGACCTTTGGTCGCAACGAGCACGGCGTCTTCCGTAAGACTTTCGGCGCGCTGGGGCACGCTGGCGGCGAGCGCCGCCTGAACGTCGCCGTGACGCGCGCAAGGGAGAAGGTGGTCATAGCCACATCCATGCCGATATCGGAGATATCGGATCTATTGACCAGGCGGAGCGGACCCAGGGTCCCGCGCGACTATCTGCAAGGCTATCTCGAATATGCCAGGACTATCTCCGACGGTCTTACAGATTCCGGAAAGACGCTTCTGGACCGCATGGTCAGCGAACAGCGCCCTCACAACGATTCTGGAAGTTATGAGGACGACGGCTTCACAAGATCGGTTGAAGCCTTCCTGGAGGCCAACGGCTACAAGCCCAGTCGAGCCCGCGATGGCGGCGCATTCAGCCTTGATTTTGCCGTAACCGATCCCCGGACCGGCCTTTACGCGATCGGCGTGGAATGCGACGCGCCACGACATCGGTTGCTGGAAAAAGCGCGTGCCCGCGAAATCTGGCGTCCCAACGTGTTGGGAAGAGCTGTCCCTTATGTCCACAGGGTTTCGTCGTATGCTTGGGCTCATGCTCCAGACGCCGAACGCCTTCGACTCAAGAAAGCTGTCGAACACGCACTCGGTGGAGGAGCATTGCAATGAGTGGACCCAAGGCATTCAGGATCGTTACCCGAGCCGAAATCCTCGCCATCTGTCGCCGCAATCTGGCGCGGCTTGACGCAGCGATCGAAAGCTGGACGTCCGCAGGGAGCCGCAACGGGACGATTGAGCAGAAGGATATCGACAAGGTAGTAGCCCGGAGAGACGAACTTCGTCGCCTGCTCGAGGCCGATCGTTTCATTGAACTTCAGAAGCAGGTTGCCGCCGAGATCGGCTTCCTTCAGGTAGACTCCGAGCGGCGGATCGAACGGGCTGCCGAAATGGCAACCCGTTCGAACCGTGATTTGAGGCGTTCCAAAGCCGCAGCCGAGGCGCTGCTACAGACGCTG
>NZ_NSJY01000010.1:0-132788 GCF_002289535.1 Bradyrhizobium sp. UFLA03-84 | reverse complement strand
AGTGGTGGGAAAAACAGGGGTATAATTCTAATATTACAAAAAAACCCAAAAGGCGCCCTTCCCCCCGGGGGGCAGGGGATTTGGATTAGGAGTCGGGTTGGATCGGGGGGCCGCCCCCCCCCCCGGGGGGGGGGGGGGGGGGGGGGGGGGGCCTCTCTCCGCGAGTCATGCCGTGGAGAGAGCCCCCACCCGCCGCGCTGCGCGCGTCGGCCTCCCCCGCAAGCGGGAGAGGCGAAGGGAGCCTGCGGACTATCTCCGCAGACGCCATATGCGATTGCACTGTCCGCAGGCAGGAGAGGGAGCGCAGTTGCTTCGCGACGCTAGCCCGTCTTGATCCAGACTGCCTTGACGTTGAGATATTCCTCGACGTGCTGCTTGCCGGACTCGCGGCCGTAGCCGCTCATCTTGTAGCCGCCGAACGGCACCGCCGGATCCATCGCCTGGTAGCAATTGACCCAGACCGAGCCGGCGCGCAGCGCCTTTGCCACCTGGTGCGCCTTGCTGACATTGGTGGTCCAGACACCGGAGCCGAGGCCGAAGGTGGTGGCGTTGGCGCGCTTGATCAGCTCGTCCGGATCCTTGAACGAGATCGCCGAGATCACCGGGCCGAAGATCTCCTCCTGCGCAATGCGCATGTTGTCCTGCACATTGGCAAACACCGTCGGCTGCACGAAATAGCCCTTCGACAGCGCGCCCTCGGTGAGGCGGCCGCCGCCGGCCAGCGCCTTGGCGCCTTCCTTCTGGCCGATGTCGAGATAGCCGGAGACGCGGTCCATCTGCTGCTGCGACACCAGCGGACCGATCTGGGTGTTGGGATCGAGGCCGTTGCCGACCTGCAGCTTCTTGCCGAACTCGGCGACGCGGCCGACGAATTCGTCATAGACCTTCTGCTCGACGAACAGCCGGGTGCCGGCGCTGCAGATCTGGCCGGAATTGGCGAATACCGCCATCGCAGCACCCGGCACCGCCGCGTCGAGATCGGCGTCGGCGAACACGATGTCCGGCGACTTGCCGCCAAGCTCGAGCGAGACGCGCTTGAGGTTGCCGGCCGAGGCGCGGATGATCGACTGCCCCGTCACGTGCGAGCCGGTGAAGGCGACCTTGTCGACATCGGGATGCGAGGCCAGCGCGGCACCCGCGGTCTCGCCATAGCCCGGCACGACGTTGACGACGCCGGGCGGAATGCCGGCTTCCATGCACAACTCGCCGATGCGCAGCGAGGTCAGCGGCGATTCCTCGGCCGGCTTGAGCACCACGGTGCAACCGGTCGCGATCGCCGGACCGATCTTCCAGATCGAGGCGGTGAGCGGTCCGTTCCAGGGGATGATGGCGCCGACCACGCCGATCGGCTCCTTCAGCGTATAGGAGAAGATCTCGCCGGGCAGCGAGTTCTCGATGGTCTCGCCGTGGATCGCGGTGGCCTGCCCTGCGTAATAGCGCAGCATGCCGAGCGAGCGGAGCCGGTTGCCGCGGGTGCGGCTGATCGGCGCGCCCATGTCGAGCGTGTCGAGCTGGGACAATTCCTCGAAATTGGCTTCGACCAGTTCGGCGAGCTTGAGCAGCATGTTCTGCCGCTCGAACGGCTTCACCTTGCTCCACGGCCCTTCGAAGGCGCGGCGCGCCGCGGCAACCGCACGGTTGATATCCTCGGCATCGCCCTCGGCGACGGTCGCGAGCAATTCACCGGTGGCGGGATTGTGGGTTTCGAACTTCTTGCCGGAGGCGGCGTCGACCCATTTGCCGTCGATCAGCATCTGCTTGTAGGAGCCGTCGGCATAAGGATGGCGCGTGATCGGAATAGCCTGCGAAACAGCCATGTTTGCACTCCCTGTCAAATTGTCGGCTGAGGTCTTTTGGAGGCGTTATATCGACGATTCTACAGCGCAGGCGCGAAACCGTAAAGCGGAGCCGGCGTTGTCGAGGGCGGCGCGCATGAAAACCTCCCATGCGCCTGCGTCGTGCGCGCGATATGCTAGGTAAGGGTTCTCTTGTTTGACGCGTTTTCGTCGCGCGAACCGGGAACCACTTCGCTTGAAAACGCTATGCTAACCTCAGCCACATATGTGTCCGGAGACGACCGATGCCCCACCCCGTGATATCAGCCAATCATGTTGCCGTGATAACCGGAGGCGCATCCGGCATCGGGCTTGCTGCCGCAGCGCGGTTTGCGCAGGCCGGCATGAAGGTCTGCATCGCCGATCTCGGCGATGACAGGCTGAAGGCGGCTGCGGCAAAACTGTCATCTGCGGCGCCGGGCGGCGCGGCCGATATCATGACCGCGGCCGTCGACGTCAGCCGCGCTGACGAAATCGCGAACATCGAGGCCGTCGTCACGAAGAAATTTGGCGGCACCGACGTCCTGATGAACAATGCCGGCATCCAGCCCGGCAGCGCGATGTTCGGACCCGCGGACAATTGGCGGCGCATCCTTGGCGTCAATCTGTGGGGCGTGATCAACGGCACCCAGGCCTTCGTCCCCAACATGATCAAGCGCGGCCGGCCGGGGCTGATCATCAACACCGGCTCCAAGCAGGGCATCACGACGCCGCCGGGCGATCCCGCCTACAATGTCTCCAAGGCCGGCGTGAAGGCGTTCACCGAGGCGCTGCAGCACGAGCTGCGCAACACCGACGGCTGCAAGTTGATGGCGCATCTGTTGATCCCGGGCTTCGTCTTCACCGGGCTGACCGCGCGCGGCCGCACCGAGAAGCCGGCTGGCGCCTGGACCGCGGAACAGACCGTCGACTTCATGATCGAGCGGCTCGAAGCCGGCGATTTCTATATCCTCTGCCCCGACAACGACGTGCCGCGCGCGCTCGACGAACGCCGCATCCTGTGGGCCGCCGGCGACATCGTCGAGAACCGCCCGCCGCTGTCGCGCTGGCACAAGGATTACGGCGATGCGTTCGCCGCGTTCGTGAGGGGGAAATAAAACGCTCTCGTCATTCCGGGTCAGCCCGAAGGGCTGAGCCCGGAATCCATCGGCGCCACAAAGCCTGCGGCCTAATGGATTCCGGGCTCGCGCTGCGCGCGCCCCGGAATGACGATGGATGGATATCACCGCATCCGGATTAATTCGCCCGCACGCGGACCGGCGTCACCCGCGGCGCCACCAGCGCTTCGCCGAGCTCGCTCTGCTGGGCGCGCGGGATCGAGAAGCAGACGCTGAAACCGTCCGAGGTCTTCAGCGTCATCATGCCCTGGGCCGGATCGGTCGACTGCTCGATCACCCATGAATCCAGCGGATAGGCGTAGCGCAAGGTCTGATCGCCGAAGCGGGTCTGCAATGCCTTGCTGATCAGCCCGGGCAAGGTCATGACCAGCGCGCCGACCTGGTTGATCGACAGCCGGATGGTCGCGGGTTCACCCTTGCCGTCCACGAAGCCCAGCGAAATCGCGCAGCCGTCAGGCGCGACTTCGCAGGTGGTGAGCTCCTGGGTTTCGATCTGCATACCGGCACTCCGGATCATCGTTATATACCAACTAATATATCGCTGCGACACGCAGCGTCCAGCCCTGAAATATAGCGGCGGCCGATCCGGCGCAGTCGCCCGCGGCGTTAGAATGTATTGAAGCTCGCGCCCGTCCCGTTGACGCTGGGCCGGCAACCGCGAATAACTCACCGTGGACGTCAGCCGCATTTTCTTTTGCCATTTTCCGGAGAAATCGCCCGGTTCTGCCCCGCAGGGCGGGGCCATGGATGGCCGTGGCTTCCTTGCAGCATTCGTGATATACATATGAATATAGCGAGGTCCGCGAAGGGCCCGTTTGACCAGGGAGAGCAAAGCCTATGAATGATTACAGTCTTCTCATCGACGGCAAGATGGTACCCGGTGACAGCACGATGCCGGTGCTCAATCCGGCGACCGAAGAGGTGGTGGCACAATGTCCGCGCGCCTCCAAGGACCAGCTCGATCAGGCCGTCGCCGCCGCGAAGGCTGCCTACCCGGCCTGGGCCGCAACGCCGATAGAAGAGCGCCGCAAGCTCGTCATCAAGATGGCCGAGGCGATCGAGGCCAACACCAATGAACTCGCGCATATCCTGACCAGCGAGCAAGGCAAGCCGCTCGCGGACGCCACCGGCGAGGTCTTGGGCATGGCCGGCTTCTTCCGCTATCTCGGCTCGCTCGACCTGCCGATGCGCGTGATCGAGAATTCCGGCGACCGCAAGGTCGAGGCCTATCGCCGCCCGCTCGGCGTGGTCGGCGCCATCATTCCCTGGAACTACCCGCTGCTGATCCTGGCTTTCAAGCTACCCTCGGCGCTGCTCGCCGGCAACACGCTGGTGGTGAAGCCGGCGCCGACCACGCCGCTGGCCTCACTGCGCTTTGCCGAGCTGGTCAAGGACATCCTGCCGAAGGGCGTGCTCAACTTCATCACCGACGCCAACGATCTCGGCGATCACATGACCAAGCACCCCGACATCCGCAAGATCTCCTTCACCGGCTCGACCGCGACCGGCCAGAAGGTGATGGCGAGCGCATCGCAGACCCTGAAGCGGATCACGCTCGAGCTCGGCGGCAACGATGCCGGCATCGTGCTCGACGACGTCGATCCGAAGAAAGTCGCGCCCGGCATCTTCGAAGGCGCGTTCCAGAACTCCGGCCAGGTCTGCCTCGCCATCAAGCGGCTCTATGTGCACGAGTCGGTCTATGACGAGATCTGCAACGAACTCGTGGCCATTGCCAAGAACACCGTCGTCGACGACGGATCAAAGCAAGGAACAAAACTCGGGCCGCTGCAGAACAAGATGCAGTACGAGAAGGTGAAGGCGTTCCTCGACGACGCCCGCAAGAACGGCAACGTGATCGCCGGCGGCTCGGCGATGGACCGTCCCGGCTACTTCATCGAGCCGACCATCGTGCGCGACATCAAGGAAGGCTCCAAGCTGGTCGACGAGGAGCAGTTCGGCCCGGTGCTGCCTGTCATCAAGTACTCCGACAAGGACGACGTGATCCGCCGCGCCAACGCCACCACCTACGGCCTCGGCGCGTCGGTGTGGTCTTCCGACATCAAGCGCGCCCATGAGATCGCGACCAGGATCGAGGCCGGCACGGTGTGGATCAACAAGCACCTCGACATGGCCCCGAACATTCCGTTCGGCGGCGCCAAGCAGTCGGGCATCGGCACCGAATTCGCCGAAGAAGGCCTCGCCGAATTCACCCAGCTGCAGATCATCAACGGCCCGCCGGCCTGATCCGACAAACATGCGGCTGCGACACCTTGGAACCCCTTGGCGCCGCGGCCGCCCCTCTCCCTCCATAACGAGCAGAACCCATCATGTTCGACGCTCAATGCGACCTTGCCGCCGTGGTCTATGACGACAACGACGATCCCGATGCCGTCCTGCGCGACTTCGCCGGCGGCCTGAAGGCGGACGGCGCGCGCGTGGTCGGCATGGTGCAGACTGGCCAGTGCGCGGATTCCAGCCTGTCCGCGGTGCTGGTGCATAGCGGCGAGACGCTGCTGCTGGCACAGCCGCCCAGCAAAGGAGCCACCGGCTGCAAGCTCGATCTGTCGCGGTTGCAGGACGCCGGCATCCGCGTCGCCGACGCGCTTTCGGCCGGCGCCGATCTCGTCATCATCAACCGCTTCGGCAAGCGGGAGCGCGACGGCAAGGGCCTCGGCTTCCTGATCGAGCGCGCGCTCGATGCCGATATTCCGGTCGTGATCGCGGTGTCACGGCAAAGCTTTGCCGACTGGATCAAGTTCGCCGGCGGCATGAGCGTGAAGCTCGCCTGCGATCGCCACGCGCTGGACGCCTGGTGGCATAACGTCTCGCTGCGAAGCACCGCCCGGGTCGCGCCGGATCACACCACGGTGTGCGAGGCCTGCAAGTAGATTGCGCTCGGCCAATCCACTCTCCACCCCGTCGTCCTGGCGAAAGCCAGGACCCATAACCACCGAATTTGATCGTGTGCGGGATCGTAGCCCCAGCGTCGCGCAACAACTAGCGACTGGGGTAATGGGTCCTGGCTTTCGCCAGGACGACGCTGAACGTTTGGTCTCGCTTGCGAACCATGCATTCACAGCACAGGCGGAATCGGAGGGTTAGCCAACCCACCCTATGCACTATCACCGTCATCCTGAGGAGGCCGCAAAGCGGCCGTCTCGAAGGATCGACGGGCACCGGCCGGGCCGTGCATCCTTCGAGGCTCGCTCCGCTCGCACCTCAGGATGACGGGCTTAAGATCGCGTGACAGCAACGCCTACAGCGTTTCCTGCTTGTGGTCGCAGTTCTTGCAGGTGAACTTGACGCGGGTCTGACCCTTTTCCGCCTGCACCCGGTTCGGCGCGCCGCACTTGCCGCAGACCGCCTCGATCCGGGTGGTCCCCTGCTTGACGACCAGGTTCCGTTTTTCCATGGTTTCGCGGATCAGGCGTTCCGCTTCCTCGCGCAACGATTGCTTCGACATCATCCCACCGGTCATTGGTTTGCGGGCCGCCTCTTAGCACGGCCGCGTGAAGCTTTGACAGGGGGTACCGATCAGACAATCAAGCGATCCACCGGCATCCGGTAGTGCCGCGGTTTCAGCGGTTCGGCGGGTCGGCCGACGCGGAACACGTTGACGAGGCGCAGGTCGGCGCCAACCTTGCCGAGCTTTCGCAGCCGCTCGTTGAAGTCAGGATGATCCGCCAGCGCCGAGATCGGGCACGCCGCGAGCCCGGCGCGGTCGATCTCGAGCCAGCTGCGATAGAAATGCCGCCCCGTCGTGAGTGGATCCTCACCGACCGGACGACAGAACAGGACGATCGCCGAGGCCGAGGCGGTTTTGGCGCGGTCGGCGAGCAGCGCTGCGGCGAGGCCGAGACGATCGAGCGGCCTGAACAGGCTGCCGAGCACGAAGCGGGCGGCGGTGGCCTCGACCGCGCCCATGGCGAGCGCGTCGCGATTGAGCCCGTCAAGCAGATAGTGCGGATGGCCGGGCGACAGCCGCATCCATTCGAGCAACTCGGCCCGGTAGTCGTCGCCGTGCACAAAGGAGAATTCGGCCTGGTCGGCCCAGCCGGCGATCTCCGTGATTGCCTGGCGATGACAGATGCAGACCAAATCGTCACGCGCGACGGCAAGCTGCACCAGCGGCGCGGTATCGTCCCGCGACGCTGCGAATCTGCGGCGCCACGACATGCGGCGCGCCACATGGCCGGCCAATGGATCGGGCGCGACACCTCGCCTAACCGCAAAGCTGCAAAGCACGGCAAATTTCGGCGTCAGCGGCTGCTCGATGGTGGTCATGGCCGTGATGGCGAGGCCGCGGCGGTTGAGGGCGAGGCTCATGCCCTCCAGCGCCGCGCCGTGCGAGACCAGAACATCATGCCCCGCGGGGTCTGCGATCGGCGCGCGGACCGCGGTGGCGTCGACCAGCGCCAGCCGCCCGTCGCCGAGCAGGCGCCAGCGGGTCGGCTGGATGTTGTGGACGCTCGGCGCCAGCCGCGCCTCCGCGACCAGCTCACGCAGCAGATCCGGCGTCAGCTCGCTCATGCCGCGGCCAGCCGCTTGGTGAACAGATGCAGCCGGTGCAGCGGCGTGGCGTCGGCCTTCTCGACCTGGCGCAGCGAGGGCGCGTTGATGTCCGCGATCCAGGTGCCGCCGAGCGTGCGGTAACCGGCCTGCTGCAACGCCAGCGCGGTGCGGTACAGCATCGCGCCGTTGAGGCCGCGATTGTGCAGGTCGCGGCAGACCGACTGATAGATCAGCACCGCGCGCGTGTTCATCATGCGGTGCTGCATGAATTTGAACGGTGCGGTCAGCCCGATCCGGCCGCCGATCGCCTTGATCAGCGGATTGAGGTCGGGGATCGCGATGATTGCGCCGGCAGGGCGGCCGCGGTGATAGACCACGGTCGAAATCCGCTTGTCGATGATCCACATCATGTCGCCGGCCTGGAACAGATATTCGGCTGCGGTCGGCGGCACGAACATCGGATTGTCGGCAAAGCCGTCGTTCAGGATCAGCCGCGCATCCTCCAGCCGCGCCTTGAAGGCGGAGCGCTTGATCGGCTGCCAGACGAAGTCTTTGTCAGCCAGCACCGCGCGCTGCTTGTCGCCGAGCAGCTGCTCCGGCTTGCCGCCGTCGAGCGCGATCTCGAACGTCGTCATCGGGAAGGTCGCCGTGTAGCCGGCGCGTTCGAGATGCTGCGCGATGTGCGGCGGCGACCACATCATGTCGGTGAACGGCGCATGGTCGAAGCCGTCGGTCACGACGCCGATCTGCTGCATTGCCGTCAGATTGAAATTGCCGGCGATCCGGCTCATGCCACGCGCCGACAGCCATTGCTCGGCGGCGCGCAGCAGCGCATCGGCGACCTCGCCGTCGTCGATGCAGTCGAAGAAGCCGAACGCACCGTGGCGGGTGCCGTGCTTGCGGTTGGAGGCGTCATGGATCGAGGCGGCGATGCGGCCGACCGGTTTTCCGTCGCGATGCGCGGAAAACAGCGCGTAGCGGCCATGGCCTTCGGTGATGAACGGATTCTTCGCGGCGTCGAACATTCGGTCGAAATCGCTCCACAGCGGCGGCACGTAGAGACTGTCGGGGCCATAGGCATTGAGCGCGGCGTCGAACGCCGCCCTGCGGTCGCCCTCCCGGATCTCTGTTGTCATTTGGCCTCCGGGGTCAACGCCAGCAGCCGCCGCACCAGCGCCAGCGCGGTTTCGGTGGCGGGATCGGCCGCGGTCACCGGCACGGCGAGCACGATCAGGTCGAGCGGATCATGGCCGAGCACGATGACGTGGGAGGCGTTGTTGGCCGAGATCAGCGAGACCATGCGCTCGGCGGCCGGGTCCGTCGCCGCCAATCCCCACGGCGCCTCGGAGCGGCGCAGCACACGCCGCGCCGAGAGGAAGTCGCGCAGCAGCGGCGGATCGTAGAGTGCAAGATCGCTTTCGCGGAAGCGCTGGGCGCTCTCGAAGATCGGATGCCGCGCCAGCTCGGCGATCAACTGCTCCCGGGTCTGCGCCGGCGACGCCGCGACCGAGTTGAGCACGCCCGGCTCCTGGGATTCGAACAGTGCCCGCAGCGCGTCCGTCATCAGGCCAATGGTCAAGACGCCGGCGATCGCGACCGCGACGAACCGGACCATCTGGGCGGCATCGACATCAGGCGCCATGAAGCTGGCGGCGAGCCCGAGCAGGCCCGACGAGATCAGCCGCAGCGCCATCATCGCAAGGCCGTGCCGGCGGGTCTCGGCGCCGCCGCCGGCGATCAGCATCACGGTCACCGTGAGCAGCGCCCCGAGCGCGCCGAGCCGGACCGGAATGTCGGGAAACAGCGTGCGGAAATCGGTCAGGATGAACGGGATCACCACCAGCGCGCCGACCGCCATGCGGCCGATGCTGCGGTTTTCCGAGGCCATCAGCGCGGAACGGTCACGCGTCGCCAGCAGCAGCGCGCAAGTCGCAAAGCCCAGCAGTTGGAACAGCGCCAGCGCGATCGCATAGGGCATCGCAAAGCGTTGCAGCCCGAACAGGCCGCCGAGGCCGAGCAGGATGGCGCCCGCGAGCGCTGCGATCTTGACCGGGCGCGGCGCGTGCCGCCGCAGGATGCCCTCGGTGACGATCAGGGCGCCGAGCGGGATCAGCGCGGCCGGGATCACCGAGAGGCGATCGAGCACAAAGCTTCCGCTCCACCAGGCAAGGCCGCGGTCGAGGAACAGGGTCGCGATCACGCCGAGCGCAAGCAGCAAACGGCGGGTCAGCGGACTCCTTGGATCGCGCCGGTAGAACGTCATCATCGCCACCGCGACGCCGATGGCGCCGCAGAGATTGACGATGGAATCGGCGATCACCCCCGAGGTCATGCGGCGCCCGTCAGTTGATCGATGGCCCGCCGCACCAGCGGGCGCATCAGGGCGGCGATCAGCGGATTGCGCGGCTTCTCGATCGCGGGCCGGTGCGGGTTGAGGAACCAGCCGCGGCAATCGGTGCCGGAGGTGCGGCCGAGGATCAGCGCGACCGCTTCATAGGCCATCAGCATGCCGGTCGAGATCACCATCGGCGCGAACGACATCCGGCTGCGGCGGCCGGCCGCCACTTCGCCGGCGATCGCGAGGTCGACATAGTTGCGCGACGACGAGTGCAGCATCACGTGCTCGATCTCGGCGCGCATCGCGGCGCGGCGGTCATCGTCGGTGATATCTGTCCAGTCCTTGCCGAGGGTGGGAAAGCCGAGGCGCTGTTCGGGCCGAGGATCGCGCGGGCGCACCACGATCACCGACGGCAGCGGCGACATATAGGCGTCGATCACGGTTGCATCGGCGCGCTGGGCGGTCCGGTACAGATGCACGCCGGCGGCGATGTCGTCCATGCCGTTGACGATGACGGGGCAACGTTCGGCGATCCCGGCGAGCTCGCCGGTCCAGTTCTCGCCGAGCACCTCGATCTCGATGGTCGGATTGATGCGCTTCGCAGCTTCGGCGGCGACTTCCGCCTTCTCGCGGCCGACCTCGTCGGCGAAGGCGAACACCTGGCGGTTGAGGTTGGAGACCTCGAAGCGATCGATGTCGGCGATCACGAACCTGCCGATGCCGGCGCGCGCCAACGCCATGAACGCCGCACCTCCCATGCCGCCGACGCCGCAGACGAACACCCGCGCCTGGCGCAGCAGCTGCTGCTCGTGCTCGTCGATGAAGCCGATGTTGCGGCCGGTGAAGGAGTAATAGTCGAAATTCATCGCGCGGCCCCGCTGTCCTGCCGGCGCGGCCGCAAGGTGCCGAAGGCGCGGCTGTCGTCCATCCAGTACACCACCGGCAGCACCAGCCGCTGCAACGCCAGCATCGCGGACGCCGCGAGCAGCGCCGGCAGCGAACCCGAAGGCACCTCGCTCATCAGATAGCGGCGCGCGCCGGCGAGATCGACGCGGCCGAGCTGCAGCACGTCGTCGCCGCGGCCGTAGTCCAGCTCGCGTTCGCAGAATTCGTTGTAGACGGCATTGCGATGCTTCGGTGCGATCTCGAAGGTCTTCTTCAGCGCATCCGAGCCGCCGGTATAGGCGTTGGTGATCACCGAGCGCGCCTCGTCGAAACCGGCCTCCTCGCCGACGCCGAACACCGCGCGGTGCTTTGCCATGATGCCGCGCGCAAGCTGCAGATGCGCAAAGCTCTGCCGGGCGCCCGGCAGCGGCGACGGGAACACGTCCGAGAAGGTGTCGCTGACCATGCCGACCACCGCCGGCACCTGGGTGACGTTGGAGATCCATTTCGGCCGCAGCCCGTCGCGGGCGAACAGCACCAGCGCGGTCAGGCCGTAGAGCACCCAGGACAGCCCCTGCCCGCGCACCTCGGGATCGACCATCACGAGGCCGAGATGGGTGACTTCAGCCGGCTCGCCGTCGAGCGGCACGTCCATCACCGACAGCGCATTGAACGCGATCGGCCGCCCGGTGTCCTCTTCCGAGATCAACGTGACGACGGCGCGCGACAGCCGCTCCGGCTCGCCGGAGAAGATGCCGTAGGTCAGGCTCTCCTTGGGCAGCGTCTTGGCGGCGACGATGCGCAGCTGCTCGACCAGCGCGTCGAGCTCATCCCTGGGCAGCGACAGCCCCGGCGATTCAATGATCCGGGTGCGCTGGCCGGCCTGGGTGCGCAAGGTGAGATCGATGGTCGGTTGCGACAGCGCCTTCAGCCAGAAGCCAGCATGGCTGCGCAGGCCGTCAAAGGCCGCGCGCACCTTCGCAAGGCCCGAGCTGCCGCGCGAAGCCGGCGTAGGATTGTCGGTGGACGCCATTTCTCTGTCCCTCGGGCGCGATCTCTGCACTGGCCCCTGTTAAGGAGCGATGAGCGCAACCAGACGCTGTTCGCCGCAGGGTAAACAAGGCCTTCCGGAAACGGAACAATGTTGGGTGGAAGGGGTGGTGAATGCATCATGGTGACAGCGCGCAGCTCCTTCACCGTCACCCCCGCGCAAAGGCTTCGCCTTTGTCGCTGGAGGAGCGCGTAGCGCGTCTCGAAGGGTCGACGCCCCGCTGGTGGCCGTGCATCCTTCGAGGCTCGCTCCGCTCGCACCTCAGGATGACGGATTATCGCGCGCTCCTCGCAATAACGCCGGAGACGAGACGGCGAAAGCGGCGGGTGAAAACACCCGCCGTTTCGCATTCAGGCTCAACCCGCCTTGGAGACTTCCATCAGCAGGCGCTCGGCCTTGGCGTCCTCGATGCGGTTGACGAACTTGCCGCTCTCGTAATTGTCGCGGATCGTCTTGGTCAGCGTGACGCAGGTCTGCACCAGCATCACGATGCCCATCGTGAGGTAGCCCTTCATCCAGAGGTCGATCGGCAGGAAGAACACGCCGACAGCGACGAGGAAGGCGGAGGCCGCGAAGGATACGTAGGTGAAGGTGACCCAGCCGCTGCTGTGGGGTTGGATGGTCTGGTTCATGGTCGTCTCCTTGATGATGCGAGGTTTGAAGTCGGTTCAGTTGCTGGCTTGAAAGTTCAGGCGGCGGGCGGGCGCTTGGCTTTCAGCCGCGCCAGCACGTCGTCGGCAGTCGATTTCATGCGCGGACCAAAACCCTGCTCCGCGAGCTTCTCGGCGATGACGACCGGTCCGGAGGCGGTGTCGATCTCGAACAGCGCGTCATCGGCCGCCTGGATCTCGATCTGCCGCTCACGCAGCCGCTTCAGCGTCGCTTCGGCTTCCGGCAGCGTCGATTCGTAGGGACGCGCCGCCTCGATGCCGCTCCGGCGCAGCGAACGCACCGCCTCGGAGGCACGGGCGAGGCGCCGGCCGCGATCGAGCTCGGCAATGCGCGCCTCGGCATTGGCGACGTGGCGCTTCAGCCGGGTGATCTCGGTGGCGAACAGCGTGCGCGCGGTCATCGCGGCATCGCGTTCGGCCTCGAGGTTGGCGATCGCCTGCGCGGCTTCGCGGGCGAGGTCTTCCCGGCCGCCCTCGAGCGCCGCCGATGCGCGCACCTCGAGATCGGCGATGCGGGCGTTGGTGGCCTCGAGCCGCCGGCCCTCCTGCGCGTCGCCGGCGATCGCGAGTGCCAGCGTCCGCTTCGAGCGGTCGACCGCGGCGGCCGCATCGCGCATCTGCTGGTCGAGGACGACCAGCGCGGTCCGGTCTTGCAGTTCCTCCTCGGCTGCCGCCACGCCGCCGCGGAAAATTGTCAAAACAGTTTTGAACATTTGATCGCTCCCTGTTATGAGCATTGCTCATGAATCTTTTGTACCACATAATGAGCACCGCTCAAGATTTATTTGAGCGATGCTCAAAATTGCAGTTAACGACGGGTGAAACATGTCCAAAGCATTGGAACGACGGGCAAAACTGCGCGAAGCGCTGATCGAGGCGGCGGAACGGGCAATTGCGGCAAAAGGTCTCGGCGGCCTGAAAACCCGCGAATTGGCCCAGGAAATCGGTGTCGCCAATGGCGGCGTCTACAATCTGGTCGAGGATGTCGACGAGCTGATCCTGCGGGTCGGCTCGCGCACGCTGGCCCGGCTGGACGCGTCATTGTCGCTCGCCGAGATCGGCGGAGCGGCGGCGCCGCGCGAGATGCTGGTGCGGATCGCGGTCGCCTATTGCGACTTCGCCGCCGACAATCTCGAACTGTGGCGCGCGCTGTTCGAGCACCGCATGCAGCCCGGCAAGCCGGTGCCGGAATGGGCGATCACCGAGCAGATGGAATTGTTCCGCCACATCTACAAGCCGCTCGCAGCACTGTTTCCGCAGCGCTCGCCGGCACAGCTCGGCGTCACCGCGCGCAGCCTGTTCTCCGCCGTGCACGGCATGGTCGCGCTGGGGCTGGAGCACAAGCTGATCGCCGTGCCGATCGGCCAGCTGCGCAGCGAGATCGCGACATTGACGCGCGCGATGGTCGACGGGCTGACGGCGAAGAAGGACTAGCGCAGGAGCCCGAACCGCCCAATGTGCCCGATTTGTGGTCAAGTCGCGGCACTGGCAAATCCGCTGCGGAAAATCTTCGCGCGCTGCGGTAATCTGCGCCATATCGCTTTGACCACGGATTTACTAGCT
This sequence comes from Bradyrhizobium sp. UFLA03-84, assembly GCF_002289535.1. Lineage (NCBI taxonomy): Bacteria > Pseudomonadati > Pseudomonadota > Alphaproteobacteria > Hyphomicrobiales > Nitrobacteraceae > Bradyrhizobium > Bradyrhizobium sp. UFLA03-84. The sequence continues at coordinate 118,815 of NZ_NSJY01000010.1, read as the reverse complement.
GAGTTTCAGATTTCGCGCCCCCGCGACTGGTCGACCGGCGCGGGGTTCTCTTTGTCACACCACGCGCAATGGCCGCCGAGACAGCGACTTGAACCGTCCGCCGGCGAGACGTCCGGCACATTGCAGCAATCGAGGTCACGAGCTTGTCCACCTATATCGATCCAGAGCCGCAACACGACGACATCATGTACCCGCAGGTGCTGCCGTTTCTGCTGGTGCACGCAGGGTGTCTGGCGGCGATCTGGACCGGCGTCTCATGGCAGGCGATGGCAATCTGCGTCGCCCTGTATTGGCTGCGCATGTTTGCGATCACCGCCGGGTATCATCGATATTTCTCGCATCGGGCTTACTCGACGAGCCGGACGTTCCAATTCATCCTTGCATTCCTCGCCCAAAGCAGCGCGCAGAAAAGCGTGCTCTGGTGGGCTGCGAAACACCGGCACCACCATCTTCATTCGGACACCGAGCACGATGTGCATTCACCGCGGCACAAGGGCTTCGTGTACAGTCATCTCGGATGGATCTTCTATCGACAGCATGATGCGACGGATCTGACCAAGGTTGCGGATTTTGCCGCGTATCCGGAGTTGATGTGGCTGCACAAATTGGAGGTGTTGCCGGCGATCGCGGTCGCAATTCTGTGCTTCCTCATCGCCGGATGGCCGGGGCTGGTCGCCGGTTTCTTCTGGAGCACCGTGCTGCTGTATCACGCGACGTTCTGCATCAACTCCCTTGCGCATGTTCACGGACGCAAGCGCTATGTGACGGGCGATGACTCCCGCAACAATTGGCTGCTCGCCCTGTTTACGATGGGCGAGGGTTGGCACAACAATCATCACGCCTACCAAAGCAGTGCGCGGCAGGGCTTCCGGTGGTGGGAGATTGATGCGACCTATTATGTCTTGGTGGCGTTGTCCTGGTTCGGCATCGTCTGGGAGTTGAAGGCGCCGCCTGCGCAGGTTCTCCGCAACGAGCAGCGCCTGGGATCGCGCGTGATCAGGCGAACCGCCGAGCAGCTCGCTGGTCGCTTCAATCCCGAATACATCGCGCAGGCGATCAGATCGTCGGTGCACGAAACCGGGTTGTCGGTGCGGGAGGCGCTTGTGCTGCTGCAGCATCGTGCCGACCTGCATCTGCCCAGCATCCCGACGCGTGAGCGGTTGCTGGCGGAAGCCCACGCCATGTTCGCGAAGACGAGTTCGTTGGACGATATCGTCGACCGTGCACATGAGCTCCTGGTGGAATCGGTTTGCGTGCTCTTGGCCGTTCCGCCTGCGCTGGCTGGCGCACCCGTAAAGCCGCACATCAAACAAAGGTAGCATTCTACTTTCGACTACCTGATCTCACAGCTCCATCGTGTAGGCACGCCCGGGTTCGAGCGCGTAGATGGTCAGGAAGCGCAGCGGCCGCTCCGGGTCGCAATTTCGGAACAGCGTGTGCGGAAGATCAGGGCGATCCTGCAAGGTCTCGCCGGCCCGGTATATTCGTGGCGCCTCGTCGCCATAGGCCGACTCGGCGGTGCCCTCGACGATGAAGACCACACCACCGACCGGATGGCGGTGCAGCGGAGCCACCCCGCCGGGCGGATAGGTCACCTCGGCAACGACAAGCTCGCGATTATCGCCGGGCAGTGCAAGCCGCTCGAGGGTCTTGCGCGAGACCCCGGCAAACCCGCCCTGCTGCGCGCTCGCCTGACCGTCATTGCCTTCAGCCATTGGCATCCCTTTCCTGTCTCGCCGTTCCGATCGGATCGCGGTCGGATGACTATGGGGATGCCCTTCGCGAGCAACAAGGTGTCGGCGCAGAGTGACGGCACGTCCGCTTGCGGCCAACACAGATTGGCCGAAGTCCTTGCCTAGCGTGCTGCCGCGTTGCAGGATTCTTGCGCAAGCAAACCTTCAGTCGGTGAGTCCTTCATGAGAACGGATATCTTGACGGCGCGGTTGACCGGGGTCGCCGCCCTGGCGCTCATCTTGACGGCATCAGGCGTCATGCCGGCATCCGCGGCGCAAGCCGTGCCGGAATGCTCGATGTCGGCGACATTGGCGGATTGGGGCGAGAATTCGACCGGCGATATCGACATCGCCTCAGGCGAAAGCTGTCAGATCCCGATCGGGATCCGCGGCACGGTGACGGATTCGTCGATCTCGCAGAAGCCGGCCTATGGCAAATTGAAGAAGATCAACGCGTCGACCTTCGAGTACCGGGCAAAGGCCAAGTACAAGGGCAACGATACGTTTGCCATCAAGGCAACCGGCCAGGGACCGAAGGCTTCCGGCACCTCGGTCATCACCGTGCACGCGACGATCAAGTAGCCGTCGCCGGCCCGCCTACGTCTTCTCCGTATCCTGGACCCGGGGCAAAACGATCCGAAAGATCGTGCCGCCTGCCGGATTGGCTTCTGCCCAGATGCGACCATCGTGGGCGACAATTATCGCCTGACAGATCGACAATCCCACGCCCATGCCGTTCTCCTTCGTGGACACGAAGGGCTGAAACAGCCTGTCCTGAACCTCAGGCGAAATGCCGGGACCGTTGTCGATCACGCTGATGACGACATCGCTCCCATCAAGTCTGGCATTGATGGCAACGGACCGCTGCTCCTGCTCGGCCACGGCCTCCGCGGCGTTGCGCAGCAGATTGAACAGCACCTGCTGAAGTTGGATCCTGTCCGCCAGGATTGCCGCGTCAGGCGCAACATGGTCAACCTCGATGAGAAGGTCCTTTTGCCGGATGCCGAGGCTGGCAAGTTCGGCGGCCTCCGCGATCAGCGCGGAAACGGGTTCAAATCGCCGTTCGATCTCACCCCGCGACACGAAATCGCGAAGGCGCTTGATGATCCGGCCTGCACGCAAAGCCTGCGCCGCCGAACGCTCCATCGCCTCGCGCAGCCTCGCGCGAGGATCACCCTCGCTTTCGAGTAGCCGAACGCCACCATTCATGTAGTTGGTGATTGCCGTGAGCGGTTGGTTGAGTTCGTGCGCCACCATCGTCGCCATCTGGCCCATCTCGGACAGGCGCGAGACGTGGATCAGCTCGGTTTGCAACTCCTGCAGACGATCATTGGCTCTCCGGCGCTCCGAAAGATCGCGAATGAAGCCGGTGAAAAGCTGCCGATCGGCGTGCAACACCTCGCCGATCGACAGCTCCATCGGAAAAACGGTTCCGTCACGCCGCTGGCCTGACACTTCCCGGACATTGCCGATGATGCGCCGCTCACGCGTCCGAATGTAACGTTCGATATATCGATCGTGCTCTTCGCTGTAGGAGGGCGGCATCAGCATCGCGACGTTGCGGCCGCAGACTTCGTCCGCCCCGTAGCCGAACAGACGTTCAGCGGTGGAGCTGAACGACTCAATGATGCCGCTTGCATCGATGACGACCATGGCATCGGGTACGGTGTCGAGAATCGATTGCAGCAGAGCGGTTCTCGCACGCACGCGCTCGTCGAGCAGCAGGTTCGCCTCGCGAAGCTGCAGTTCGGTCTTTCTGTGCTCTTCGATCTCGCGCAGCAAGTTGCGGTTCGCGGTTTCGAGCTGGGCGGGGCTTGGGAGCGCGAGCGCTCTCGGCAACAGGTACCAGAGCGCGACAGCGGTCGGCACCGAGACCAGCGCGGTCGCTCCCTTCACTGCGCCGTCAACCCAGTAGAGAGGCTGCCAGAGCGTGACCGCGCCGAGCAAATGGGTCGTGCCACAGGCCATAATAAAGGCCGCGAAAAGACCGAACACGCCCGGAAACGGCAAGTCCTGCCGTTTCGATGCAAAGTACATCAGCGCCGCCGGGATCGAATAATAGGATGCGGCGATCAAGCCATCCGAGACGACATGGAGCCAGACCAGTGCGGGCTCCCACAACAGGCACAGTCCATGAGGCAAGTAGTTGCCGTCGCTGAACATTCCGGAGAGCCAAGCGGTCATCTCACCCCCCTGCTGCCGATCGACCCTGATTCCGGACCGAATCGGATTGTGCCAGCACCGGCTGCTCCGCCCCCGAGACCGTCGGTCGTGCCGATGGAACAACATAGCAGGAGTCGAAGGGAGATACCGGCTCGGATTATCGCAACCGGGGCACGGGGGAGTCCAACGGGTAACGATCGGCCGGCCTCGCCGTAGATGGCTCCGCGCGCCGACCGGGCGCGGCGCGCGGAAGATGTCTGCGCATTTCGTGTAAACGCGCTACGCCGGTCACTCGCCGGTGCCGATGATCGAGCCGACATGCCGGCCGCGCAGCGCCGCGGTGAGCCGGCCAGGAGCTAGGCCATTCACGACCTGCGCGCGCTCGATATACCGGGCGTTGACCATCACCTCGAGCAGTGCGGGATCGAACGGCAGCGTGCCCTTCAGCTTGGCGAGGTCCGCGAGGCTGGCCTCGCGCAACAGCTGCGCCTTGTTGCCGTCGAGGCCGTTCGGGCCGTCGGTGTAGGCGCCGTCGACATCCTCGACGATGGTGAGGCCGGCGGCGCCGAGCGAGCCGGCGATGGCTGCCGCACCCGGACCCCGATAATTTTGCTTATTTGCCGAGGTTCGGCTTAGTAAGAGACCATGAATGATTTCACCCAAGCGCTTGAACTGGCTGTCAGCCTGATCGGCCGTTTTGATCCGGAGCTAGGCCAGATCGTCGGCCTGTCGCTTGGCGTCAGCCTGACGGCGAGCCTCTTTGCCTTCGCAATCGGGGCGCCGATGGGCACAGCGCTGGCGATCTACCGGATCCGGGGCAGAGTTGCGTTGATCGTCGCCGTCAATGCGCTCCTGGGGTTGCCGCCGGTCGTGGTGGGACTTGCCGTTTACCTGCTGCTGTCCCGATCGGGGCCGTTGGGGGCGCTGGGGATATTGTTTACGCCAACCGCCATGGTGATCGCGCAGACCATTCTCGGCATTCCGATTGTCATTGCCCTGGTACACCGGACGATGGTCGATGTCTGGGCTCGTTACGGCGATGCCCTTCTCGTCGACGGTGCCTCGCGCTTGCGTGCCACCTCGACGCTCATGGCTATCGGGCGCGACGGGCTATTGACCGCGTTTCTCGCTGCTTTCGGCCGGGCGATCGCAGAGGTCGGCGCGATCATCATCGTCGGCGGCAATGTGCGCGGGCATACGCGCACCATGACCACTGCCATCGCATTGGAGACGAGCAAGGGAGAGCTAAGCCTTGCACTTGCGCTTGGCATCATCCTCGTCATCCTGTCGATGACCGTGAGCGCATTGAGCTTCCTGATCGGACGCATCTTGACCGCCCGCTGAAGCCCCAAACAATATTGTCGTTCAAAGGGAGATCGCCCGCATGAAGCGCTGCCTCGGCCCACTTCGTATCCTCGCAATCATCGCGCTTGCCGCACTTGGTGGGCAGACCTTCACGCATCCGGGTTGGGCGGAAGATCAGACGATTGTCGTGGCGTCGACGACGTCCACCCAGGATTCCGGGTTGTTCGGTTACCTGCTGCCGATCGTCAAGCAGAAGACAGGTATCGAGGTGAAGGTGCTGGCACAAGGCACCGGTCAGGCGCTTGACACCGCGCGCCGCGGCGATGCCGACGTGGTGTTCGTTCATGCCAGATCAGCTGAGGAGAAGTTCCTTGCGGAGGGCTTCGGTGTGAAGCGTTATCCGGTGATGTATAACGACTTCGTCGTCATCGGTCCGAAGGACGATCCCGCAGGCATTAAGGGCAAGGATGTCCTCACCGCGCTGCAAACCATCAGGACCAAAGCCGCGCCGTTCGTCTCCCGTGGCGATCATTCCGGCACCCATATTGCCGAGCTGAGGCTTTGGAAAGAAGCCGGCATCGATCTCGTGAACCACCGCGGCTCCTGGTACAAGGAAATCGGCCAGGGCATGGGTGCAGCGCTGAACATGGCCTCGGCGTCGAGCGCCTATTTGCTGTCCGACCGCGGTACATGGCTGGCGTTCAAAAATCGCGGCGACCTGGCAGTCCTCGTTGAAAGCGACAAGCGGCTGTTCAATCAGTACGGCGTGATGCTGGTCAATCCGGCCAAGCATCCCACGGTGAAGAAGGAAGCCGGCCAGCGCTTCATCGACTTTCTGATTTCACCGGAGGGACAGAGCGCGATCGCCGGCTACAAGATCAACGGCCAGCAGCTATTCTATCCCAATGCGAACGATCCCAATGCTTGAAGGAAGCGGCGCTTGAGGGAAGCGGCCCGGTCGCGATCCCTGAGCATGCGCCGGGCTCGCCCCACCGCGGGACAGAGCCTCAGAGCGGCGGGCTGATGTGGCGATGAGCGGCGGCCGCCTCGCCTTGCGGATCGGCCACCGGCAGCTTGACGATCACGCGCAGGCCCGAGCGTCCGGCGCCGGTCACATTCTCGAACAGGATCGAACCCTCGGCGCGATCGACGATTCGCTTCACGATCGAGAGCCCGAGCCCGGCCCCCTCGCCGCTCGGCTGGCCGCCGCGAAAGAACGGCTCGCCTATCCGCGCCAGGTCCTGCGGCGGAATGCCCGGCCCGGAATCTTCGACCTGGATGACCGCCATGCCGTCCTCGCGATGGACGCTGAGATCGACGGCCCCGCCGTTGGACGTGAACTTGATCGCGTTCTCGACCAGGTTCCGGACTGCCGAGACGAGGGACATCGGATCACCGTTCACGGCGACCGCCTCGACGGTCGTGAAGCCGAGATCGATGTTGCGCGCCGCCGCCTCCGGCAGCAGATCGGCGACCACACCCTTTGCGATCTGGTCCAGGTCCACCGCCGCGCTCACGACGGACGGCGCGGCGTCCTGACGCGCCAGCGCCAGAAGTTGCTCGAGCAGGTGCTTGGTGCGCCGCATGCCGCTCTTCAACGCATCGAGCCGGTCGCGCGTCTCCGCGGGCATGTCGAGCGACGCAAGATTTTCCGCTTGCAGGCTGAGCGCGGTGACCGGCGTTCGAAGTTCATGGGCCGCGTCGGCGATGAAGCGCCGTTGCTGGTCCATCATAGCGCGGGTCCGCCCGAGCAATCCGTTGATGGAGCCAAGGAACGGCTGGAGTTCGCTGGGCGCGCCGGTCGCGGGCAACGTGCCGATGTCGTCCACCTTGCTCGCGTCGAGATCGCCGGCGAGGCGCAACATCGGCCGGAACGATCGGGCGATCACGAAGGCGGTCATCAGCAGCAGGCACGGCACCAGCGCGGCGATCGGCAACAGCGTGCGCACGGCCATGTCGCCCGCGATCTCGGTGCGGATCTCGGTCTGCTGCGTCACTGCGAAGCGGCTGCCGTCCGGCCGCGTCCGGAGCAGCACGCGGACCGGCTGTCCGTGATAGACGTCATTGTGTAGCCCATCCGTCAGACCCCACAGCCGGCGATCATCGGTGGCGCCGCGCGGCGCCTCGCCCAGCTCGACGACGGCAACCTCGGCATCCGCATCGACACCGGTGACCGGGCGGCTCTGCCGGATCGGCGCGCTCAGCGCGAAGCTGCCGATCTGGATCAGGACCGAGTCCTGCATCTCGATCGCTTCGCTGTAGGCCCATCGGTACGCCAGGATTCCACCGACGGCGCCGGTCAGCAGAATGATCGCCGTGAGTCCGACGAACAGGCGCCCGCGCAGCGATCCCATCATCTCGAACGATCCACCATCCATCCGACGCCGCGCACGTTCCGGATCGCTGACGCGCCGAGCTTTCTGCGCACCGCGTGGATCAGGAATTCGACCGCGTTGCTCTCGACCTCCTCGCTCCAGCCATAGATCTGGCGTTCGAGCTCGGCGCGGGACAGGATCGTTCCCGGCCGGTTCAAGAGCGCCTGAAGCAGCGCGAATTCACGCGCGCTGAGCACGACCCTTTCTCCACCGAGGGCTGCTTCCCGCGTCGCCGGGTCGAGATGAAGCTCGCCGTTGGTCAGCACCGGCGGCGCCCCGCTGCCCTCGCGCCGCAGCACCGCCCGCATGCGCGCCAGCAATTCCGCGATCTCGAACGGCTTGACCAGGTAGTCGTCGGCGCCGAGATCGAGCCCCTGGATGCGATCGTTCAGCGCATCGCGCGCGGTGAGAATGATCACGGGAAGGCGCGTCGAGCCGGCGCGGATCGCCTTGAGGACGTCGAGGCCATCGGTCAAAGGCAGTCCGAGATCGAGCAGCGCGATGTCGTAGGTCTCGCTACGGCTGGCCTCGATGGCAAGTTCGCCGTCGCGCACCCAGTCGACGGCATAGGCGGCATCCCGCAGCGCCTCGACGACGGCGGCGCCGATCATCCTGTCGTCTTCGACCAAGAGCACGCGCATCGCCTGGCAATCCGTCCCGATCCGTGCCGGAGCTCCACCCGGCGAAACTGCGTCGTATCGCCCAACCCGCGACACCCGCGCGATCATATCAGCTTCGACTTAGCCTGAACTTAGGGCTTTCGGCGCCGCCGTGGCCGCCACTTCGCCCGGCTAAGCCGGAGCTAAGTCTCGCGGGGCACGCTTCGTGTCGAACCCGGCGGAACCGCCGGCAATCTCACAGCGGAGTTCACCACCGTGCAGGTTACCCGGCGCATCGGCCGCAGCATGCTGAACAAGGTCCCCGAAGTCACCCTCGTCTTCTGGCTGATCAAGGTCATGTCGACCACGGTCGGCGAGACCGGCGCCGATTATCTCGCCGTCCATGTTGGCCTAGGCACAAGCGTGACTGGCCTGATCATGGCCGCCCTGCTGGCGGCGGTGCTGGCTGTCCAGCTGCGGAGGGACCGTTACGTGCCATGGGTCTACTGGCTGACGGTCGTGCTCGTCAGCATCGTCGGGACGCAGATCACCGATGCGCTGACCGACAAGCTCGAGATCAGCCTCTACGTCAGCACGGCGCTGTTCGCGATCGCCCTGGCGGCGACCTTCGCGATCTGGTTCGCGGTCGAGCGGACACTGTCGATCCACAGCATCGTGACCACGCGGCGCGAATTGTTCTACTGGGCGGCGATCCTCTTTACCTTCGCGCTCGGCACCGCCGCCGGCGACCTTGCCACCGAAGCGCTAGGCCTCGGCTTCAACGTCGGCGTCGTGGTGTTCATGGCGCTGATCGCAGGCGTCGCCGCGGCCTACGCGCTCGGCGCCAACGAGGTGCTGGCCTTCTGGATCGCCTACATCCTGACCCGGCCGCTCGGCGCCTCGTTAGGCGACATGCTGTCGCAATCCCGCGACTATGGCGGTCTCGGCCTCGGCACGATCTACACCAGCCTCGGCTTCCTCGCGGTGATCGTCGCGCTGGTCGGCTGGCTGTCGCTTGCAGGCGGCAGCGAGCGAAACCCCGAAGCATCGCCCCGCGCATGAGTTCGCCGCCGTTCGGACGGACGACGGCGGAAAGCCCCCAACAGGAGAACCACGATGAACCGAACGATAGTCGCACTTGCCGCAATCCACGCTCTCGTGGTGACTTCACCATTTCCGCATGCGAGCGGAGGCCTCAACCTGCTGCCTCGCGCGCAAGCCGCCGGATCCAGACTTGGCGACCTGACGCCGTTCCGCAGCATCGCCGCCGATGTCGCCGCACTGGTCGACAAGGGTGACCTCTCCGGCGCCAAGACGCGGATCAAGGATCTTGAGACCAGATGGGACGAGGCGGAAGCCGGCTTGAAGCCGCGCGCGGCCGCGGACTGGCACACGGTCGACAAGGCGATCGATCGTGCGCTCGAGGCGGTGCGTGAGAGCAATCCGGACGCCACCAAATGCAGGAAGGCGCTCGCCGAGCTGCTGTCGATCATGGACCAGATGAAGGCCTGATCCCGCCGTCCATCATTTGACCACCCGCCGGCGGTACCGACCGCCGGCGATGTCTCTTGAAGTGACGAATCTTGGAGTGACCACCCCATGGATATGCTGCTCGACAACGCCACTGACGATCGCACGGGCAAGGTTCCCGCCGTCACGCTCGGCTTCTGGATCATCAAGATTCTCGCCACGACGCTCGGCGAGACCGGCGGCGATGCCGTCACGATGTCGATGAATCTCGGCTATCTCGTCGGCACCGCGATATTCGCAGTCATCTTCGCAATTGCCGTCGCCGCGCAGATGGCCGCAAGGCGCTTCCACCCGCTGCTCTACTGGACGGTGATCATCGCGACCACGACCGTCGGCACGACCTTCGCCGATTTCGTCGACCGTTCGCTCGGGATCGGATATCTCGGCGGCTCGTCGCTGCTCGCCGCACTGCTCGTTGCATCGCTCGCTGCGTGGTATCGCACCATGAGAACGGTCTCGATCGCGTCGATCAACAACAAGGTGGCCGAAACCTTCTACTGGATCACGATCCTGTTCTCGCAGACGCTCGGCACCGCGCTCGGCGACTGGATGGCCGACTCCACCGGGCTCGGCTATGGCGGCGGCGCCATCGTGTTCGCCGCCGGCATCGCCGTCGTTGCCGCCGCCTATCTGTGGACCCGGGTCTCGCACACGGTGCTGTTCTGGATCGCGTTCGTCCTGACCAGGCCGCTCGGTGCCACCGTCGGCGATTTCCTCGACAAGCCGCTGGATCACGGCGGCCTCGCGCTCAGCCGCTACACGGCATCGGTTGCTCTCGCCGTTGCGATCGCGGCCCTGGTCTTCATGCTGCCGCAGCGCGCCGGCAAGCACGCGTGAGCCTCGAGCCTTTGCCCGCTCGGGACATCGTTCCCAGCGAGCGGGCAAGGTGGCGCATCGCAATCGATCCGCGCGCGGTCGATGACCGGTTGCCAATGTGATCCGGTTCCAAAGAGAGGCCTAGGACGTTTTGCCGCAGCCCGCGTCGCGAGCGAGCGTGACGCCCGTCATAGATGACGCGTCCGAATTCTGCGATCCTGATTTTGATATTGCCGTTTTTTTTCAATGCGCCGCTCTCGCCCAATGACGCGGGAGCAGCACCAGCCCGCTTCGCGAAGGCGAAGCTGATTGCCTTGCACCTTGGAAATTTGCCGGCTTCGACCGGCGCGCCACGAGGAAGCAAACCATGGCCAATACCCCACCGGTCGTCTCGATTGGTAACCACAGCCTGTTGTCCAATCACTGGCAAAAAATCCAGCCCTGGCTGACTTATTCCGACGCCGACGGCAATCCCGCGCAAAGCTTCCAGTTCTTCGACAGCGGCACATCCGCGACCAGCGGCTATTTCTGGACGCCCAGCAACACCCATTGGGCCGCCAACACCATCATCGACGTTGCAGCGTCCGACCTCTCCGACGTGTGGCTGAGCTCCGGTTCGGTCAGCGGCTCGGAGACAATGTGGGTACGCGCCTTCGACGGGACTGACTGGAGCACCTGGACGGCGTTCACCCTCACGACGACGCCAAACACGCCTCCAGTCGCTGCGATCAATGACCAGTCGCTGCACGTCAATACATGGGCGAAGGTCGAGAATTGGCTGAGCTACTCCGATGCCAACGGAGATCCCGCGACCAAGTACCAGTTCTGGGACAGCGGCACGTCTGCGACCAGCGCCTATTTCTGGACTCCCACCAATTCGCATTGGGCTGCCAACACGACGATCGAGGTTTCGGCCGCCGACCTGACCAACCTCTGGATCCAGGGCGGCTTGACGACCGGCACCGAGACGATGTGGGTCAGGGCATTCGACGGATCAGACTGGGGTTCCTGGGATTCTTTCGGACTGACGACGACGAACTCGGCGCCTGTCGCGACGATCGGCGATCATTCGGTGCACATGGGCCAGTGGGTCACCGTCAGCAACTGGTTGACGACGTCGGATGCCGACAATGACACCATCACGAATTACCAGTTCTGGGACAGCGGCACCGCCGCGACCAGCGCGTACTTCTGGACGCCGACCAATTCGCACTGGGATGCGAACACGACGATCGACGTTTCGGCCGCCGATCTCGCCAATGTCTGGATCCAGGGCGGCTCGGCGACCGGTTCCGAGACGATGTGGGTCAGAGCGTTCGACGGCACCTCGTGGGGCAATTGGGACAGTTTCGCGGTGACGTCGACCGTCAACACGCCGCCGGTCGCGACCATCAACGACCAGTCGGTTCACGTCAATACATGGGTCAAGCCGGAAGGCTGGCTCGGCACCAGCGATGCCGAGGGCGATACGATCACCAAGTATCAGTTCTGGGACGGCGGCACGGCCGCGACCAGTGCCTACTTCTGGACGCCCACCAATGCGCATTGGGCGGCCAGCACCCCCATCGACGTCTCGGCGTCCGACCTGGACAGCCTCTGGATTCAAGGTGGCTCGGCGACCGGCGCCGAGACCATGTATGTGCGGGCCTTCGACGGCACCGCCTGGAGCAGTTGGGACAGCTTTACCCTGACCTCCACGAACACGGCGCCAACGGTTGCGATCAACGATCATACGCTGAACGCCGCGCAATGGGCGCAGCTCGTCAACTGGACGTCGGCATCCGACGTCGATGGCGATCCGATCACCAAGTATCAGTTCTGGGACGGCGGCACGGACGCGAACAGCGGCTACTTCTGGACATCAACGAATTCACACTGGGCGGCAAGCACGCCGATCGAGGTGTCGGCGTCCGATCTGGCTGACGTTTGGGTGCGAGGCGGCACCGCAGGCGGCTCGGAGGCCATGTACGTTCGCGCGTTCGACGGAACCAGCTGGAGCGCCTGGGACAGCTTTAGCCTGACGTCGCTGCCAAACCACGCGCCTGCCGCCACGGTCAACGATCAGACCTTGCACGTCAACGAGTGGAGCCAGATCAGCAACCTGGTGTCCTATTCCGACGCCGACGGAAATCCTGCAACGGAATATCAGTTTTGGGATGGCACCACGGCCGCGAACAGCGGCTATTTCTGGACGTCGGCGAATTCGCACTGGCCGGCCGCCACCGTCATCGACGTCGGCGCCGCCGACCTCGGCGATGTCTGGATGCGGGGCGGCGCCGCCACCGGCACCGACTTGATGTACGTACGCGCGTTCGACGGAATTGACTGGAGTTCGTGGCACGCTTTCGCGCTCACGACCATCGTCTAGCTGCCTGCTGCGATCCGGTGGCGTACACGGCATCGCCGTGTCACGCCACCGACTGTCCGGCTACGCAGCCTGGTTCGGCGTGAAGATGACCTTGCCCTTGAACGCCGACGCCTGCGCGATCGCCTGCGAAAAATCCTCCAGGCGATAGGACCCGACCACGGGCGCGCTGATCGCCCCTGAGGCGACCATCGGCACGAGGTGGTCGTACATCGTGGCCAGCGCCTCGTCGGTTGCGGTCTTGCTCCAATGGGCGAGCCAGAAGCCGCGCACCGACACCTCGTTGAAGATCACGCTGAGAGCCGAGCCGGAGAACGGCTGTCCGCTCATCGCGCTGTAGATGACCAGCACGCCCTTCGGCGCCAGACAGTTCATCAGGTTCAAGGCCGACGCGCCGCCGACGACGTCGAGCGCCAAGTGGATCGGCGCCTTGCCGGTCTCCCTGGCGACGCGTTTGGCAAGGTCCGGCCCGTCGACCAGCACGATATCGCCGCCGACCGCCTTGACCTCATCCACGACCTCCTCGCGGCGGACAATGTTGACTGTCTTCAGCCCAAGCGACCTGGCGATGCCGATCACCGCGCGCGCCGTCGCCGAATTGGCGCCGTTCTGGATCACCCAGCCGCCGCGCGGGATCTTGACGAAATCGGTCAGCAACAGATAGGCGGTCGCCGGATTGACCGCGATCATGGATAGCTGCCGGATATCGGCAGTTTCGGGCAACGGACGCTGCCAGGACGGCGTGAACTTGAGCCGTTCGGTCCAGGTCGGAATCGTGAACGGGATCAGCGTGCGGTCACCTTCCCTGAGGTTCTTGACCTGCGCCCCCGCGGCGATGACCCGTCCGACGCCCTCGATCCCGAGCGTCGCCGGCGGCGTCGGCAGATAGCCGTAGCGTCCGGCCATGATCATGAAGTCCGAGTTGTTGATCGGCGCGGCCTCGACCGCGACCACCACCTCGTTCGGCCCGGGGCTGCCGACATCAGGCACCTCGTTGAGCTTCACCGCTTCTGCCGGACGTCCGAACGCAACCACCTGAACCGCCTTCATGGCATCATCTCCCGATTTTATTCTATACTTATAAGTACAGAATAAGCGTGACGTCAATGACTGGAACTGCCTTCACAGCAAGGTGAAGGCTTCACATTGAACGCGGGAGTACATAAAACAGCACCATGGCAAGGCCACGCAGTTTCGATCCGGACGACGTCCTGGAAATCGCCCGCCAGGTGTTCTGGCAGAAGGGCTTTCAGGCGACCTCGCTCGACGAGATCACCGCCGCGAGCGGGATCGCGAAGCCGAGCCTTTACGCGGCGTTCGGCGACAAGCACGCGCTGTTCCTGCGCGTGCTGGACCGCTATCACGACGGCATCCTCGGTTGGGCCGAGCGCGTGCTGGCGCAGCCGGGGCCGGCCCGCGAGGCGATCAGGCAGTGGCTCACAGGCTTCATCCCGTACTGCTCGGGCGAGAAGGGACAGCGCGGCTGCCTGTCGATCAATTCGGCGACCGACGGCTCGCTCGATCAGGCCGCGCTCCGCAAGAGCATCGAGCGCTACAACCGGCGGCTCGAGGAGCTGTTGCGCAGCCGGCTGCGTGCCGACCGCGACCAGTTCAGGAAGGGCTTCGATCCCGACGTCACCGCGCACACGGTGATGGTGGTGCATGCCGGGCTGATGGCGCTCGCGCACCAGACACCGGATTCGAAGCAGGTGAAGGCCGTGATCGATCAGGTGATGGGCCTGCTGGCCTGAGCTCGTCGACGCCGGCGTTCCGGTCGCACCCCGCTATGCCTCTCATGAATGTGACTTATATGATTATCATCATCTATTGATGAACTGAACTCCGTGACCATTTCCGGATTGGTTGACATGGGCTTCCGGAACTGGGAACCAGATGAACACATCGTCTTGGCGTATGACGCTTACCGTCCTCATCGCCCTGCTATCGATGCCGGCGATCGGTCCGGCCCGGGCCCACGATCACGACCATCCCGAGCTCAACGGCTGGTACGAGAGCCTGCACAGCGGCAAGGGACCCTGCTGCGACGGCAGCGACGCAACGCGCGTCGACGACGCCGACTGGGAAACCAAGGACGGCCACTACCGGGTACGCCTCGAGGGCGAGTGGGTCGACGTTCCCGATGAGGCCGTCGTCATCGGACCGAATCGCGCCGGCCACACCGTGGTCTGGCCGTATTACCTGAACGGCCATCCGCGGCCGCGCTGCTTCATGCCCGGCAGCATGGGCTGAGCAGGCGCGCCGCACCAGCTCAGAGATCGAGCTGGATCAGGTCTTCGCCGTCCGCCTCCGGCTTTGCCGGAACGGCACAACAGATCAGCACTTCGTCATCGGCCACCTCGGCGGTCGGCTGCTTCAGATAGGTCACGGCACCCGCCTGCAATTTCGTTCGGCACGTTCCGCAATTGCCTTCCCGGCAACTGAACACAGGACTGAGGCCGTGCGCTTCCGCCAGTTCGAGCAGCGTGCCCGACTCCGGCGTCCAGCGCGCTTCCTTCATCGATGCCGTGAAGGCGACCGGGACCGGCGCGGTCGCAGGCGGCCGGCGCGGCGGGAGCGCCGGCGTAGTCACATCCTGCTTTCTCACCAGCGACGATGGCCCGAAGGCTTCGGCGTGAATCCTGCTGTCGGCAATGTTGTAGCCGCGCAAGGCGTCATAGAGCGATTGGGTGAACTGCGGCGGACCGCACAGATAGAAATCATAGTCGTTGAACGGCAGCACGCGCGACAGCAGCGCCATGTCGATCCGCCCCGCGGCGTCATAGTCGGCGCCCTGCTCGGCACCCTCGACGTCACTGAGAACGCGGATGGCCCTGACAGCACCGCCCGCGGCCGCAACCAATTGCTGCAACTCGTCGCCGAACGCACGCTCTTGCTTGGCACGGGCGGCCTGGAACAGGAAGGTCGGCCGGATGCCGCGGGTCCGCAGCCCCTCATAGACCACGTGGCGCAGCATCGCGAGCAGCGGAGTGATCCCGACGCCGCCGGCGAGCAGCACCGCCGGCCGCTTCTCGCGCGCATCGATCGTGAAGCCGCCCGCCGGCGCGCGCGCCTCGATGATGTCGCCGACACGGATGTTGTCGTGCAGATGCTGCGACACCGCGCCATCACGCTTCACGCTGATGCGATACATGCCGTCCGACGGCGCGACCGACAATGTATAGGTGCGGATGATCGGCTTGTCGGCGCCGGGGAGCGCGATGCGGATCGGCAAATGCTGTCCGGCCTGGTGCGGCAGCCGCCCGGCGCCATCACCCGGCTGCAGATGAAACGAGCGGATCGAGCGGCTCTCGTCGACGATCTTGGTGACCTTGAACGGACGCCACTGCGTCGCAAGCTCGGTTGCGCGGATACGGTCTGCGGCCTGCGTCCAGTCGCCGGTCATCAATGCATTCGGCGACCAGCCGTCGGCCCGGAACGCCCAACGCAGCGGCAACGCGCCGCGCCTGCGCACCATGCGGCGGGCACGAAAACTCCAGAGCCGTTCGGCGCCCTGGAACGCCGCGATCTCGGGTGAATCCAGGATCACTTCGGCATCGCCGGTCAGTTGCAGCATGTCGCCGGTTTCGAAATCGACGAAGGCCAACCCAGCCTTGCCGTTGACGAGGATGTTGCCGAGCGTGTTGAAGAACAGGTTGCCGGCGAAATCCGGAATGGTCAGCGTGCCGTCGGCGGCGACGCGAACGAAGCCTGCCTTGCCGCCGCGATGCGAGACGTCGACCTGGCGACGGTCCTCGCGCTCGGCGTAGGACGCCACGAAGAACGTGTCCGCCGCCGCGATCATGTCGCGCGCGGCCTGATCGAGCGTCGTGCTCGTCTCCACCGCTCCGGTGAACGGCTGATCCGGCTCGTGCATAAAGGCGAAGTCACGGAGCTGGATATATTGCGGGCAATTGCCAAAACTCTGATCGAGCTCAAAGCTGAGCACGTTGCCGGACGATGCGCGGAGCAGCCCGTTGGCACGGTTGCGCCGCCGTGTGTGCAATTCGATGCCAAGCAATGCGATGGCGTCGTCCTCGCGCATGCCGTCGCTGACGGGATCGCTTGGGTCAGGCCGTGCGGAGATCTCGAGGCTGCGCGATGTCGGTGAGGCGATGAAGCCGGGCCGGCCGGCCAGCAACGAGGCCCATGCGTCGCCGCTGCGGTCCACGCTGCCGACCACGATGAAGGGAATTTGCCCAAAGAATTCGCGATGCTGGTCGGGCATGAAGTCGCGCACAGCGCGCTGGCCGACGGCCTCCATCTTCTCGGCGACGCCGACCCTTTGCTGGATCGCCTTCTCGCCGACATGCCAGGCCGCGAGCTTGCTCTTGGTTCGCCTGTCACTCATCGCCTCGCGCTCCCTTCTCGGGCCTGGAGGGGCGCGCCCCGCAGGGCACGCCCGCTCAGCCTATCACACAGCCGCCGCCAGACCGACGCGGGTCTTGGCGAAGGGCACGAAGCCCGGCAGCGCCTCGATCCGGCGCAGGAACGCGCTGACGCGCGCATAGGCGGAGAGATCGACATTGCCTTCCGGCGCACTCGACAGATAGCTGTAGAGTGCGATGTCGGCGATCGTCGGCTGCACGCCGACCAGCCAGTCGCGATCGGCGAGATGAGCCTCGAGCCGCTTCAACAGGAGATGGGCGCGAGCGATCACGTCTTCCGGGTTGAACTTCGCGCCGAACACGGTGACGAGCCGCGCCGCGGCGGGTCCGAACGCGAGATCGCCGGCGGCGACCGACAGCCAGCGTTGCACGGCGGCGGCGCCCTTCGCATCCTGCGGCAGCCAGTCGGTGCGGCCGAGCTTGGTCGCGAGATAGACCAGGATCGCGTTGGAGTCGGGAATGATGACGCCGTCATCGTCGAGCACCGGCACCTGGCCGAACGGATTGAGCGCCAGAAACTCCGGCGTCTTCTGCGCGGCGGACCTGAGGTCGACCTCGACCAGCTCGTGCGGAATTCCGAGCAGGGAGATGAAGAGGCGGGCGCGGTGTGCGTGACCGGAGAGCGCAAAGTGATAGAGCTTCATGGTGCCGTTCCTGATGTCGTGGACGGGGCCATTCCCGACCGCGACCTCAAGGTGGCTCATTGCAGCTGCAATTATAATTATTGTCGTGGGAACTTCATTATTGCAAATATTGCAATAACGCGGGCACGCGCCGATCAAACCTCGACGATCACGTAATTGTCTTCGATGTGCACCGGGAACGTCTCGGCGACGTAAGGCCCCTTCTGCAGTTCCGCGCCACTTTCGACCGCGACCGGATAGGAGCGGATCCTGAACCGCTTCGGGTCGAACCAGGACTGGCCGTTGCGGATGTCGAACTCCCACCCGTGCCACGGGCAGCGCAGCATCTCGCCGACGCGGTCGCGCTGATAGATGCCGGGCTCCGGCGAAGTCAAGCGTGCGACGCAGGCCGCCTTCTCCAGCGGCGCACCCTCATGCGGACACCGGTTGAGCAGCGCGAAGAACTCGCCATTGACATGGAACACGACGATATCGCGGCCCTCGAGGCCGAACACCTTGTTGCCGCCGGCCGGGATTTCGCTGGTGCGCGCGACGATGTGACGGGTCATCGGAATCCTAGTGTCGTGACCGCAACGGCGGTGTGCTCCCTCGCCCCGTTCTTACGGGGAGAGGGTTGGGGTGAGGGGCTGCATCCGCGTATCCGGCAAGAGTTGCGCGCGCGGAGGCTCCCCCTCACCCGGAATACATCTGACGATGCAATCCGACCTCTCCCCGCACGCGGGGCGAGGTGAAGTGGAGTCCACGGCTGGATCGCAAGCAACGTCATCTTCCTAGAACTTGTAAACCGCGCGGGCGTTGCTGTTGAAGATCTTGCGCCGCTCGGCGTCGGTCAGCGGCGTCTTGAAGGCGTAGCGCGCGTCGTCATAGTCCCAATGCGGATAGTCCGACGAGAACAGCAGACGGTCGATGCCGACCCATTCGATCAGCTGACGCAGGTGCTTCGCCTCATCGGGCTCGTCGATCGGCTGGGTGGTGAACCAGAAATTCTGCTTCACATACTCGCTCGGCCTGCGCTTCAGATGCGGTACCTCGCTGCGGAAGCGCTCGAAGTGCTGGTCCATCCGCCACATCGTCGCCGGGATCCAGCCGAAGCCGCCCTCGATGAACACGATCTTCAATTTCGGGAAGCGCTCGGGCACGCCTTCCAGCACGAGGCTCGTGAGGTTCGAGGCCACGGTGTGCGCGTTCGACTGATGCTCCTCGCAATAATAGGACGGCCAGCCGCCGCCGGTCGGCGCGTGCCCGCCATAGCCACCGACATGGATCCCGAGCGGCAGATCGAGCTCTTGCGCGCGCTCATAGATCGGCCAGTAGCGGCGACGGCCGAGCGGCTCGTTAGCGCGCGGTGAGACGTTGATCTGGATGTATTCGCCTGATTTGGCGCAGCGCTCGATCTCGGCAAGGCCGAGGTCTGAGCCGTCCTGCCCGACCAGGATCGAGGCCTTCAGCCTGGGATCGCGATGCGCCCAGAACGCGAGCTGCCAGTCGTTGATCGCGCGCTGGATCGCGGCGCCGAACTCCAGATTCTGCTGCGAGAAGATGAACAGGTCGAGCACCTGCAGGATGCCGAACTCGACATCGAAGGGATCGAGATGCTGCTTGCGCATGAAATCGAGGTCGGAGCCCGGCACGCCGCCGGTCGGCGGCCAGGCATCGCGCCGCGCGATCAAGGGCGAGGAGCGCGGATACGGCGTGGTGCCGATATAGGGCGTGCGCAGATGGCTGCCGTATTCCTTCAGATGCTGCTGCCAGCGCTTCGGTAGGAATTCGTTGAGGTCGCTATGCGCGTGGATGCTGGGATGGATGTCGCAATCGATGATCTTCAGCCGCGTCGCAGCGGTCTTCTCCTGGTCGAGCATCGGGCGGTCGATGACATCACTCATGCGATCCTCCTTGTTATTTGGCGCATGATCTCTTCGGAAAACCGGTTCCCACTTTTCCGGATCATGCGCTACGAATTCAGCTTGAGACGCGGAAAGGTTTCCAGCGGGTTGTCTTCGCACATCCGCTTGACAAGTCCTGCTGGCAAATGCGGCGGGACCGGATCGTCGCCGTCGAACTGCCAGTGCGGATAGTCGGACGCGAACAGGAACATCTTGTCGGAGCCGATCTGGTCGATGATGTCGGCAACGCTTGTTGCATCCATCGGCGCGTCGAACGGCTGCATGGTGACGCGGAAATGCTCGCGGATGATCGCCGCCGGCTCGCGCTCCACCCAGGGCACCTCGACGCGCACACCGCGCCAGGTCTTGTTGGCGCGCCACATGAACGCCGGCAGCCAGCTGACGCCCGACTCCATCAGCACCACGGTCAGTCCTGGATACTTCCCGAACACGCCCTCATAGATCAGGCTCAAGGTCTGCGCCTGGAACGCCTGCGCCTCGGCGAGATAATATTCGTAGCGGTAGGACGGCCAGCCGATCGAGCTCGGCGCACCGCGATAGGCACTGCCGGCGTGGATCGCGATCGGCAGCTTGTATTTCTCGGCGGCCTGATAGATCGGCCAGTAATGCCTCCGGCCGAGCAGCGTCTCGTTCTGCGAGGGCACCAGCACCGAGACGAAGCGGTTATCGCCTGCGCGGCGCTCGATCTCCTCGACGGCGAGATCCGGCGCCTGGATCGGCACCACGATCGAGGCGCGCAGCCGCTTGTCCTTGGCGAGCCACTCGGCGGCGATCCAGTCGTTGATCGCGCGGCAGAAGTCGGCGGCCATGTAGGAATCGAACACCGCCTGCGCGCCATAGACGACGTTGCAGATGGCGTGGCTGGCGCCGAGCTGGTCGAACGCGCCGCGCTGCACCATGGCAAGGTCGCTGCCGGGCTTGCTGCCGTCGGCCGGCCGCCAGTCGGCACGTCCGGACAGCGGCATCGACGGGGGATAGGAATTGAGGTCGAGCCCGTCGATGGCGCGGCTGACCACCTGTTCCTTCCAGTGATCGCTCAGATAGGGCAGCAGCGTGGTGCGCGTTCCTCCCACCGCGGGATGGATGTCGCAGTCGATGCGCGTGGCCGCCATGGCGTTCCTCGAAACTGTCTTGGTCTTCGTTGTTGGCGGCATCGCTGCCGCAGATCGGACTGTGACGCCGATGGCGCGATCGTGCAAGCCGGTCCACGCGGGTCCGCCCTGCCCCATGCGCGCACCGCCCCTCACGCGAAGTTGCGGAGGCGCATGTGAACGGCGTCACCCATCCGGGCGGCAGGATATGCTAGCGATTCCGCGCCGCGGAAAGCGCAGCGACAGGAGATGGGAATGAGACTGGGCCGACTGACGATACTTGCATGCTCGCTGTCGCTGGCTTCGCACGCCGCGTGGGCTGCGCCCGCGACCACGTCCGGCTCGGTCGCGCTAGCACTCGCCGGCGTGGTGGCGCCCTATTCGCCGCTGCCGGCCAGGAAGAAGAAGGCGGTCGCCGCGTTCTTCAACGGCGACAGCAACGTCCACGTCACCAGGAAGATCACCGTCACCGCGGACAAGGTTGTCTGCCGCGCCAGCAATGTCGACATCACCTCGCGCTCCTGCGCGCTGACCTTCGGCAGCCGGACCCACACCGTGAAAGGCAGCACAGCCAACGCGATCTACGCCACCATTGCGCTCGCCGGCGTACCCGGCGACGGCGCCGCCGGCACGATCTACGAGGCGCTGTCGAAACTGTCCTGCACGCTCGATCCCAAGGTGATCAAGGACAAGGCCGGCGGCGGCGCCGACTGCAGCTTCGCGCCGGGCAACTAGCTTGCGCGCTCGGGCTCCTGCACGACGACGCCTAGCCTAGCGGCCACGCGGCGCGCGGTTGCTTCCCGCTGCGCCGTGATCGTGCGCGTCGCCTCTCGCGTCCGCCGCAGGATCTCGGGCGGCGCGGTTTCCGGTGTGCCGCTGTCGAATGGCGGCTCCGGCGCGTAGGCCATGTAGAGCTGGATCGCCCGCGCCGCGTCGTCGCCGCGCAATTCGGCCGCCAATCGCAACGCACCGTCGATGCCGGCCGTGACCCCGGCTGCAAACACAAAGCTGCCGTCGACCACCACGCGCTCGTTCACGGGCGTGGCGCCGAAATACGGCAGCAGATGCAGCGACGCCCAATGGGTGGTCGCGGTGCGTCCCTTCAACAGGCCGGCCGCGCCGCACAGCAACGCGCCGGTGCATACCGAGAAGATGCGGCAGGCCCCCGCCGCCTGCTGGCGGATCCAGCCGAGCACCTCCGCGTCCTCCATCAGGGCTTCCTGGCCGAAGCCGCCCGGCACATGCAGCACATCGAACGGTGGCGCCTCGGCCAGCGTGGCATCCGGCGTCAGCCGCAACCCCTTGAGGTCGCACACCGGCTCCATGGTCCTGGCGTAGATGCGGTAGGTCGAATTCGGAATCCGCGACAGCACTTCGAAAGGACCGGTCAAGTCGATTTGATCGACGCCTTCGAACAGCAGCGATCCGATCCGCAAGTGGACATCATGAGCAATCATTGGGCTCTCCTTGCACTATGGACAAAGCAAAACTAGCGCGGCAGTTTTCGGCGATGACGCCAAAGCCCCCACATTCTCCGCCAAACAACCGGCGCGTGATCGAAGTGCTGGCCTATCCGGCAGTGCAGCTGCTTGACGTCACCGGACCGTTGCAGGTGTTCGCGTCCGCGAACGCGCTGACGGCCAAGGCAGGCAACGCCGAGCCCTATGACGTCCGCGTCGTTGCCAGGGACGGCCCGACGGTCGAGGCATCTGCCGGCGTTGGCCTGGCGGTGCATCCGCTGCCCGCCATCGGTACCGCGGTCGACACGCTGGTGATTCCAGGCGGCGACGGCGTCAACGCCGCTGCATCCGATCGCATCCTGGTGGATTGGGTGCGCAAGCGCAGCGGAGACGCCCGCCGCACCGCATCGGTGTGCACCGGCGCGTTCCTGCTCGCCGCGTCAGGCGCGCTCGACGGCCGTCGCGCCGTGACGCATTGGGGATTCTGGGAAGAGCTCGCCGCGCGCTTTCCCGAGGTCCGCGTCGAGTCCGATCCGATCTTCGTGCGCGACGGCACGTTCTGGACATCGGCGGGCGTCACGTCGGGCATCGATCTCGCATTGGCACTGGTGGAGGACGATCTCGGCCGCGCGACAGCGCTTGCCGTCGCCCGCTATCTCGTGGTCTTTCTCAAGCGTCCGGGCGGGCAGGCACAATTCAGCGAGGTCCTGTCCCTGCAAACCGCCGACGACAGGTTCAGCGCGCTGCATGACTGGATCGGCAACCATCTGGCCGACGACCTATCGCTGCCCACGCTGGCGAAACAGGCCGGAATGAGCGAGCGCAGCTTCAGCCGGCACTACGCCGAAGCGACCGGGTTGACGCCGGCACGCGCGATCGAGCGGCTGCGGGTCGAGGGCGCAAGGCATCTGCTGTCGGAGACGCGGCTACCGATCAAGCGCATCGCCCAACGCTGCGGCTTCGGCTCCGAGGAGACCATGCGCCGCAGCTTCCTGCGATTGCTGACGACCACTCCGCAGGACTACCGCGCGAGGTTTGCGGGCTAGAGGGCGTCGGCCTTGCGGCCGGCGCGCAGGAATAGACCTTAGCCATTCCAGGCATGCGCCTGCAGGCCCGCCTCCAGCGGCGGATTGGTCACGCTGCCGGTGTAATTGGTGATGGTCGACGCTGCCACGATGGTGATCACCTCGAGCAGCAATTGCTTGCTGAACCCGGCCGCCAGGAACTTCTCCTTGTCCTGCTCATCGAGCCGCCCGCGCTTCTCGATCAGCGTCCGCGCCAGGGTCGAGAGCGCGCCGAGCTGCTTGTTGGCGGGCGAGCGCCCGGCCCGCATCGCCTCGACGTCGGCCTGATCAAGGCCGGCCTGCAGAGCGAGCGCGGAATGCAGCGCGACCGCCCAGCTGCAGCCATTGGTCACCGCGTCGGTGAGCAGCACGGTCTGGATCTGCGGCTCGGAGAAGCTGCCGCCGTGAACCTTGTCGAAGATGTGGAGAAAGCTCTGGATCAGCACCGGTGACGTCGCCATCGCGGCCGCAAGGTTGGGGATCATGCCGAACCGCGCCTCGACCTCGCGCAAGGTCGGCTTCGAGGCTTCGGGGGCGGTATCGAACGTATGGACAGGAAAACGTGTCATGGGAACGGCCTCTGTGTTGATTGAACCCTGATGGTTTCGGGCGCTGAGCTGTTGCGCTCGACATGCGAGCAACCAGGTTCGATGCAGGCTATCTAGACGCGCGCCGACGCCAGCGTTCGCCAAACTCCCCACATTCCGCGCCATCCGCACGGGTGCGCACAAATGCGCACAAATCGGCACAGCGTCATCAACCGAGTGCCTAAGCTTGCAGGGATTGACCGTTGCGACATTTCGCACTGTCGCCGACGTTCTGCTCGCTCAATCTCTTCGATTCCGAATGGCGACATGAACCCGACAACAGAACCCGCCCCTTCGCGCGTGCAGCCCATGACCTGGCCAACCTGGTTCGCCTGGGTGATCGTCTCCGCGTTGATCCCCGTCTTCACCGTGTTGTCGGCAACGGCCATGGGCAAGGAGGTCTCGCGAAGCGCCGAGCACCGGACGCTGATCCTGAATGGCCTTCTGGCCGCCGCCGTGCCTGCCACGTTGGCCCCACTGCTGGTGCAGGGAATCGTGCTCAAGCGCGTGCTGCCGAGGCTGAGTATCACGGTCTGGTTTCTGGGCACGCTGCTGTCGTACGCGTTGTGGCTCGGAACGGCCTTGCACGCCTCTATTCGAGGGCCGCTTGCGATCGGCTTCGAGGCCGAGTTCCGACTGCAGAGAGCCGCGGTGATCGAGCGCATACACCACACACTGACCGTGTCGCGCATTCTCGACCTGCCATGGGGATCGTTCCTGGTCTCGACGATCGTGATCAGCGTGCTGACTTCACCGATTCCGGCCTGCTTGCTCGGCGTCGCATCCGGACGGCGCAGGACGACGTTGACGTTTCTCGGCGCATCGGTTGTCGCCACCGCCGTCTCCGCGACCGTCGCGCAAATCTATCACATGACCAACGACCCGCCGTCCCTGGAGCAGTGGGCCCTCAATGGCCAGCCGTGGTCCCGTCGCCTTCAGGTGCTGGCCGGCCGCTTCGGCGCCGGCGCGATCTGGGGCGCCATCACCGCGATTTTCGTCGTGCTGATGACGCGAGATCCGGCGGATGCGGCCGCGCCGCGAGACCATGTCCTCGCGCTCCATCGCACCGGCGGCATCGCGGCGGCATTGATCGCCCCCGTGCCTCTTGCGATGCTGGCGCCGTTGGCATGCTACTTCGTGAGGCCGTGAGCCCTCGCCGCCAGCGCCGGCAAACCGCACCAGACTTTACGCTCCCGCGCGGTCCTTGACCCGCCGCGTCACGATGGCGAGCAGGCGGCCGAGCGTGCCGCCGGCGGGGCCCTTCTTGCGCGCCAACGCCAACGGTGCGACTAGGCCTGTGGCGCGGTCGAGGCGGAGATAGGAGACGCCTGCGGTCTCCAGCCGCGCCATCGATTCCGGCACGATCGAAATGCCGAGCCCGGCGGCGACGAGGCTGAGCGTCGACACCATCCGCGTCGCCTCCTGCGCGACCTTCGGGCTGAAGCCCGCCGCGCGGCAGGCGGCGATGATGCTGTCATAGAGGCCCGGCCCGGTCGGGCGGCGGTAGAGGATCAGCGGCTCGTCGGCGAGCGAAGCCAGCGAAATCCGCCGCCGCGTGTCCTTGCGGGCACGCGGATGATGATCGGGCAACGCGACCAGCATCTCCTCGTCGAGTAGATGCGTGATCGTGAGATTCTCCAGCCGCTCGCTCGGCGAACGCACGAACGCCGCATCGAGCCGGTCCGCCTCGACGGCTTCGATCAATTCGCCGGTCGAGGCCTCTTCCAGCGACAATTTGATCGCCGGCGCGCGCTCGCGCATTTCGCGCATCACACCGGTGACGAAGGGATGGAAGGCGGCCGACGAGGTGAAGCCGATCGCAAGCTGGCCTTCCTGGCCGCGGCTGGCGCGGCGCGCGGCTTCCACGGCGAGCTCGGTGTCGCGGAGGATCGCGCGCGCCTTCTCCACGAAGGCGCGGCCGGCGGCCGTCAGTTCAACCCCGCGCGGCTGCCGGCGAAACAGCGGCGCGCCGATCGCGGCCTCCAGCGCGCGGATCTGCTGGCTCAGCGGCGGTTGCTGGATGCCGAGGCGGGCGGCAGCGCGGGTGATATGGCCTTCCTCGGCGACCGCGACGGCATAGCGGAGATGGCGCAGCTCGATCATCGGAGCGATCCATATGCAATGGATATGATAATTCAATGATCCATATATTTGATATTTGGAGCATCGCAAACTAGGTTCGGGTCGAACACGACAAGAAACGGAGCCGACGCGCCGATGGATGCAGCCCCCGCCACCCTCACCACCAAGCACGAGGCGCCCGACATCGGCGAGTTGTTCACGGGCTTCTTCATCCTCGGACTGACTGGCTTCGGCGGCGTGCTGCCCTTGGCGCGCCACATGATGGTGGAAAAGCGCGGCTGGCTCACCGGCGCGGAGTTCACCGACCTGCTCGGGCTGTGCCAGTTCCTGCCCGGCGGCAACATCATCAACATGTCGGTCGCGGTCGGGCTGAAGTTTCGCGGCATTCCCGGCGCGCTGGCTTCGATCCTCGGCCTGATCGCGGTGCCGACCGCGGTCGTGATCTGCCTCGGTGTGATCTATGGCCGCTTCGCCGACGATCCGGTGGTGCGTCATCTGTTCGGCGGCCTCGCCGCCGCTGCGGCCGGGCTACTGATCTCCACCGCGATCAAGATCGCCTGGCCGTTGCGGCGCGATGTCACCGGCCTGTTCATCGTCGCGCTCGGCGTGCTGGCGATCGCGATATTCCGGCTGCCGCTGCTGCCGACGTTATTGACGCTCGCACCGCTCAGCATTGTCCTGCGCGCGAGGCAGGCGTCATGACCGCAACCCTCGTCACGCTCGCGCTGATATTCGCCGAGCTCTCGCTGCTGGCCTTCGGCGGCGGCAACACCATCCTGCCCGAGATGCAGCGCCAGGTGGTCGACATCCATCACTGGATGACCGCGCAGGAATTCAGCGCGCTGTTCGCGCTGGCGCAGGCCGCGCCAGGGCCGAACATGATGGTGGTGCCGCTGGTCGGCTGGCATGTTGCTGGCTTCTCCGGCGTGCTGGTGACCTCGCTCGCCAAGTTCGGACCATCGTCGCTGGTCACCGGCTTCGCGCTGCGGCTCTGGGAGCGCTTCAAGGACCGGCCCTGGCGGCGCACGGTGCAGGCCGGGCTGGTGCCGGTCACCGCCGGCCTCGTCACCGCCAGTGCCATCGTCATCACTCACGCCTCGACCTCGAGCTGGGGCACGATCCTGATCGCGGCCGGCGTCGCGATCGCCACCACGACGACGCGCATCCATCCGCTGCTTGCGCTCGCCGCAGGCGCCGTGCTCGGCCTCACCGGCATCGGCCAGCCCTGACGCCCGTTCAGCGGCAGCGCGCGCGTGCGCGCTTTCGCCGCAATGGATGCGACGGCACGAGCGGCTATGTTGATGCTGCCATGATCGACACGCTGAGCATCGACACCCGCATTGCGCGCCTTGGATTGCGCGCCGGACGTCTGCACGCAGGCAATTAGCCGGCCGGCGATCGCGCGCCGTCCGGATTCCCTAGACGTCTTCAACATCATTTCAGTCCGTCGTGCCGCGCGCCGCATTCGCGCGCCGGCGCTGTTGCGCCTTCGATCAACCGCAAGGTCAAACCGACATGCCCCAGAGCATTCCAAACAGCTTTACCGCCGCGGCATTGCCGCCGATCGTCATCGCCGCGAGCGAGGCGCACCGCCTCAGCGCGCTGGCCGATTCCAGCATGGCAGTGTTCCCGCGCGTGGCCCAGTTCCTCGCGCGCGAGACCGACCGCGCCCGGCTCGTCGCCGACGATGCCGACCTGCACGACGTGGTCCGCATGGGCTCGCGCGTGCGATATCGCGACGACGAGACCGGCGACGTCAGGGAAGTCGTGCTGGTGTATCCGCACGAAGCCGACATCGCGCTCCGCCGCATCTCGGTGCTGACGCCGGTCGGCGCCGCATTGATCGGGTTGTCGGTCGGCCAAACGATCGATTTCCAGACCCCTAGCCACCAGACGCGGTCAGTGACGATCTTGGCCGTGACGCATCAGGGCTGACGGCGCAAACCTTCCACCTTCCGCGCGAGGCAGCCACCGGCGGACGGGCTCCCTCCCCCTTGCGGGAGAGGGAGCCTCACTGATGTGCTCACCTCACAAGGATGACGAGTGTGCTCACCACGAGTGCAGGTCGCTGCATGCGAGCGCCAAGGAAGTGCTCGGTGACCGCAACTCACGCCGCGAGGTGGCACTGCCCCATTTCGAGCCCGTGCCGGCGTCCGCGCGCGATGCCTTCGGCAATCGCTTTCACGACAAGCTCGGCGTCGGCGGGCGAGAGATGGTCGAGCGGCTGCCACGCACGCAGGATGTCGCGCGCGCGGTCGAGGTCGCCGTAGATTGCAAGGAGAGGAAGCAATTTGTTCGGCATGTCGTGGCTCCCAACCGCAACTACGCGAGCCTAGCCCAATTGGATGGGCCCAGCCATGCGTTCGCGAGCCGGGATTAGATGCTTTGCCGATCGCCGATGCATGGCGAGGGCGCTTGCCGCCCCCGCCATCGACGTGCGTCACTCCGCGCCGGAGCCGCCCTGCACGATCTTCTCGTTCAGCTTCTGGTCGACGGTCTCGACGGTGCGGTCGATCTCGGCGCTTGGCGTGCCGAGCTGATGCGAGATCAGCTTCACCAGCAGGTCGACGCGCTCGATGAACGGCGCGCCGGCGGCGACTGCGCGGGCCGCCGATGACGGCTTGAGCAGGCTTTCCGCCGCCTTGGCGTATTTCGCGAACGGCACCTGGTCCGCCGGATCGGCGCCGAGCTTGCGCGCGATGCCGTCGACATGGTCGTAGATCGCCTGCGAGCGGTTGAGGTCGCTGTGCACGGCGTCGCGGATCGATTGCGGCTCGGTCGGCGTGATGCAGCGGTAGTTACCGGTCAGCAGCATCGACCACTTGGCGAGCGGCACGAACAACGAGTCGAACACCTTCAGCTTCACCGGCACGTCCTGGCCGTCGAGCGTCACCGCGTCGATGTCGGCCTCCAGCTCGCGCAGCACCTTGTTGTGCTTGTCGTCGGCGAAGGCGGAGGCCTTGAAGTTGGTCGGCAGGCCGACATGCAGCACGTTGGCCTTCTCCTCCGGCGGACGGAACGCCTGCGGATCCGGCGAGCACAGCGTGACGAGGCCCGGCTCGAAGCGTTCCCACACCTGCGCGTTGGTGTAGGCCTCCTCGAGGTCCATGCCGGCGAGCGCGGGAATCCGCTTCAGATAGGGCAGCGGCGGCATGTTCATGATCGACAGGCACGGCAGCTTGGCCGCCGCGATCTTGATCATCAGCACGCGAACCGTGTGGTTGGTGTATTGCGG
Source organism: Bradyrhizobium sp. UFLA03-84 (assembly GCF_002289535.1). Taxonomy (NCBI): domain Bacteria; kingdom Pseudomonadati; phylum Pseudomonadota; class Alphaproteobacteria; order Hyphomicrobiales; family Nitrobacteraceae; genus Bradyrhizobium; species Bradyrhizobium sp. UFLA03-84. The sequence goes on along the minus strand of NZ_NSJY01000010.1, from coordinate 89,477 downwards.
CTCCTGCATCGCCAGCCCGACCATGTCGTAGCGCGACACGTCGACATCGGCGGGCGTCACGGCGTCGAGTTTGCCCGGCAGGTCGCGCGAGAAGATCGAGCGGTGCTCCTTCTCGTCGCGCAGCTTGATCCGCACCTCGGTGCCTTCGCGGTTGATCAGGTCGGCGGTGTTCTTGCGGCACACCAGGGACACGTTGTGCCCCGCCATCAGAAGCTTGGTCCCCAGCAGGGAGCCGTAGGAAGCGCCAAGGATCAGAATGTTGCGTGCCATGTTTCCTCTTTCAAAGACCACTCCCGGACTTCTTGCCGGCGGTCCGTGGTATACCAGATACTTGTCTTACGATGTTCCGGCGATCCGGCCAAGCGCCTTGGCCACGATGACGCGGCTTTCCCGGATCAGGCGTCGCTAGGTACTCTATCCACCTGATTACGCAGCAATTTCTGCCCGGCGCGGCTCACCGGCAGGACGAGATCGTGGTCGAGCCGGACGCCAAGCCGGCCGGACTGACGCGCCAGCCCCCGGATCGCGGCGTGGGCGACCCAGTGCGACCGATGGATCCGCACCCCGGTCTCCGGCCCCAGGGCTGCGACGGCATCGGCCAGATTGATCAGGATCAGGGCCTCGCCGCGATCAGTGCGCACGCGGACATAATGGTCCTCCGCACTCAGGGACAGGACGGCCGCGTTGCGGACCGCAAACGGCAATTTCGACCGAAACGAGCAGCATATGTCCGGCGGAGACGCCGGCTGTGCCGGGTCGATGGCAAGATCAGTGGCTTCGGCAGGCATCCGCCGGATCGCCCAGATCAACGGGCCGAGGAACAGGTTGATGGACAGCACCTGCAGGGCGAGGTCGCGATAGGTCACAAAGGGAAGCACTCGGGGCGCCAGCAGCCATAACAACTGGTGGACGATCCAGCCGCCGATCGGCGCAACCGCCACCGCGACGCCGATGGCGGCCCAGAGCGGCTCGGCACCGGAGAACAGATAGCGTCGCACCAACGCCGTGACGGCGATGACCAGCGCGGTGATCAGCAGCGCCCCCGTAACGAAGTGCAGCAGCCGCGTCAGCAAGCTCATACCGACATAGGTGCCGAACGCGCCCACGATCGCGAGCGCGATGCCGGTCACCACCGGCAGCAGCAGCGCGGCGTGGCGCCGCGGCAGGGCCATTGAATCCTGGCGGAAAAATTCGGTGATGGTCATTGGCGTATAAGAACTGCCGTTCACGAAGTGGACGTGGACCCGAGACCGCCTCCTCCTATAGCAGCCCAACGGTCGATCATTCGAGGACGCACTCATGAAATTTTCGTTGGTTCCGGCGGCTCGCCTGCGGCGGCTCTGGTCCTGTCTTGGCCTGTCCTGTCTTGGCCTGCTGGCCCTCCCGGTGCTGGTGCCGCCCTCCGCGGCCGAGGCCACCGAGGCGGGCTGGCGCCAGATCACGATCCCGGTCTCCCCCTCCAATCCGGCGGCAATTCCTGTCGCACTTTATTACCCCACCCAAACACCGGCCCGCGCCATCCCGATGGGCTCGTTCACAGTCCGGGCGGCGATCGGGGCGCCGCCGGATCCAAAATTCAAGGGCCTGATCATCATCAGCCACGGAACAGGCGGCTCCGAAATCGGGCACTCCAGCCTGGCGGAGGCACTGGCCCGGCACGGCTACTTGGTCGCGGCCCTGCGGCATCCCGGCGACAATTGGCAGGATCATTCGATCTGGCAGCAGCCGCCGGGGACGTTCTTCACCGAACGGCCGCGCCAGGTATCACGGGTGATCGATGCGCTGCTGGCCGACCCCGAGTGGAAGGACAAGATCGCGACCGATGCGCAAGGTCCGCGGATCGGGGTAGTCGGACACTCCGCCGGCGGCTACACCGTGATCGCACTGGCCGGCGGCCAGGTCGACCTGTCCCGCATCGGCGCGCATTGCGAGACCGATCGCAAGGACGATCCACTGTTCTGCAGCATGGGGGGCAGCTCCAAGTCACCGCCGGCCACGACATTGCTGCCGCACGCAACCGATCCGCGGGTGCGCGCAGTAATCGCGATGGCACCGGCCGGCGTGTTCTTCACCGCCGCATCGCTCGCCGCCATCAAGCTACCGACCGCGGTCTACGCAGCCGAACGCGACCGCTGGCTGGTGCCGCGCTTCCATGCCGAGTGGATCGCACAGAATGTGCCGCACGCCGAGTTTCACATGATCCCCAACGCATGGCACTTCGCATTCATGGATCGCCCCGGCACGCCGATCGAAACCCTGGATGGCGACGCCGCGGCCGATCCGCCCGGCTTCGATCGCGAGGCGCTGCTCGCGCAGTTGCGCAACGAATTGCCCGCCTTCTTCGACAAGGCACTTGCGCAGGAGTAGGCTGCGACGCGGCAGACGATGCCGCCATCGCGCTCACGCAACGGGACTTTCGTCGGACCAAATCGGCGATTGAAAGTTGCGTGCCGAGAGGATTATCTCCCGTCCGGATCGGCATCCCGCAATCGGAAGGGGCATCGGAGCTTGCAAGTCGCCGCGCTGACAGATCGAGCTGAAGCGATTCTGGTCGCTGCATCCCGGCTGTTTGCCCGCCACTCCTATGCCAATGTCACGATGGAACAAGTTGCGGCGACGGTACAGGCTGTGCCGGGCGCGCTCTATCATCACTTTCGCGACAAGGAAGACCTGATCTTTCATTGCTATCTGCGCGGCCTCGCCATCTACAGGCGCGAGATGGAGGCCGCCGCCGAGCCCGGCATCGACGGGCTCGAGATCGTCAGGCGCTTCGTGCGCGGCAGGCTGCGGCCCGAAGGCCAGCGCATGATCCTGTTCACCGATATCGACGCGCTCGCCGCGCCCTACGGCAGCGAAGTCCATGCCAAGCGCTGGCAGAACGCCGCGCGGCTGGCGGATATCCTGCAGCGGGGCGTGGCGGACGGCTCAATCGCCTGCGACGAGCCGCTGCTCACGGCGGTGGCGCTGATCTCCATGCTGGACTGGGTGCCGTTCTGGCTGTCCGAACGCGACTACTACACGCGCCAGCAGGCGATCGATGCCATCGACGACATCATCACGCACGGCGTGTACCGGCGCGAGATCGCGGTTCCCGAGATGCCCGAACCGCTCAGCCTTGCGCCGTTCCTAGAGGCTCGCGCGAGCTTGAACAAGCGGGCCGCCAAGTTCGACAGGATGCTGTCGATCGCCTCCGACAGCTTCAACCGCAGGGGCGCGTCGGGCACGTCGCTCGAGAGCATCGCCGCGGATGCGGGCATCACCCGCGCCGGGATCTACTATCACTTCAGTGAAAAGGAAAACCTGCTGCTGGCCTGCCTGCGGCGCGGGCTCGCCGGCGAGATCGCCATTCGCGAGCACCTGCAAGAGCACAGCCTTGGAGCGTTCGAGCACACCGTGCAGAGGATCCGCCTGCTGCTGATGCTGCACGACACGCCCTGCGGCCCGAAGGCGACCTACCACAACATCAACTATCTCAGCGACGCTGATCGGAAAGCCTATGTCGGACAGGTCCTGGCCTCGATCCGGCAAAGCCAGAGCAGCTATCAGAGCTGGATCGACGAGGGTCGCATCCGCCGCATCGATACATACTTCGCCGAGCGTATTCTAACCGGAATGGTCCATTGGTATCCGATCTGGTTCAAGACCAGGCGTGACTGGCCTCCGGCGCAGGTCGCAGATCATTTCGCGCGACTATTCCTGTCGGGCCTCAAGCCGCGCCGGCATCCGGCTTGAATCGCCAATTCGGATCCTGCCGCTATAATGCTTCCGGACGCGGGCTCGCCTTAGGGGCCCCGAACGACGTCGGCTCCCGATCGCGAACCGGGAACGCCTCATTCAAAAGTTTACTTGCGGTTCAAATCCTTGCCGGATCTCGCGGCATCTCGAAGGGTTTATAGCCTATAACATCATAATACCGCCTGCTAAAACTTGACGCAGTATTCAAAGCGAAAGTTGCGAAGGCTCGGCAATTGAGGTTATGAGACGGCTTCGATCGCTGAAGATCAAGAAACATGAGCAAAGGGAGAAAGCAGGATGCGTAGGCTGATCGTTGCTGCCACGGCAGCACTGACGGTGTTGGGAGGCGCGGCGTCCGCGCAGGAATCCATCAAGATCGGCTATATCGATCCGCTCTCCGGCGGCGGCGCCAGCGTTGGCGAAGGCGGTCTGAAGACGTTCCAGTACCTCGCCGACGAGTTGAACGCCAAGGGCGGCATCCTCGGCCACAAGGTCGAGATCGTTCCGCTCGACAACAAGACCAACCCGCAGGAAAGCCTGGTGCAGGCGCAGAAGGCGGTCGACGCCGGCGTCCACTACATCACCCAGGGCAACGGCTCGTCGGTCGGCGCTGCGCTGGAAGATTTCGTCACCAAGCACAATTCGCGCAACCCCGGCAAGGAAGTGCTCTACTTCAACTACGCCGCGGTCGATCCGAGCATGACCAACGAGAAGTGCAGCTACTGGCATTTCCGCTGGGATGCGAACTCGGACATCAAGATGGAAGCGCTGACCAACTACATGAAGGGCCAGCCGACCATCAAGAAGGTCTACCTGATCAACATGGATTACTCGTTCGGCCAGTCGGTGCGCACTGCCGCGCGCAAGATGCTGGGCGAAAAGCGGCCGGATATCCAGGTCGTCGGCGACGAGCTGCACCCGATGCTGAAGGTCACCGACTTCTCGCCCTATATCGCCAAGATCAAGGCGTCGGGTGCCGACACCGTCGTGACCGGCAACTGGGGTCAGGACTTCGCGCTGCTGCTGAAGGCAGCTGCCGATGCCGGCCTCAAGGTCAACTGGTACACCTATTATGCCGGCGGCGCCGGCGGACCGACCGCGATCAAGCAGACTGGCCTCGAGGGCCAGGTGTTCCAGATCAGCGAAGGCGTGCCGAACTCCGGCAACAAGGCGGCGATGGATTTCGAGAAGGACTTCCGCGCCAAGACCGGCATTTCCGTGTGGTATCCGCGCGCGGTCAATGAGATGCGGATGTTCAAGGCAGCAGCGGAAAAGGCCAACTCGATCGACCCGGTGAAGGTCGCGGCCGCGCTCGAAGGCATGAAGTTCGACGTGTTCGACGGCGGCGAGGGCTTCATGCGCAAGGACGACCACCAGTTCTTCCAGCCGATCTACATCTCCTCGTTCGGCTCGCTGGCCGACAAGACCAAGGAGCCGTTCGACGAGGAAAACACCGGTTGGGGCTGGCACATCGTCTCCAAGATCGATACCGCCCAGACGATGCTTCCGACCACCTGCAACATGAAGCGGCCCTGATCGACCGCCTTGGAATGCGCCTCCGCGACCGCCGGGTTGCGGAGGCGTTCGTCATCCGGCCGCATGGTGGCGCCGGAGTTCATTTCACCGACAGGTCTTTGATCACGTGAACCGTTCCAGTCTCATGCGAGTGCGCCGTGGCTGAGCTCATCGTCATCTCGACGCTTAACGGCGTCCTGTTCGGCATGCTGTTGTTTCTGCTGTCCAGCGGACTCACCGTCATCTTCAGTATGATGGGCGTGCTCAACTTCGCGCATGCGAGCTTCTACATGCTGGGCGCGTTCTTCGGCTTTCAGCTCACGCGCTGGATCGGCTTCTGGCCGGCGCTGGTGATCGCGCCGCTATTGGTCGGCGTGGTCGGCATGGGCGTCGAGCGCTACGGCCTGCGCAACACCCACAAGCACGGCCATGTCGCCGAGCTGCTTTTGACCTTCGGTTTGGCTTTCGCGATCGAAGAGATCGTCTCGATGATCTGGGGCAAGAGCCCGGTGGACTATCGGGTCCCGGCGGCGCTCGACTTTCCGGCCTTCACCGTGTTCTCGACCAACTACCCCGCCTACAAGATCTTCATGCTGGTGGTCTCGGTCGTGATCTTCATCGCGCTGCTGGTGACGCTGAAGCGGACCCGGGTCGGCCTCATCGTGCAGGCCGCGCTGACCCATCCGAGCATGGTCGGCCATCTCGGCCACAATGTCGGCCGCGTCTTCATGCTGGTGTTCGGTGTCGGCAGCGCGCTCGCCGGTCTTGCCGGCGTCATCGCCGGTCCCTCGCTGGTGACGCAGTCCGACATGGCGGCGCTGCTCGGGCCGATTCTGTTCGTCGTCATCGTGTTCGGCGGCCTCGGCTCGCTGCCCGGCGCCTTCATCGCCTCGCTGCTGATCGGGCTGATCCAGACCTTTGCGGTGGCGCTGAACGGCTCGCTCGCCAGCGTGTTCGGCCCGCTCGATCCGAGCCTCGGCCCCTCGCCGCTCACCGACATCTGGAACGTCACGATCGCGCAGATCGCGCCGATCCTGCCTTACTTGCTGCTGGTGCTGGTGCTGATTTTCCGCCCGATGGGCCTGCTCGGGACGCGCGAATCATGACGAACGCTCCCACGCCCACCCTCGCCGCGGCCAAGCAGGAGTCCGGCGGCGCCCTCGGCTTCTATGGCGTCTGGGTGCTCGCAGCCGTAGCGCTCGTCGTGCTGCCGCTGATCTTCTCCTCCGGCGGCTCGCTGACCTCGTTCTGCCTGATCGGCATCGCGATCATCTTCGCGCTGTCCTACAATATCCTGCTCGGCCAGACCGGCCTGCTGTCGTTCGGTCACGCCGTGCAATACGGCCTCGGCGGCTTCCTCGCCGTGCACGTCATGAACGCGGTGGCGAACCACAACTGGCCGATCCCGCTGCCGGTGATCCCGCTGATCGGCGGCATCGGCGGCATGGCATTCGCGCTCCTGGTCGGCTGGGTCATGACCAAGCGCGCCGGCACCGTGTTTGCGATGATCTCGCTCGGCATCGGCGAGCTGGTGGCCTCGTCGTCGCTGATCCTGCGCAGCGTGTTCGGCGGCGAATCCGGCATCACCACCGACCGCACTTCGTTGATGCCGATGTTCGGCTGGACCTTCGGGCCGCAGATCCAGGTCTACTACCTGATCGCGTTCTGGGTGCTGATTTCGGCGATCGCGATGTACGCGCTGACCCGCACGCCCTTGGGCCGCATCTGCAACGCGGTGCGCGACAATCCGGAGCGCGTTGAGTTCATCGGTTACGATCCGCATGTGGTGCGCTATCTCGCCTACATGTTCGCCGGCTTCTTCGCCGGCATCGCCGGCGGCCTGACCGCGATCAATTTCGAGATCGCCAACTCCGCCTATCTCGGCGCGACGCAATCGGGCCTCGTGCTGTTCTCCGCCTTCATCGGCGGCACCGCCTATTTCTTCGGCCCGATCCTCGGCGCCATCCTGGTGACCTATCTGCAACTCGGGCTGACCAGCGTCACCTCGGTCTGGCAGCTCTATTTCGGCGTCATCTTCATCGGCATCGTGATGTTCGCGCCGGGCGGCATCGCGGGCATTCTGATGAAGCACCGTCCGCTGATCCGCGCCGGAACGCTCGGCACGGTGATCCCGTCCTACCTGGTCGCGGCGATCCCGACGCTGGCGTTTGCGCTCGGCATCATCCTGACCATCGAGACCGTCGCGCGCTTCTCGGGCGGCGACGTGATCAATCTGCTCGGCATCCCGTTTGTTGCCACGGCGCCAACGACCTGGGCGGCTGCCGCGGTTCTGGTGGTCGGCGGCTTCCTGGTTGCGCGCATCACTTGGCGGCGCGTCGCGGAAGCCTGGGATCGCGCCGCGACGGTGGCCCGTGATCGGGGGTATCTGGCATGACCGCTGCCATTCAAGTCAACGCCGTCGAGAAGAGCTTCGGCAATGTCCAGATCATCCGCGACCTCAATCTGAGCGTCGCCAAGGGCGAGCGTCACGCCATCATCGGGCCGAACGGCGCCGGCAAGTCGACGACGTTCAACCTGATCTCTGGCCACATCAAGCCGACCTCGGGCGAGATCCGCCTCAACGGCGAAGTGACCTCGGGCCTGCGGCCATTCGAGATCAACCGGCGCGGGCTGTCGCGCTCGTTCCAGGTCACCAACGTGTTCGCCCGCATGACGGTGTGGGAGAACGTGCGCTGCGCCGTGCTGTGGGCGACCGGGCATCGCTACGCGTTCTGGAAGAACGTCGACAGTCTGCCCGAGGTGAAGCAGCGCACCGCGCAGATCCTCGACGACATCCATCTCAGCCATCGCCGCGACGTGCCGGCGGGTCTGCTCACCTATGCCGAGCAGCGCGAACTCGAGATCGGCATCACGATCGCCGGCGGCGCCAGCGTCATCATGCTGGACGAGCCGACCGCGGGCATGAGCCATGCCGAGACCGAGCGCGCGGTCGCGCTGATCCGCCGCCTCACCGAAGGCCGCACGCTCGTCATCGTCGAGCACGACATGAGTGTGGTGTTCGGCCTCGCCGACCGCATTTCGGTTTTGGTCTACGGCCACATCATCGCCTCCGGCACGCCCGAGGAGATCCGCGGCAATCCGAAGGTCAAGGAAGCCTATCTCGGCGAGGAGGTCGACTGATGCTCGAGGTCAGGAATCTTCACGCCTATTACGGCAAGAGCCACATCCTGCAGGGCGTCGATCTCGACATCGCCGCCGGCGAGGTGGTCAGCCTGCTCGGCCGCAACGGCGTCGGCCGCTCGACCACCGTCAAGGCGATCATGGGCGAAGTGCCGCCGCAGGGCACCATCCGCTTCAAGGGCCAGGACATCGCGGGCCTGCCGAGCCACAAGATCGCCCGCCTCGGGCTCGGCTATGTGCCCGAGCATCGCGACATCTTCCCGAGCCTGACGGTTCGCCAGAACCTGATCCTCGGCATCAAGGATCCGCGCCGCCCCGGCAAGTGGCGGCTGCAGGAGATGCTCGACATGTTCCCGAACCTCGCCCGCCGCGCCGACACGCCGGCCGGCGTGCTGTCGGGCGGCGAGAAGCAGATGCTGACCACCTGCCGCACCCTGCTCGGCGATCCCGAATTGATGATGATCGACGAGCCGACCGAAGGTCTGGCGCCGCTGATCGTGCAGCAGGTCGGCGAGCTGATCGCACGAATCGCGAAGGCCGGCGTCGCCATCCTGCTGGTCGAGCAGAAGCTGTCGATCGCGATGAAGATCTCGAACCGGGTCTACATCATGGGCCATGGCCGCGTGGTGTTCGAAGGCACCCCGGAGCAGCTGAAGAACAACGCCGCCATTCGCGAGGAATGGCTCGAGGTGTGAGGCGGGCGACGCGACCCGATCAGGAGCTTTGCTTCGCGCGCGATCGTCCGGCCGATTGACCCACATCAACACGCATTCCCGACCACCGGATATCCGTATCCGGATGCCGAAAGGGTTGTCGGATGCGCCGGAATTTCACACTTCCCGAGCTTGAAGAACGCCTGGGTGGCCTTCTGGAAGGGGCCGTCCACTCGATAATGCGGCATGACTACGAACGGCTATTCGGTGAGAACGATGTGGCTGTGAGACGACTTCGCAATTTTGCGAAGAGCCACGATTGCGTGGCGAGTTTTGTCGACGGGCGGATATTGTTTCGAAAGTTGATCAAACGCGCCGAAATCGCCGCACCGCCCGAATAGATGGTATGCTTTGCAGCCGTGGTCTTCCGAACAACGTCATGGAAGAACAACTCGGACTTGACCGCGACGGGTCGGCTCAGGTTTAAATATGGGCGGTGTCACTTTGTTGACGGCCGATCTCTGTGCGGGGAAAGCCGATTTCAAAGAGCAGGAAATTCACCCGATGGTCCGGCGATGAAGACCGAGAGCTCTTGAAGCTGCGGGCCTTCGGAATCCATCCACGATTGCTGGCCGACGCGCTCGGGCGAACCGAAACCGCGATCAAGGCCCGGCTTGCTGTCATCTCCAGGCATCCGCCGCCGGCCGAACCGCCCCAGCACGACATCAGTGTCTCAAGGCCCGCGATCGATTGCTGGATCGCCGATCATGGATTTGCGGTCACCGCCGGCAAGCTGTGCGCGACGACCCGGCGCGAACGCCTGCGCGCGATCGGACGGACGAACGGACGCCATCGACCCGCTCTTCAGGACGCGGCCGGACCGGTGCTATCGGAAAATCCCCAATCGGCTTTTGCTGCGCGCATCAACCAGACGCCGATAGAAGCCGCCCGGGAGTGGCTCACCGAGCGCCAAGTCCACCTGCAACGCGGCAACCAATTTACGCGCACGATGCTTGCTCGAACCGAAGAGCGTTTACGGCTGTCCCGGGCGATCTTGAACTATCCCCTTCCACCCATCGTCAAGCGCGCGGTCTCTCGTCTCGGACCGGATGAGGGCCAGTGAGCGTGCGGAGCTTTGGCTTGGCGCGGGCCGCGGGGCCCGGCCCCTCGATCCGCCCCCGTATTATTACGGGAATTTGCTGCGAAGTAGGGTCCAGCGCCCTACCACGCTGTGTTAGGATTGGAACCCTGCGCTCCGCGCTCATTTCCGCCGGCGGGCCTAATGGGAGAAGACAACGGGGATATCGGAAGCCTTCGGAAACGAGTCCAGCAGGCTCTCCGGGCGTTTTCGACCGATGATCTGCGCCATCTCCTAGCGGAGGTCGAGCGCGTCCTGGGTGGCCATTCCTCTTCGCATTCGACGGATGGTCGTGGGGTTGTTCATTCCGTTCCGGCCGGGCCTCGCCGGTCGGGACTGCGTCTTGCTGGAGGCACCTACATGGATGGGTTCATCGCACGTGCGAACATCGATCACTATCTGGACCTGTTGAAGGGACCGGACGTTCCGGCCGGCACCCGATCGACGATCACCAAGCTGCTGCTCGACGAAGAGAACAAGTTGGGTCGCGAACAAGAGCACCTCGAGTTTGCCGAAAGCAGAGCGACAACCTGCCGCGAGAATGCGGACCGGCAACGACGCCTGACCGATGCATTCGTCCCCGGTACCAGCGAACGAATCCAGGCCGAACGGCTGCTAGACCATTTCGAGGCGATCGCGAACCTGGTCGAAAGCGCATGTTTGCAGATGCGCCACCGCCTGAACGACAACTCGCTTTGAGATCGGGTCGGCTAACGATCCTCCAACCGCGCGATCGCCGTGACGTCGACGAACGTGATCACGACACCGGCGATGAAATTGTCGATGCTTCGGTAGGGCAGAATGCGCACGGCGTAGCGGGTGCCGCCGTCGGGCGCGATCAGCTCGCGCTCGGCACTCGCCAGCGTCCGTAGCACGCGCCGTGCGTCATCATAGAGATCCTCGATCGGGATGCGCGCCTTGATGTGGGCGATCGGCCGGCCGACGTCGGTCTCGACCAGATGCAGCAACTGGGTGATCGCCGGCGTGAAGTTCATCACCTTCAGATCATTGTCGAGGAACACGGTTGCAATCTGCGTGCTCTCGAGGAAATTTCTCAGGTCGCTGGAAGCCCGGGTGAGATCCTGCACGCGGAGCGCCAGCTCGCCGTTGACGGTGGTCAGCTCTTCGTTGACGGATTGCAACTCCTCCCGCGAAGTCTCCAGTTCTTCGTTGGCGGATTGCAATTCCTCATTGAGGGACTGATACTCCTCGTTGGAGGACTTCAGCTCCTCGTTGGTGCTTTCGAGCTCCTCGATCGTGGCTTGCAGCCGCTCACGGGTGGCGCGTAGTTCGCTTTCCAGCCGCTCGACATGTTCGCTCCTGACCCGAACGTTGGGCTTGCCATCGGTGCGGTCGACGGGTCGGATCGGGCCGTCCTTGAACAGGACGACGAAATTGCGGCGGCCGTTGGGGCCGTCCTGCATCGGCTCGACCGTGATATCGACCGGTATGCGATGCCCGTTGGCGCCGAACTCGACCTGTTCGGCATGCTCCGCTTCATTGGTTTCGGCTGCACGGCCGAGCGCGGCGCGCAGCTCGAGCCTGAGATCGCGATGGACCAGTTGCAGCAAGTCGAGCGACGCCGTGCCTGCCGTCGGCTCGATATAGCGGCCGGTGCGGCCTGAGAAATGCAGGATGTGGAAATTTTCGTCGGTGATCACATAGGCCGGCGCGTGGCGTTCGGTGATGCGCTGGGCGCGGCGCTCGAGCCCGATATCCGGGCCAGGGGAGCGCAACGGCGGCACGTCGACCGCAGTCCGCCCGGCCGCCGTCGTGATGGGGAATTCCGGCGGCAGCCGTGTCCCGGTCTCCAGCCTCCTGAAAATGCGCGCGCGGCGGTCGACCGGTGCAAACAGATTGAGATGCCGCGTGACGTTCTCGGAGTTGCCGAGGAACAGGAACCGTTCCGGCAGCAGCGCGAAGTGGAACAAAGGGATCACGCGATTCTGCAGTTCGGTGTTGAGATAGATCAGGAGATTGCGGCAGGAGACCAGATCGATCTTCGAGAACGGCGCGTCCTTGATCAGATTGTGCTGAGAGAAAATGCACATCTCGCGCAGCTCTTTGACGACGCAATAGGTTTCGCCTTCACGCACGAACCAGCGCGCCAACCTTTCCGGCGATATGTCGCCCTCGATACTGGTGCGATAGCGCCCGACCCGCGCAGTGGCCAGCGCACGTCCATCGATGTCGGTCGCGAATATCTGCACCTGAGGTGTCGAGTCGAGATGCGCCATATGTTCGCGGAGCAGGATACCGATGGAATAGGCCTCCTCGCCCGTAGAGCACCCGAGCACCCAGACGCGGACCTGCTGGCCCGCGCTCCTCCCCTCAAAGATCTTCGGGATGATCTGTTTTTCGAGGACATCGAACTCTTTCTTGTCGCGAAAGAATTCCGTCACGCCGATCAGGAGGTCGTTGAACAGGTGCTGCGCCTCGTCCTTGTCGTTTCTCAGGAAATCGACATAGTCAGAGATGTCGCCGATCTGCACCACCTGCATGCGGCGTTGGACGCGGCGCAGGAAGGTCTTCTGCTTGTAGCCGTGGAAGTCGTTGCCGGTCTTGCTGCGAAGGATGTCGGCAATGCGCGCCAGCGAAGTTGCCGCCCCGGCCAGCACCTCGTCGAAGCCCAGCTTCTCCTCGAGGCGGCGCAGATGGCGGGCGTAGACGGCGACGTGCTCGGCGATCTCCTCGGGCGGCAGCACAAAATCGGCGATCGCCGCGGCCGAGCTGTCTTCCTCATGCGGTCCGGATTGGCCATCGGCGCCATCGCCGATGCGTTCGGCGATTGCCAGGCCGCCGTGATGCTTCAGGGTGGCGACCCCCAGCGTGCCGTCAGCGCCGGTGCCCGCAAGCACGATGCCAATGGACAGCTCGGCCCGCTCCTCAGCCAGCGAGATCAGGAAGCTGTCGATGGTCGCCCGCTCGCCGCGCGTCTGCTCGGTGCGCCGGACCAGCAGCCGGTCGCCGTGGACCGTTGTGATCATGTCCGGCGGACAAAGGTAGATCGTGCCTCCCTCGGCGAGCTGGCCGTCATTGATTTCGGACAGCGTGGCTCCCAGCGATCGTTGCACCACGTCGCGCAGGGCCGTGTCGTCACCGTCCCGATGTTGCAACGCAAGCACGATGGCCTGGTCCGGATGCAGACTTAACCTGGAGAAAAAGCGCTCGATACTATCCAGCGCGCCGCCGGAGGCACCAATCCCTATAATCAGCGGTGCCTTGGATTGGCGGTTGTCTCCTCCGCCTTCCGTTTTTTCATCCATAAGTGCTCTGACTCTCATTCTCCTGCGGCGTCTCGCCAGCAATAGTGATACCAGAGTTTGTTCCCGACCCAACGCAAGAAATTGATCCCGCCCCCTTTGGGAATCCGGTTAGGCGGTGGTCGCCATCGGGATCGGGGACGCCAATGGCGCATCAGCCCGGCCGACGGCCGTTGCTTCGCGGCATGCCAGCGCGCTGACTATCCTGCCCGCGATTCGTGGGGCGCCACGTGCCGCTCGAGATAGTCAATCCGCTGTTCAATCAGGCCGCGGTGACGCTCCCATTCGACCAGAGTCCGTTCGAGCGAACCGGCCAGATGCTCGGCCTGCCTGGTGTCGTGGCCGGCTCGTTGCAGCCTTTCCAGCAGGTCTTGCTGTTTGCGGAGACGCCGCCTGCCCTGCTCGATATCGAATTCCGCCTTGGTCAAGAGCCGTCGCTCGGACCGCAACTGATGCGCCCAGTTCGCACAATCGGCGTCGTCCATCGCGGCTCCTTCAGCGTCCGGTGCTCCGGAGCAGCCGATCCTAGCATGACGCGGCGAATCGTGTCGGCATATTCGCGATATTCGCCGGCGCGCGTCGTACATTCGCGCAATCGTCGGCCACCCGCTTCGATTTACGCGTTCGGCGTGCTGCTCGATGATGCGAAGCGCGAACCGAAGCGCCTCGTCCGTGCTGTCCTCCGGTTGCTTGGAGGCTATGTCGGCGGTATGGGCGCCGAGCTGATGGCGGAATCGAACAACGTGTCCCATGTCGGACCCGGAAAGCACGCTCCCGCATGCCGGGCAAGTCAACGGCGCGGGATCGGCAACATCGGCCAGCGCATCGCTGCTGATCCGTTCGCCCGCCGCGATCTTCACTTCAAGCGCGATTTGGGGCGGGATCGGCAGGACCGCGCCCGGCCGCTCCCGAACCAGATCTGGCAACACATCGCCCATCCGGGCGCCGGGCATGCAGAGATCGACCGTGGTCGCCTCCAGCGCCCGGAGCGGCATTTCGCCGGACATGGCGTCCTGCGGGTCCTGAACCAGCGCGATCCCGCCGCACCGCTTGATCGCGCCGAGGCCTGCCGCGCCGTCGGACAACATGCCGCTGAGCACGACACCGATCACGCGGGGGCCGTAGTGCAGTGCGGCCGAGCGAAACAACGGGTCGATTGCAGGCCGGGTCAGGTTCTCGCGCGGTCCGCGGCCAAGCACGAGGTGCCCATCGTCAATCAAGAGATGGTGATCCGGTACGGCCAGATAGACGTGGCCGTTCTCGATCGCCATGCCGCTTTCTGCTCGCCGGACCGATAGCTGGCCGGCGGCGGTTGCGACTGTGGAGAGGATGCCGACGCCCTGGGCCGGGATGTGCAATACGATGCAGATTGCGGCCGGCAGATCAGCCGGCAACCGTCGGAGGATGTCCTTCAACGCCGGCACCGCCCCTGCCGAGCCGCCGATCACGACGATGTCGCGATTGGGCATGGGAACCTGCCTTTGCAGACGTCATCCGGAACAAAGCGCACTTGCTCACTATGTTCCAGCCTTGCGATCACATCGCACCGGGCGGATTTTGAAGGCCCGTCTCCTCGCCGGCTGCCGAGTTGCGAACGCGCAGCATGCCGATCGCGTTCACCGCCAGCCGCGGCCGACGCGAGCGATGGCAGAGTTCGCGGACCTCGCGTGTTTGCGCGTGATCCTCTCGGAGAACCGTTCCGCGCTTTTCCCGATCGTGTCTTACCCTGGCCGTATCAACGCCACGACATCGCCCGACCGCAACGTCTGCCCCGGCTTCACCGGGACCGACGCGATGCGGCCCGCGGCGGGCGAGAGCACCGAGATCTCCATCTTCATGGACTCGATGATGGCCAGCACGTCGCCGGCCGCGACCTCGGCGCCCTCCTCGACCAGGATCTTCCAGATGTTGCCCGGCACTTCTGAGAACGCGCCGACCTGGCCGTCGGGAATTCCGGTCGCAACTGCGGCAGTCTCGATCGATTCCGCCGGCGCTTCGTCGAGCTTCATCTCGCGCCAGCGCTGGCGTTCGGCATCGAACGCGGCCTGCTGCGTCGCCTTGAATGCAGCGATCGACGGCTGCGTCGCGGCCAACTGCTTCGCATAGTCGGCGTAGGAGAATTCGTCCTGCTCGATCCTGATGTCGTACTGGCCGTGCGGGAACGCGGCGCGGGCGTCGAGCAGTTCGTCGGCATCGACCGGAAAGAAGCGGATCTTGTCGAAGAACCGCAGCAGCCAGGGATGACCCGGCTCGAACACTTTCGTCGTGCGCCAGCTGTTCCAGACCTGGATGGTGCGGCCGAACAGCTGATAGCCGCCCGGCCCTTCCATGCCGTAGATGCACATATAGGCGCCGCCGATCCCGACCGCGTTCTCCGGCGTCCAGGTCCGCGCCGGATTGTATTTCGTGGTCACCAGCCGATGCCTCGGGTCGAGCGGCGTCGCCACCGGCGCACCGAGATAGACGTCGCCGAGACCGAGCACGAAATAGTCGGCATCGAACACGATGCGGCGGACATCGTCCTCGCTACCGAGCCCGTTGATGCGGCGGATGAACTCGACGTTCGACGGACACCACGGCGCATCCGCGCGCACCAGCTCCTGATATTTGCGCATCGCGAGCTCGGCCTGCGGATCGCGCCATGACAGCGGCAGATGCACGGTGCGGCTCGGCACCCGCATCGCGTCGACAGCTGGCAATTCGCGCTCGATCCTGCGCAGCACGTCGAGCAGTTTTCCGCGCGACAGCGCCGTGCCGTCGTAGTGAATCTGGAGCGAGCGGATGCCGGGCGTCAGATCGATCAGGCCACCGAGCTTGGCTTCTTCCAGCGCCTGCGCCAGCACATGCACGCGCAGCCGCAGCGCGATGTCGAGCTCCATCGGGCCATACTCAACCAAGAGATTGTCGTCGCCGGCGCGGCGGTACACCACCGGGATCGGGCCGTCTTCGTTGCGGCCGACGATCGCCGAACCGAGCTCGGGCGCGCGCAGCACCGTGGGCCCGGCCACCGGATCGTCGCGTTTCACCGGAACGAAGCGAACGGTGTCGCCGGGTCGAAGCTGTCCGACCTTCCAGAGCTCGTCGCGCGCGACCACCGCCGGGCAGACGAAGCCGCCGAGGCTCGGCCCGTCGGGCCCGAGAATGATCGGCATGTCGCCGGTGAAATCGATCGAGCCGACCGCATAGGCGTTGTCATGGATATTGGACGGATGCAGCCCGGCCTCGCCGCCATCGGCACGCGCCCAGCGCGGCTTCGGCCCGATCAACCGCACGCCGGTGCGCGCGCTGTTGAAGTGCACCTCATAGCTCGCCGCAAACAGCGTCTCGATGTCCTCGTCGAGGAAAAAGTCCGGCGCGCCATGCGGACCGTAGACCACGCCGATCTGCCACGCCGATGTGAGCTTCGGCTGTTCGTCCTCCGTTGCGCGCCGAGGTGCGGCAAGGCCCGGCGTCTCGGCGCCGATATGCAGGACGTCGCCGGCCTTCAGCGCGCCCGTCGCATGGCCGCCGAATGCACCGAGCGCGAACACCGCACGCGAGCCAAGGATCTCGGGCACGTCGATGCCGCCACGCACGGCGAGATAGCTGCGCTGGCCCGGGCCCTTGATACTCCCGATGACCAGTGTCTGGCCGGCACGCACCGCGACCGGCTCGTCGTAGGCGATCTCGGCACCATCGAGCGATGCCTTCATGCGCGCACCAGCGAGCGCGACGATCGCATCGGAGTTGAAGCGCAAAGTCGGCCCGTTGACCGTCAGCTCCAGCGCGGTCGTTGCTTCCGGGTTGCCGACCACGCAATTGGCGAGACGAAACGACCGCTCGTCCATCGGACCGCTCGGCGGCACGCCGACATGCCAGAGGCGCAGCCGGCCCGGCAATTCCTGCACCCCGCTCTGCGCGCCGGGCGCGACGACATCGATGGTGCGCGGACGATAGGCGAATGCGCCCAGCACGCTGGTCGCGACCTGCCCGCTGCGGAACACGTCGGACGCCGCGATCGCGCGCAGATAATCGAGATTGGTCTCGATGCCGGCGACGACCGTGTCATCGAGCGCCTGCGTCAGCTTTGCGATCGCGGCCTCGCGCGTCTCGGCGGCAACGATGATCTTGGCCAGCATCGGATCGTAGAACGGCGTCACTTCGCTGCCGGTCTCGATCCAGCCGTCGATCCGTGCGTCCGGCGAGAACGTCACCTGCGTCAGCCGTCCCGCGCTCGGGCGAAAGCCGGCCCCCGGGTTCTCGGCATAGAGCCGCACCTCGATCGCCGCGCCTTTCGGCGTCGGCGTGCCCGCATGCCCCAGAACGTCCTCGCCCGCCGCCTGCCGGATCATCCATTCGACGAGGTCGACGCCGGTGACCTGCTCGGTGACGGGGTGCTCGACCTGGAGGCGGGTATTGACCTCGAGGAAGTAGAAATCCTCGCGCGCGACGTCGTAGATGAATTCCACGGTGCCGGCGGATTCGTAAGCAACGGCTTTGCCGAGCGCCACCGCGGCCGCATGCAGCCGCCGGCGGGTCTCGGCAGTGAGCCCCGGCGCGGGCGTCTCCTCAAAGACCTTCTGGTTGCGCCGCTGCAAGGAGCAGTCGCGCTCGCCGAGCGCGACCACATCGCCCTTGCCGTTGCCGAAGATCTGCACCTCGATGTGGCGCGCCTGGGCGACGAAGCGCTCGAGATAGACCCTGGCATCGCCAAAACTCGCGCGCGCCGTGCGCTGTACCGATTCGAATCTTTCGCGCAGTGTCGCCATATCGTGGCAGAGCTGCATGCCGATGCCGCCGCCGCCCGCCGTGCTCTTCAGCATCACCGGAAAGCCGATCCGCTCAGCCTCGCGCACCGCCTCGTCGATGGTCTCCAGCAGGCCAGAGCCCGGCAGCAGCGGCACGCCGCTCCGCTCGGCGATCTCACGTGCCTTGTGCTTGAGACCGAAAGCGTCGAGATGCTCCGGCCGCGGCCCGATGAAGCTGATGCCGTGCTCGGCGAGCCGCTCCGCAAAGCGGCGGTTCTCCGACAGGAAGCCGTAGCCGGGATGCACCGCCTGCGCACCGGTCGCGAGGCACGCCGCCATGATCGCATCGACGTCGAGATAGCTCTCGGCGGCGGGCGCCGGGCCGATGCGCACGGCCTCGTCAGCCTCGAGCACCGGCCGGGTGAAGCGGTCGGCATCGGAATAGACCGCGACCGAAGCGATGCCCATATGGCGCAATGTTCTGCCGATCCGCCCGGCGATCTCGCCGCGGTTGGCAATCAGGACCTTGCTGAACATGCCTCACGCCTCCGGCTCGAAGATCGTCACCTGGATCGGCGTCGGGAAGAAGCCGTTGCAGGGATTGTTGATCTGCGGGCAGTTCGAGATCAGGCACAGCACGTCCATCTCGGCGACCAGCTCGATGGCGTCGCCGGGCTTCGAGACACCGTCGACCACGGTGAAATTGCCGGCGGGGTCGATCGGCACGTTCATGAAGAAGTTCAGGTTCGGCACGATGTCGCGCTTCGACAACCCGTATTTCGCGGCCTCGATCACGAAGTTCTCGCGGCAGGCGTGCTGGTAGCGGGTCTGGTGCCCGAACCGCACGGTGTTGCTCTCGCAGGAACAGGCACCCGCCGACGTATCATGCAGGCCGCAACTGTCCGCCGTGACGCGCAGCATCACGCGGCCTTCGTTGGACATGATCCGTGTGCCGAGCCCGACATAGGCCGAGCCCTGCGCGCGCAGCGTATCCTGCCCGCTGTAGCGCTCGCCGAAATCACTGGCGCAATAGAACAGCGTATCGACCGCCTGCTGGCCATGGGTATCGGTGATGCGCAGGGTCTGCCCCTTGCGGACGATCGCCGACCACGGCTTTCGCGCGGCAATCTCAACGTCGAGAACAATACGGCCGTTGGCCTGAGCGGATTGCACGGTCATTGCATCGCTCCTTCGCTGGTCTCGCCGAAGTACAGTGCATTGTTCTCGAAGGCGCGGATTGCCTCCGCAGTCGCGGTGCGACACAGATCATCGGCCGCAGGCCCCTTGGCGCGATAGCGCACGATCTCCACGCTCGCCTGCGGGTAGCTCGAAGCGGGATCGAGCGGATGCGGACAGTTCGACAGCGCGATCAACAGATCCATCTCGGCGCGCAGATCGACGAAGTCGCCCTTGGCGCGGCGCGGCGCCGACCAGACAAATCTTCCATCCGCGTCGATCGCGACCGGCGCAAAGAAGCTGACGCAGGGATGCACGTCGCGGCGGTCGAGCCCGAGCTTGCTTGCTGCGAGAATGAAGTTGTCGCGCGTGTTGCGAAAATTGCCGTCGCCGTATTTCGCCTGGTTGGTGGCAGTGGTCGAGCCGCCGACCACAGCATCATGCGCGGCGCTGGTGTCCTCGGTGATGCCGAGCAGCGCCCGCCCCATGTCGGACAGCAGGACGCGTCCCTTCTGCAGCCGCGCCGCCCACTGCACCTTGATGGTGTCGGCGTGGTTCAGCCGTTCACTGGGATCGGACGCATTCCAGGCCAGCAGGCTGACCGTGGATGTCCCCGCCGTGTTGACGATGCGCAGCGCATCGCCACGGTTGAGCCGCGTGGTCCAGTACCAGCCGGCCGGAATAACCTCCCGGTGAATGATCGCGTCGGCAGCGATCGGCGCGGCGTCCCGCGACGTCGGCACTGGCAGCGCGCGCGGCGCATGCTCCTGCCCCGCTGCCTTCAGCTCGTTGTAGCGCCGCGTGTGCGCCGCGACCTCGGCCTTCTGTTCCTCTGTGAGGATCATGGTTGCTCCTTCAAGACGAGAGCGCCGGGCCGTCCCGGCTGATGCTCCTTGCCTGACCGGGTCGTCCCGGCCGGAGCTGATTGAACGATCGCGCGCGGCTCGGCGCTGCGGCGCGGGAAAATCTCGAGATCGCGCGACACCGTGGCGCCGTAGCGCTCGCGCTCCTCGGGCCGGTTGCGCGAACGCTCCAGCGCAATCACGCGCGTCGCGAGCCCGAATGCTTCGCTGAGATCATGCGTCACCATCACGACGGTGAGATGCGTCTCGTTCCACAGCCGCTTCATCAGGACATGGATATCGGCGCGGATACCCGGATCGAGTGCGCCGAATGGCTCGTCGAGCAAGAGAATCTTCGGACCGCGCATGATCGCCTGCGCCAGCGCGAGGCGCTGCTGCATGCCGCCCGACAGCGCCGACGGATATTTGCTCTCCTGACCGGCGAGGCCGACTTCGGCGAGCAGCTTCATGGCATCGTCGGCGGCGGCGCGCCGCGCAGCGCCGAACAACCGACCGGTGAACCTGGCGTCGCGCAACTCGCGGCCGAGCATGACGTTCTGCAGAACGGTGAGATGCGGAAACACCGAGTAGCGCTGGAACACCACGCCGCGGTCGGCGTCCGGTTCGCCCGGCAACGGTTTGCCGTCAACCAGGATTTGGCCGCGCGTCGGCTGCTCCTCGCCGAGCAGCATCCGCAGCAGCGTGGTCTTGCCGCAACCGGACGGGCCGACCAGCGCGATGAAGGCGCGCGGCTCGACCTCCATCGTGATGCGCTCGAGCACGATGTGGTCGCCGTATTCCTTCCAGACGTCGTCAAACCGGATCGCGCTCATTCCGCCCTCACCGAGGCAAACCAGGGAAACGCCTTGCGTTGCAGGACGCGCAGGCCGACATCGATCAGGAACGCCAGCAGCGTGATCCAGGCGACATAGGGGATGATGACGTCCATCGCGAGATAGCGGCGCACCAGGAATATCCGGTAGCCGAGCCCGGAATCCGAGGCGATCGCCTCGGCCGCGATCAGGAACAGCCACGCCGGGCCGAGCTGCAGCCGCAGCACGTCGATCAGCCGCGGCAGGGTTTGCGGCATCGCGACGCGCAGCGCGATCTGCCAGGTCGAGGCGCCGAGCGTCTGCGCCTTGACGATCTGCTCGCGCGGCAGCTCCTGCACCTTCATGGCAAGGTCGCGGACCATGCAGGGCAGCGTGCCGATCACGATCAGCGCGATCTTGGAATTCTCCCCTAGCCCCATCACGATGAACAGGATCGGCAACAATGCCAGCGGCGGCACCATCGAGGTCACCGACACGAACGGCCCTAGCAATGCATTGGCGCCCGGCAGCAGCCCGATCACGATGCCGAGCACCAACGCGGCCACCGTCGAGATCGCCAGCGCCGACCCCAGCCGCCCGAGGCTGGCGACGGTGTCGGACGCCATCAGATAGCTGCCGGTGCGCGGGTCGACCTCGAACGCCATCTGCTTGACCGCCTGCACCATGCTCGGCAGCGCCGGCAGCAGCTTGTCGTTCGGGTTCTGCGCGAGCCGCGCGCTGGAGCCGGCGAAGTAGGCGATTGCGACCAACAGGAACGGCAGCGCGAGCAGATAGAATCGCGTCTGCCGTCCCGGCCGTATGTTCACAAGTCGCATCGTCGGCTCCTGTCTGAGGACGGCGTTGAGCGCGTCAGAGCTTGCCTTTGGCGGCTTCGTCCATATAGGTCGGGTCGAAGCGCAGCTTGACGTTCGCCTTGTCGCCCAGCACCGACTTGTCGGCGAGCTCGATGCCGACGGCGTCGGCCGATTTAGCGCCCTTGCCGAGCAGGTCCTTCTCAAACAGGAACTTGCGGACCCGATCCATGGTCGCTCCGACGGTCTTGCTGCGCGTGAAGGCTTCGGCGTCGGTTGCCTTGTCGAACAGCTTGGTGGTCGAGAGCTGGCTGTCGAAACCGGCGAGGTCGGTGCCGGAGGCCTTGGCCATCGCCTCCTTGGCGGCCTTCGCCGCGGGATCGTTCGCGGTCATCCTGGACAGCGTCTCGTACCAGATGCCGACCAACGCCTTGGCGAAATCCGGATTGTCCTTGGCAACCGCGGTGTTCACCACCATCAGGTCCATGATCTCGCCGGGGATCTGCGAGGAATCGAACACCTTCTTGGCGTCGGGCGATCCGAGGATTTCGGTCACGATCGGATTCCAGGTCACGACCGCATTGACATCAGGCGTCTTGTAGGCGGCTGCGATGTCGGCATCCGAGGTGTTGACGACCTTGACGTCCTTCTCGCTGAGCTTGCTGGTCTCGAGCGCACGCGCCAGCAGATAATGCGACACCGAGAACTCGACCAGATTGACGGTCTGTCCCTTGATCGCCGCGAGGTCAGACTTGTTCTTCAGGATCACGGCGTCATTGCCGTTGGAGAAGTCACCCATCACGACCGCGGTCGTGTCGACGCCGCCGGCCGCCGGAATCGACAGCGCATCCATGTTGGTGATGGTAACGGCATCATAGCCGCCGGCGGTGTACTGGTTGATCGATTCGACGTAATCGTTGAACTGCTTGACCTCGATCGTGATGCCGTATTTGTCAGCCCACTTCTTGACGATGCCGGTGTCGGCCGCATAGCCCCACGGCATCCACCCGACATAGATCGACCAGGCGACCTTGAAATTCTTCTTCGGGGCAGCGTCGGCGGCGGGCGCGGCCGCGAGCGCAATTGCGCAGCCGATCACAACAGAGCGAAGGAAGAAAGAGAACTTGTTCATTGCCGATCCCTCTTGCGAAACTTCACAAAAAGGGACTGGCGAAAAGACCATCGCTCCGCCAATCCCTTGGCTAACGAGGTCTCCCGGGCTTTTATCCCGCCGTGCACCTGCGGGGATGTCTCCCCCGCAAGCGGCTGCTCTCGGACCAGCATCTTGCCTGGCAAGATCGGAACCCTAGCGGCCAACTCAGCGACTTTGATGCACGAGGCGTGCCACGGCGCCGGTATTTGAATCTCATGAGATTTTCCGGTGCGCTTGGCACGACCGCAATGACGCTCTGCTCAAAAACTACGCAGGCGTGCCCAGAAATGGCTCTGTCATTTTGCCGGCGACATCAGCACGATGACATCACTGCGACCGTCGAGGGGGATGTTCGATGCGCAAGCTCTTGGGTGTCCTGTGCGCCGGCCTCTGGCGCGGGCTGCACGGCCGTTACGGCCTAACGCCGACATGCGATATCGGCGGAGCAGACAGGCCGTAGGACCGGTCAGTTCTTCACGGTGTTGACCGCGACGCTCTCCTTGTAGGCCGGCCGCGCGGTGACCCGGTCGAGATAGGGCGTCGCGACATCGCAGACCCCGACGCCGTAATCGATGGCCCACACCAGGCAAGTCGTCAGCAGGATGTCCGCGCTGGTGAACTGATCGCCCATCAGATATTGGCGGCCATCGGACAGCGCCACTTCCACGTGCCTGAGCTGCTGGCGGAAATATTCCGCGGCCTTGCCGACCACGTCGGGCGCGTGGCCGTAGATATGCGCAAGACCCTGGAGGCCGTGGCGGCGCATCACGTAAAGGCTGGTCGAGTCCAGCTCGGCCACGATGAAGAAGCACCATTCCAGCCAGCGCGCGAAATCGCGCGCCGCGACCGGCACCAACGCAACATCGAGATTGGAATAGGTGCGTGCCAGATAGGCGACGATCGCGGCGCTCTCCCCGATCGTGAAGTCACCATCCTGCAGCAGCGGTATCTTCTGGCGCGGGTTCAGCTCCGTGTATTCGGGAGTCTTGGTCTCGCCCGAGCGCGGCAGGATCGGCCGGCAGCGATAGTCCAGGCCCAGTTCATGCAATGCCCAATGGGCCCGGATCGTCCGCGATGTCCCCACGCCCCACAGCGTCAGTGTCTCCGGCATGGCATCACCATTTCTCGACCGACGGCCGCAGGTCGAGCTCGTGGCTCCAGCCGTCGCGGCTTTGCTGGTGCACGAACCAGTAGGCCTCGGCGATGGAGGACGTCTTCGTCAGGGAATCCGGCGGGATCTCTGATGCCCCGATACCCCGATCGGCCATCCGCTGGTGAATGGCCGGACTGTCGACGCCGGCATCGATCAGCAGATGCGCGACATGGATGTTCTGCGGTCCGAGCTCGCGCGCCATCGCCTGGGCGACCGCGCGCAGGCCGAACTTGGCGGATGCGAATGCCGCAAAGCCGCTGCTGCCGCGCACGCTCGCGGTTGCGCCGGTGAACAGCATGGTGCCGCGACCATGCCGCAGCATATGCCGCGTCGCCTCGCGTCCGACCAGGAATCCGGCCATGCAGGCGAGCTCCCAGGCCTTGAAGAACAGCTTCTCGCTGGTCTCGTGCAGGTCTTTCTTCACGTTCGAGCCCGCATTGAACAGGCAGACCTCGATCGGCCCGATCTCGCGCTCGACCCGCTCGCAAAGCTCCTGCACCTCGGTCTCGCGCCGCGCGTCGACGCCGAACGCGTGCACCTTGCTTCCGGCGCCGGTCAGTTCCTCCACCAGCGTGCTCGATTTCGCCGGGTCACGCCGTGCGATGCAGACGGAGTAGCCGCCGGCGGCGAACCGCCGCGCGACCGCGGCGCCGATCGCATCGCCCGCGCCAACCAGCAACGCAGTCTTGTTCATCTCGGCCATAGGACATCTCCCACCGACGGCGGTTGTTCAGTTCAGGAATGGATACGTTGCGCGGCGCGGTCGCTCAGACCGCGCGCACGGCTTTCTGCGCGATCATCTCCGCGATGGCGGCTTCGCCGTAGCCGAGGTCAGACAGCACCTGCCTTGTATGCTGGCCGATGCGCGGGGCCGGGCCGCCGATCGCGGCGGCATCGACCTCGAACCGCGCCGCAGGCTTCGGCTGCCGCACGGTGCCGACCCCGGGCTGCTCCAGCTCGGCGATCAGCCCGCGCGCAACCACCTGCTCGTTGGCGATGATCTCGCCGCGCCGCAGGATCGGCGCGCAGGGCACGTCGGCCGCATCGAGCCGTGTCAGCCATTCGGCGGTGGTGTGCTTGCCGATATAGTCCTGCATCTTGTTGATGCGCGCGGTCGCATTGACCGAGCGCGACGCCGGCGTGGCGAAACGCTCGTCGGCGGCAAGCGCGGGATCGCCGGTCGCCTTGCAGAAGCCCTGCCATTCCGAATCGGAGATCGTCCCGCAGGTGAGATAGCCGTCCGAGGTCTGAAACACGAGATCGGGACGATCGTTCGGATCCGAGGTGGTCTGCTCCCGGCCGACCACGGTGTATTGCATCATGCCCTCCGGCCAGAGATAGGCGACCATCGCGTCGAGCATCGCCACCTGGATATGCTGGCCGCTGCCGGATTTTTCCCGGGCGTACAGCGCCGCTGTGATTGCCTGCGCGGCATAGACCGCCGTCGTCTTGTCGGCCACGATGGTCCGGATCATCTGCGGACGGTTGGTCACCGGCTGCGCCTGGATATCGCAGAAGCCCGACAGCGCCTGAACGATCGGGTCATAGACGCGCTTCTTGGCATAAGGCCCGTCCTCGCCGACGCCGCTGATCGAGACATAGATCAACCGCGGATTCTTGCTGCGCACCTCGTCCGGACCGAGCCCGAGACGTTCCATCGTGCCTGGCCGGAAATTCTGCACCAGCACGTCGGCCTGCAGCACCAGCTTGCCCAGCACGTCCCGGCCGGCATCGGTCTTCATGTCGATCGAGAGCGACCGCTTGCCGCGGTTCGACGAGATGAATAATGCCGAGAACTCGCCGGTCTTGTCGACATTGGCCCGGCTGCGGCGGGTGATGTCGCCGCCAATCGGTTCGACCTTCAGGACATCCGCGCCCTGATCGGCCAGGAACATCGTCGCGAACGGGCCAGAAACGACACCGGTCAGATCAAGTACGCGAACTCCCGCCAATGGCCCTGGCATGCTTGGTTTCCTTCTCAGATGTGCTGAGGCGACCAGCCCCGCGCGCAACTCCGGCTTACGCCAGCGCATCCGCGCCCGCTTGCGGGAAATCGCCGCGACTTGCAGAAAAGCGCCGAAACTCAGGCGCGGCGCTGCTGCCGGAATGTGGATGGGCTTACGCCCGTCGCCTGCCGGAACGCCGACGAGAAATGCTGGGCGTGGCTGAAGCCCGACGCCAGCGCGATGCTGGTGAGGCTCTCGTTGGTCTCGCCGAGGCGGCGCTTGGCCGATTCAATGCGCAGACCGAGCACATAGCGGTGCGGGCTGGTGCCGATGCTCTCCTGGAAGGCGCGCAGGAAATGCCGCTTGCTCAGGCCTGC
Source organism: Bradyrhizobium sp. UFLA03-84 (assembly GCF_002289535.1). Classification (NCBI taxonomy): domain Bacteria; kingdom Pseudomonadati; phylum Pseudomonadota; class Alphaproteobacteria; order Hyphomicrobiales; family Nitrobacteraceae; genus Bradyrhizobium; species Bradyrhizobium sp. UFLA03-84. The sequence goes on along the minus strand of NZ_NSJY01000010.1, from coordinate 63,034 downwards.
GACATCCGACAGCGCCGACAGCGAGATGGTCTCGTCGAGATTCGCCCGGACGAACTCCTCGATCTTCCGCAGCTTCAGCGCCGGCAATCCGCCGCGGCTCAGCGGCTTCGGCGGTGCCACGCCGCACGACAGCCGCGCCATGTGGGCCAGCGCCTGGCTGGCCCAGCCCTCGGCGAACAGATCGAACAGATTGTCTGGCGTCGCGGCTTCCTCGCTGAGTTCGGCGAGGCCGCGGCAGAGCTGGGCGTGGCCGAACGCAATCGCCGGCCGTTCGATCACGCCGTTCAAGCGGCTCTGCACGAACGTTGGATCGAGGAACACGACGACATAGTCGAATGCGGGCCCGACCGACCATTCGCCCTCGATCTCGGTGCCGGCGGGAAACAGCGCGAGATTTGCCGCCTCGGAAAAATCGTACTCGACGGGCCGGCCGTTGATCGTGGCCCGCAACCGTGAGCAGCCGTTGCGGAACCAGAACAGGGTCAGCTCGGGCTGGCGGAAGTGCCAGTTCATGCGGGGGCGCGAGGTTCGGCTGAGCAGTTCGACCCTGATCGGCTTCGACCGCGCGATGACGGACGACACAAGCTCACCGCCGACCTGGCGGACAAACTGGCCCCGACGCGCTTCCTCCATGGACATCTCCTCCGCGTTCGGCACGGATGGTAAGTTCCAAATCAGAATTGACGATCCGGAGCAGGAAATCCAGCCCTTTCTCGGCTGATCGCCAAGATGTTAGCGGGCAGCTGCAGAGGAGCCTGGCCAAGGAGGGCTGTATGCGAGGAGGCGCAGCTCGCGCCGAACTACCCCGCGATCCGCAGCGCGGTCACGGCGACGCAGGCATTGCCGAACGGAATCAGCACCACCTGCGCGCCGTTCGGCAACGCCGACGTCGCGAGTTCCCCGAGTGCGCCGTTCTGCCCGTTGAGCTTGGCGAGTTCGGCGGCAACCGTCGGGCAGCTCTCGGTCCGCGGTGTCACCCGCACCAGATTGCCCTCGCAGGACGACCCGACCGGCGCGGCAAACACAACCCCGGCGGCCTGTTGGCTGGCACTGCCCTGCGGGGCCTGATTGCCCTGCGGGGCTTGGTTCGGTGCGAGCGCGACCAACGACTGCACCGAATGGGCATTGCCGGCCTTGGCGTCCCATTGTGACTGCGCGGTGTAGGTGGAGTTCATCGCAATTCCACGGCCGAGCGTCCCGAACAGATTGGCGCAGGTCACGATGTTGGCCTGCCGCGCCTGATCATCGAACACCGTCGGTTGCTGCCCCGCCTGCTGCGGCGGAACTGCTGCGGCGGCAGCGGGCGGTGTCTGCGCTTCCGGCGCACGCGACTTGTGCGGCTGCGGCTTGGCTGCGGCGGGCTTCTTGGCCGGAGCCGGTGCAGCCGGCTGCAATGGTACTGGCTGCGCCTGCTGCGCATAGACCACGACGCCGGCGGCACCGAGCGCGGCCACGACGACCGCAACAAAGATCAATCCAAGGGTGCGCCGCATCGGCCATCCGTCCTTTTCACTTTGCGCTTCAGTCTCGAGCCGGATCCGGGAATTCCACATCCGCATGTCCGATCTCGCTTCATTTGAGTTTCGCCAGCACGCCGGACAATCCGTCCAGCGGCGCCTCCAGCGTGATCGGCCCGCCCTGCGGAAGCGGATAGGACACGAGGCACGGCGTCGCCGCGCGGATGTGCCGCCGCAGCACGTTGCCGATCGCGATCGTGGCGAAGCAGAAATTGGTGTCGCAGCGATCGGTCTGCGCGACGATGCGGTCGGGGCTGTCGCCCATCGCAAGCTCGATCTGCGCGCCGACCCCGGCGACTGCCGGAATCCGCATCGCCATCAGCGGCTTGCCGTCGGCGGTCGCGATCAGCGACCAGTTGAAGGCGACCGCGCCTTGCGCGTTGACGATCGACTGCGTGACGTTGCAGACCCGGCGCTTCGATTTCAGGCTCTCGTCGCAGATCAAGGTCCAGTTCTTGAACGGCTGGATCATCCGCCTGAACTCGCCGAGCGTCTCGCCTTCCGGCACCATGACGTCCGACGGCTTCACGGTGTAGGCGGGAGGCGACGCCGACTGCGCGGCCGCGCCTGCCGCCGCCGCGAGCCAGATCGCCAACGCCAGACACGCCAGCCGCCTCGTCGAGGTCAGGGTCAATTGAGCGTCAGGCTCAAGCCGGCGCTGACACCCCAGTCGCCACCGGCGGTCGTCGCCGCGGCGTTGGTGCGCAGCCGGCCGTTCTCGCTGGTGTAGCCGATGCCGAAGGCGAGCGCGCCCTGGCTGCGCCAGACGCCACCGCCGGCCGACGCGCTGATCTTGCCGGGCCGGTCGTCATAGCGCAGCGATGCCGCCGCCATGCCGATCGCCGCCGCGCGCCAGGCGTCCTGCCGCACCTCGCCGATCTGGCCGTTAAGCTGCTGGAACGCACTGTTGAGCTGGTTGACATTGACCGCATCGGTTCCGGCGACGCCCGCCGCGACGTTGCTGATGGTTACCGGCCCGCCGTTGCCGCTGTTCAGCGTCACCTTGTTCGTGGTGTTGCCGGAAGCATCGGTGTCGTAACGGATCGAGCTCGAGGCAACCGCCTGGAGCTGGCTGACATTGACCGCATCGGTCGCGGCCGAGCCGGCAGCGACATTGGTGACGCGGCGCTCGGCGCCGGACGAGCCGACCGACACTTCGCCGGTCGCAACCCCCGCGACGCTCTTGCCGACCACCGGCGTATAGGCCGCATCGCTCAGATTGGCCGTGGTGGTCGCGTTCGCGCCGAGCGCGAGCGAGTTGGCCGAAGTCGCCTTGGCGCCGGCGCCGATCGCGACCGAATTGTCGCCCGAAGCGGCCGAGCCGTTACCCATCGAGATCGCGTTCGCCCCGCTTGCGACCGACTTCGGCCCGATCGCGACACTCTCCGCGCCGGTCGCGATGGAATCCGCCGCGGTCGAATTGGCGTGGAAATATTTCACGCCGCCACCGCCGGTCGAGATGTTGTTGACCGTGGTATAGAGCGCGGCGAGCGAGGTGTTGGTGGCCCAGAGCTGCGAGCCGTTGATCGCATCCGTCGAGGTCGCGTTGATCTGGCCCGCGGCGACGTTGGTGATGGTGCGCTCGGCCCCGGCGCTGCCGACGCTGACCGTCGAGGTTGGATTGGTGCCGGCGAAGTCGTAGGTGGTGCCGGCGATCGTGGTGTTGGCGGTCTTGACCACCGCCTGTGTGGTCGAGTTGGCGCCGAGCGCGACGTCGCCGGCCTGCGCGGTCGCCTTGGCATTCGGGCCGAGCGCGACACTGGTCGGGTTGGTGGTCTGGGATCCGGCGCCGATCGACACCGACTGGATGCCGCTCGCCTGGGCGTTGGTGCCGAACGCAATCGAATCGGAGAAGTTGGACACCGAGTTCTGGCCGATGGCGATGCCGCCGGGTGCGGTCTGCGCCACGGTTGCGCCAAATCCCATGCCGATACCGTTGTCGCCATTGACCACGGTCTGCGGTCCGACCGCGACCGAGTTGTTGCCGACCGCGAGCGAGTCGGCGAGCGTTGAGTTGGCGTGGAAGTATTTCGTCGTCGTGGTCGCGAACGACGACAGCGCGCCGGTCAGCTGCCGCACGGTGACGGCGTCGCTCGACTGGGTGCCGTCGGCGACGTTGGTGATCTGCCGATAGCTCGTCGCATTGCCGACCGACACCGCCCCGAGCAGCGTGAGATCGGTGGTGTTGTAGGGGATGATGGTGCCGCCGATGATGCCGGAAGCCGGCGCGACGGCGCGATTCGAGATCGACCCCGAGCCGATCGCGACGCCGTCGGCAACCGTGGCCTGGGTGTTGAAGCCGAGCGCGGTGGAGTTCGCCGCGGTCGCCGATGCTGCGACGCCGGCTGCCATCGAGTTGGTGCCGGTCGCGCCGTTGTTGTTGTAGTTGGCCTGCTGGGTGCCGCCGTCGTTGTAGCTGTAATAATGTGTCAGGCCGTTGTTGACGATGGTCGAGAGGCTGTCGATCGCGGACGTCGCGGCAAACAGCTGCGAGCCGTTGATGGCGTCGGTCGAGCCGTTGCTGATGCGTCCCGCGGCGACATTGGTGATGGTGCGCTCGTTGCCGACCGAGCCGACGCTGACCGTCGAGAGCGGTGTCGTGCCGGCGAAGCCGTAGGTATTGCCGCCAATGACGATGCTGGCGGTTTGAACCGCCGCGGCGGTCTGGCTGCCGGAGCCGAGCGCGACAGCGCCGGCGTTGCTCGCCGTGGCGTTGGCGCCGAGCGCAAGCGAATTGGCCTGGCTGGCCGTCGCGGACGTACCGCCGGCAAACGAGCTGGCGCCCGATGCCGTCGCACTGGCGCCGACCGCGGTGGATGCCGAGCCCGACGCGGTGGTCTGAGTGCCGAGAGCAATTGAATCGCGACCGGATGCCTTCGGACCGCCACCAAAGGCGTCGCCGATCGCGATAGCGCCATCATTCGTTGCCTGCCCCGCACCGACGGCAATCGCGCCGGTCAGCGGCTGATTGCTGAGCGACGAGGCAAGCGCGCCCGAACCGATTGCCGTGTCGGATGATGCCCGTGCCGCGGCGCCAGTGCCAACCGCGACACTGCTCACGCCGGCGGCACTCGCACTGACGCCAGCCGCGAGTGCGTTGGCGCCGGTGGCTCCGGCGTTGTTGTAGTTGGTGTCCGTTCCCGGCGTCGTGCTATTGACGCTGTAGTCGTGGATCGCGCCGGCTGTGATCTGACTCGAGAGCGTATTGGCGACGCTATAGAGCTGCGAGCCGTTGATGGCGTCGGTCGAGGTCTGCGTGACCCGGCCTGCCGCGACGTTGGTGATGGTGCGCTCGGCGCCGACCGCGCCGACGCTGATCGTGGACCCGGGCGTGGTGCCGGCGAAGTTGCCAAACGTGATGCCGTTGACGACGGCATTTGGCGTGCCGACCGCGGCAGCGGTGACGCTGCCGGAGCCGAGCGCGACATCGCCGGATTTTGCCGCCGCCGTGGCGCCATCGCCCAATGCGATATTGCCGGCAAGACCGGCGGCACCCGCGGTGGAGCCGTTGCCGAGCGCCACCGAGCCCTGCCCGATCGCCTTGTTGTTGTTGCCGATCGCGACCGCACCGTTGGCTTGGTTGGCGGCGGTGGCGCTGGCCGTGCCGTCGCTGTTGGCGATGTTATTGGCGCCGCCGGTGAATGCGCCGGTGCCGCTGGCATAGCTGGGATCGCCGATCGAAACCGCGCCGTTGCCGTAAGCGGTGTTGTTCGCGCCGATCGAGACGGCCTGCCCGCCGGAGGCCGTCGAATTGGTGCCCAGGGCGACCGCATTGGCGGAGCTGGCCGCCGCATTGTTACCGACAGCGATGGCGCTCGTGGCCGACGCATTGGCGCCGATGCCGAGCGCGGTGCTGCCGATTCCGCTGGCGCTGGCGCTGACGCCGGCCGCGAGAGAATTGTCTCCCGTCGCCTTCGCTCCAGATCCTAATGAGGAGGCATTTTGGCCGCTGGCAACGGCCGTGTTGCCGACCGCAGTGCTGGCGGCGGCACTCGCATTTGAGGCGGTGCCGATCGCCAGCGAACTTGTGCCGGCGGCGCTTGCCCCAACGCCGGTCGCGAGCGAATTGATACCGGCGGATGCCGCATTGTTGCCGATCGCGATGCCGCCTGTCGCCGCACTGTTGACGATGGCGCCTGATCCAATCGCGACCGAGCCCCCGGTGCTCAGCGCCTGCGCCTGATTGCCCAATGCAACGCTGAAATCCGCGCTCGCTTTTGCGAGGTTGCCAGCGGCCAACGAGCTGGTGCCGGTGGCCTGGGCCACGGTTCCGATCGCGGTTGCGTTGTCACCGCCGCCGTTCGCATTGATGCCCAAAGAGATTGCTTGAACACCGGTGGAGAGCGCCCCACCGCCGATCGCTGTGCTGTTCACACCTCTAGCACTCGCTGACTCGCCCAAAGCCAGAGTATTTTGTTGGTTCGCGACCGCTCCCTGACCCAAGGCGATTGCATTGACGGCACTTGCGTTTGCGAGATACCCCATGGATACGGCCCCGATACCCGAGGCGGCAGCTCCGTTGCCGATAGCGGTAGACTGATTGGCCGTCGCTGTGGCCGATGTTCCAAAGGCACTGGCTCCGGTTGCCGTTGCAGAAGCCGTGGTGCCGACAGAGGTTGCCCACGGCCCCGTTGCCACCGCGGCATTGCCGATCGCGATCGCTTCGAAGGTGTTGCCGGCGGGCCCGTTCCCACTTGCGTTAGAGTTGACGCCGATGGCGATCGGGGAGCCGCCGCTGGCCCCCGCGACCGCCTGGGCGCCAGTTCCGATTCCGACTTGCGAACCGCTGCCGCCGGTGGTCGCACCGCCAAGGTTCACGGTGCCAGCGCTCGCTGCCGACGTCGCGGCGATCATGATCGCGAATCCACCGAGCGTTGCGGCCATCGTCGAACTGAACCCGCCGATACCCAGCGACCCGAGCCCGAGCCGGTCGCGCTTCACGCCAAGCATCCGATGCGCCTGACGCAGTACGGTGAGCAACCGGCGCCGCAGCGAGCGGCTGTCCACGTCACCAGACGCAACCCAGCTCCGCACGAAGCCGGTGCGGCCTTGACGCTTCAGCAACGCGGTTGGAGTCTGTGCGACAGCCATGGTGCTTCCCCTTTATGACATCTGGTCCAGACGTCGGGGGTGCTGTGCCGCAGCAGACCGAATGCGTCCCATCGGACACGCATATGGAGACATCATGAGCGCGCGATCCGCGCTCGTCTTCCGGTCCTGGCGAACGATGTGTCGAACTCAGCGAGCGCATCTTGCCACCCAGCGCTCGCTCGACTGCCCCACCAATTTGCCCCGAGTCGTCATAACGGAAAATGATAGACACATATTTGACAACGTCACTCAGCAGGCCGTCCAAATAGCGGGCAGATCGTCTCACAAGTTGAATGATTTATCCGATGCACCGTGTGGTGATGTCTCAGGTTCTCAACCGGCAGTTGATCGTCGACGCGCGCGTTCGCGCATCTCGCGCGGGCTGACACCGAACTCACGGCGAAACGCGCGCGTGAAATCCGATGCCAGCTTGAAGCCGTGGCGATAGGCGATCTCCTGCACTTGCCGGTCGGTGGACGCGACGAGTTCGGCATGCGCCGCGCGCAGCCGCTTGCGCAGGATGTAACCGGCGACGCCGCCAACGCTCTCGAATGCACGGTAGAGGGCAGAGCGCGATATCCGCAATTGCTGCGCAATGCGATCCGGCGTCAGATCGAAGTCGCCGAGATGTGTCTCTATATAAAGACGCGCACGCTCGAACAGCACCGACTCGATCGCGCCGCGCGCCTGCTCCAACCGGTCCGAGGACAGCTGAATGCACGCGGCGATCATCTGCGCGGTCGCCCGTCCGGCCTGCCGCAACTCCTCCGGGGACATCAGGATCAGGCGCGTCTCCAGCCTGTCGAGATAATCGGTCAACAGCTCGACCAGATTGCCAGAGAGCAGAATGTTGCAGGCGTCGTTGAGCTGATCCGCCACGCCCGTGAATGACCTACGCGGCAAGGCCAGCACCAGGCCATCATAGTTGGTGATGCTGCCGCGGAAATCGTCGTCGAGCGAGATCAGAAACATCGCGCCTGGACCCGCGTGAATCCGCCGATCGACGGTTTCGAAGCGGGCTTCGCCGGCGCGCACGCGAAACAGCCACCAGATATCGACCGGCGCGCCCTGCAACGGCGCGGCGGCGCGCGCGAATGTCTGCGCGGCAAAGCGCCCGGATGTGAAGACGACATCGGCCATGTTGCAGGTCAGGTACTCCACCTCGAACCCGTGCTCGGGGCGGTGGCTTTCCGGTGGCGCAACGTCGATCAGCGAGGCCATGCGCGTCTTCCAGACTTCGAACTGCTCCGACGGCGGATAGGGTCGTGTCGTGAAAAGCCGCGGCGGCGCCGGGGCTATGTCCCTGATGTCTCGGGGTTCGCGCGGCAAGGGAACTTGTTCCAGGAGCTTCGCTGCGCTCACCGGCGTGTTGTCGTCTTGTTGCATGTACTTTCGTCCCCCGCTGTCGCAAACGACGAACGTCGTCTCAACGAGGGGGCATTCCCAAGGTTGCGTCGCCGGCCACTGACGGGCTGGCGAATTTCTGGCGGATGAATTTCTGGCGGACGAGGAAGCAGCATTGTCTGGATGCGGACATCACCCGCTTATGCCGGCCGCTCCTGATAGGGCCGATGGTTCCTGCGGCAGTCGTGCTCACACATGGCATTCATCATTGTCGCGTCATTGCGTAGTCGCGTCACAGCCGAATCCGACTCGGAAGCTCCGTCACCGAGCTGGTTTAACTGATCTAGACAACAATCTGCGCGAGAACCAGAGCGGCGGCAACGCGGCACCGTGAAGAAAGCGAGAATAACATTCGTACGATGCGATCCGGCAACGCATGCTCGCAGAGTCTTCAGAAAATTCTCTCGATCTCCACGCCGGGACGAAACGACTGCCGCAAGTGCTGCGCGATCTAAGCACGGTAGATGACATATCGCAGAATCTCCGACGCAGCATTTCGTTGGCGACGCAGGACGCGTGCCTAATCATGCGGCAATTCACCGCGAGCGACACGAACGCAATCCGTGCAGACGGAGCACGTACGGCGCGGACCGCACACGCGCGCGCATGTTGCGGAACTCTCGGATGGCGGTCGAGATGACGAAAGTCACGGCCCACCAGATTCACGGGAGAACATGAGCGGCGGCGCGAGCCAGGCCACGGGCATCAGGCTCATCGGCAGGAGGCGAGCGCTGCCGCCGATCGGAAATGCGCTCCAGACATCTGAGGAAGATGTCCGCTCCCAGACGTTGGTTGCTGGCAGGGAGCCGGGCCATGCGCCGGAACTCGGTAGTTCTACCGTCGACGAAAGTCTCGATAAATGGACTGCGCCACCATCGTAGATTTGTAACCATCTTGCAAATCGTTATCGCGCAAAAGTCGCGGACGGCCTTCACGCAACCTTTTGCAAACTCCAAACTGCCTACCGTCGCCGAATATTTTGATGATGGTAGTGGGGACGAGTAGATGGTTGGACCGCGGCCCAATGTTTCAATGCGGCTCGGGGCCACGATCAGGGAACTGCATTCTGGCGTCGAGAATGATCCCGCCGTTGCGTCGGCCGGGACAAGTTCGGAGGTCGAGCGCCTGCGTGGCGTCATTGCACGCCTAATGCACACGGCGGCGCATGACCAGCTGACCGGGCTTCCGACACGCAGCCTGCTGCTGGAACGGCTGGATCGTGAACTGGCGCGCGAGGCCGATGACGGCGCGCGGGTCGCGGTGCTGTTCGTCGATCTCGACAACTTCAAGCTCGTCAACGATTCACTCGGCCACAGCAGCGGCGACAAGGTGCTGATCGAGATGGCCCGGCGCATCGTTGCATGCCTCGGACCGGACGACACCGCGAGCCGGTTCGGCGGCGACGAGATGGTCGTCCTGCATCCGCGTGCCTCGGATTCTTCTGGAGCGACACTGGGCAGGCGGATCCTCGCCGCGCTGGCCGAGCCGATCCTGCTCTCCGGCAAGGAGGTCGTGGTCTCGGCAAGTGTGGGGCTCGCGCACTGCAAGCCCGGCACGAAGTGCGCCGAGCAATTGCTGCGCGAGGCGGATACCGCCCTCTATGCGGCAAAGGTCCGCGGCCGGGCGCGTTTGGCGGAGTTCAACGACGAACTGCATGCGCGCGCCGAGAAGCGCGTCCAGATCGAATCCGATCTGCGGGCGGCGCTCCGGGAATCACAGCTGTTTGTCGAGTATCAACCGCAGGTCCGCCTCAAGGATGGATGCGTCGTGGGCGTCGAGGCGCTGGTGCGCTGGCGACATCCCGAGCGCGGCATCATCTCGCCCGCCGACTTCATTCCCGTCGCCGAGGAATGCGGGCTCATCGTCAAGATCGGACGGCAGGTGCTGCAGGAATCCTGTCGCCAGCTCGCCGAGTGGACGAGGCAGATACCGGGCTGCCGGCTGGCCATGACCGTCAACGTGTCGCCGCGTGAGATCGCGGAGCCGACCTTCATCGAGGAGCTGCGCCAGGTTCTCGCCACGACCAACGTCGATCCGACCGCCCTGTGCCTCGAGATCACCGAAAGCGTCATGATGAGCGCGCCGGAGGAGGTCGTGCAGGTGCTCGATCAGATCCGGCAGCTCGGCGTGTTTGTCGCGATCGACGATTTCGGGACCGATCATTCGTCGCTGTCGCGCCTGCGCGACATGCCGGCCGAAGTCTTGAAGATCGACCGCAGCTTCATCGACGGTCTCAGCAGCGAGCCCGGCGATACCGCGATCGTGTCATCGATCCTGAGCCTGGCCTACGCGATGGGCAAGCACACCATCGCCGAGGGCGTGGAGAGGAGCGAGCAGGCCGCCATGCTGCTGCGCATGGGCTGCGACGTCGCTCAGGGCTATTTCTTCTCGCGGCCGGTTGCGGCCGAACTGATTGCGCCGATGCTGACCAAGGCGCTCTGGCATCCAAGTTCGGGACGCGCGCTGCACGCCGCGCAGCCCGTCGAAGGACCGGTGCGGCGCGGCCATCACTATTTCATTGACGAGTTTCTGGATCACATCGGGGCGCCGATGGGCACCAAGGCGACGGTCTCGCGATGATGTACCTCGTCATTGGTCTCAGCAATCTGGCGATCGGGCTGGCCTACGCAGGCCTTGGGCTGTTGTCGGCCTGGGAAACCGTCAGCCTGCATCGTTACCGCGGCTGGTCCCGCTTCGGCATCGGATTTTCGATGATGGCTGCGAGCTGCGGCCCGCATCACCTGGTGCATGGCTTCCAGGTGCTGCAGGGCGAGAGCGTGTCCTGGTCGATGCTTGCCGTCACCCTGCTCGGGCTGCCGGCGGGGCTGACATTCGTGTTCCTGCGATTCGAAACGATATTGGGCGGCCAGGGCGAGCGATTGATCGCCCTCTCGCCGCATCGCGCGATGCTGCTGGTCGGTGGGTTCGCGATCACCGCGGGCTGGCTCTCGGCCTGGGCGATGGCCCAGCCCGGTGCATACGTCCCGTTCCTTTGCACGTCGGCCGAGCTTGCCGCGCGCGTGTCGACGCCAGGCAGCTGGATCGACGTTGCGTCAGCCACGTTCTTTGCCAATGTGTTCGTGACCGTGACCTACGGCCTGGTCGGTTGGTATCTGGGTGATCATCAGGTGCGCCGCTATCTTGCGACCGGCGTGTGGTCGCTGTCCGGAGCGGCGCTGACCGGCGTGTTCTTCAGCTGCGCCCTGATCCACCTCATCGATGCCACGACCCACGGCAGCGGCTCGATGCTCGTCTTCGACCTGATCGGCATTCCCGCCTCGGTGTATTTCCTGTGGGTCGTCGAGCAGCTGCACAGCGACTCCGTGCTGGACTGGAATCGGCGTCCGCTGGTCGGCGCCGCGGCAGCGCCGGCGCGGCCCTCACCGTGGAGCGGCGGCGGCGTGCCGCATTGAGCGGCCGTCTTCGGTTGGCGATGGTCGTCGCATGGTGGACGCGAGATCAGTCACGCGCGCCCGGTTCGGGCCGACGAGAATCGTCTGCAGGCGTCATCACCACGACGAACAGCATGTTGATCAGCACCCAGATCGAAAGCAGGCTCAGCGCGGTGTGCACGGTGATTTCCGATGGAACGGCAGGCGTCGATGGATCGATCGCGATGCCACGACGTATCAGCACCAAAGCCGAAATTCGACGCGTAGTAGCCCGGGGCGTAATTCTACGGGACATCACCGGACGGCGAACGGGCTGAAGGTTTTCATCAAGCAAGCCGATGCATTCGCGATCACTGCGCCCGACGGCACAAGCCCCGCAGCCAGACGTCGCGAGAATGCAGACCTGTGATTCACCGGTCGCTCAACAAGCGCGGTGTCGTCCCGGCGCAGGCCGGGACCCATAACCACCGATGCCTATTGTTGCGCGATGCTGGACGACAAGTCCCGTTCACAACACCGGCCGCGGAGTATCGGTCCCTGCTTTCGCAGGGACGACGTGTGGAAGGAATCGTGCCCCACCACAGCTGTCATCGCCCGGCTCGACGGGGCGATCCAGTACGCCGCGGCTTCTCGGCTCAAGCATCAGCGTCTCTATTGCAAAGCGTGGCTTGCCGAGCCGTAGCTCGCGGCCAAAGGCCCGCCTACGCCCGTTGGGCTTCGGCGTTGCATCCTTCTCTCGCTTCGCGAGCGAAGGATGGTGGGTGCGACAGGGATCGAACCTGTGACCCCTACCATGTCAAGGTAGTGCTCTCCCGCTGAGCTACGCACCCAAAGCCATGTTTGGATCGGGTCCCTATAACGGACCGCGGCGGGGCAGGCAAGGATGCAAAGTGAAGGTTTTTTGGCGAATCAGGCCGCCAGCAACTTGTTCACTTCGCTGACCAATTCCCTGAGGTGCACGGGCTTGGCCAGCACCTTGGCGTTTTTCGGTGCCTCCGAATCGGAATTGAGGGCCACTGCGGCGAAGCCGGTGATGAACATGATCTTGATATCGGGATCGAGTTCCGAGGCACGGCGCGCCAGCTCGATGCCGTCCATCTCGGGCATCACGATGTCGGTCAGCAGCATTTCGAACGGCTCCTCGCGCAGCCGCTGATAGGCCGACATGCCGTTATCGTGCGGCGAGACCTTGAAACCCGCATTTTCGAGCGCCTTGACCAGGAAGCGGCGCATATCGGTGTCGTCTTCGGCGAGAAGTATTTTCGGCATGGCAGGAATCGTCGAATCCGGCTTGAGGAGCAGTCCGAACAGTAAGCCCGACAGACGGTAAATTTCGGGTGAAATTTGCGTCAAGCCAGTGGCAAATGCGCACCACCAATTTGTGGACCGAACCACGCGTCGAATCAACCATCTGCGGCATTTCCCGCTTTTAAGACGCGTTCCAAGGCGCACCACACTCTTTTCACTTGGCAGAATGATCGCGATTACCGACAATGACTGCCCATAAATCTCCGCTTTTCCGGCAGAATCAGTTCTTGCGGGGCGAGGCGGACGCAAGGGACGGCGCCAAGGGAATGACCGAATTTGCTGGCGAGTTGTCGCCCCCGTTCGAGATCGTTGAGCCGCAGGCCTGGCGCGCGCCGATCATCTTTAATTCCCCGCATTCGGGTTCGGTCTACCCGGCCGAATTCCTCGAGGCGTCGCGTATAGATGTGGCGGCGCTGCGCCGCTCCGAAGACAGCTTCATGGACGAGTTGATCGCCGGCGTGAACGATCGCGGCTTTCCGATCGTCCGGGTCAATTTCCCGCGTTCCTATGTCGATGTGAACCGCGAGCCCTATGAGCTCGACCCGCGGATGTTCACCGGGCGGCTGCCGAGCTTTGCCAACACGCGCTCGATGCGGGTGGCCGGCGGCCTCGGCACCATCCCGCGCGTGGTCGGCGACGGGCAGGAGATCTACCGCGAGCGGCTCGACGTCGACGACGCGCTGCGGCGGATCGAGGTGCTCTACAAGCCCTATCACCGCGCGCTGCGCCGGCTGATCAACAAGGCGCACCAGGCGTTCGGCACCGTGATCGTGGTCGACTGCCATTCGATGCCATCGATCGGCGTGTCGCGCGACGAGCCGCGCCGGCCCGATGTCGTGATCGGCGACCGCTACGGCACGAGCTGCGCGCCACTGCTGCCCGATCTGGTCGAGGAGATCATGAGCTCGCTCGGCTATTCGATCGGCCGCAACAAGCCCTATGCCGGCGGCTTCATCACCGAGCATTACGGCAACCCAGCGAGCGGCCTGCACACCGTGCAGATCGAGCTCAACCGCGCGGTCTATATGGATGAGCGGCACCGTGAACGCGGACCGCGCTTCGCCCAGGTGGCCGCCGACTTCGCGACACTCGCCGATGCGCTCGCAAGGATCCCGTTCGGAGATCTCGGCCCGTTCCAGGCGGCAGCGGAGTAGCGGCGTCCTTGAATCGAGCTGCGGTGATCGACGAAGTCGTGAACCGGGAATTCAGTTGGTGGCGTGACCGGATGCGAAATTGGATTCCGCATTCATGCCGGAAAGCGTCGAGCCAAGAAAAAAGGGCCGCTTGAATGAACAAGCGGCCCAAGTCTAGGGAGGAAACGCCCAAGGAGGGCAGCGATAGCGCGAGGCGCTACCGCACCGCAACAATATGCGACCGCGCTGCACAAAACGCAAGAACTTTCGAAACATTTCCTGCGTATTTGTTAGTAGGCTGTCGAAATTGTCACAGGCCCAAGGCCGCAATTTTTATTATTCAATATCAGCGGCTTACAGGATAAATCCCGATCGGACGGCGGTTTGCGCATAGCTTGTATACCAGAACTCGCGAGTTCGTGATCCGGTCCGCAGCCAGGGAGGCTTTCGAATCCGAAGCCAAATCGAAAGTCCGGAATCAATCATCAGGCTGGGATAACACTCCGTTAATCGTGCGCGCCGCATTGGATTGAGCTAGGCAAGAGCGCATCCGACCTCTTCCACGTCGGTTGCGCATTTCGGGGACAAGCCGTGACGGTCATCGACTTTACCGCCTTCATCGGCCGCCTCGCGACCGCATCCGGCGAAACCATCCTGCCCTTCTTCCGCACCTCGCTCTCGGTCGACAACAAGAGCTCGAACGATTTCGATCCGGTCACCGAAGCCGACCGGGCCGCCGAGGCGGTGATGCGGCGGCTGATCAAGGCGAACTTCCCCCAGCATGGCATCGTCGGCGAGGAGTTCGGCAATGAGCGCGAGGACGCCGACTATGTCTGGGTGCTCGACCCGATCGACGGCACCAAGTCCTTCATCGCCGGCTTTCCGATCTGGGGCACGCTGATCGCGCTGCTGCACAAAGGTACGCCGGTATTCGGCATGATGCACCAGCCCTATATCGGCGAGCGCTTCTCCGGCGACAACGGCTCGGCGAATTATTCCGGGCCGTCGGGCGAGCGGCGGCTCTCGGTGCGGCGCTGCGCCTCGCTGAAGGAGGCGACCACCTTCACCACCAGCCCGCTCCTGATGAATCCGGATGACCGCGCCCGGTTCGGCCGGGTCGAGCAAGCGGCGCGCCTGTCGCGCTACGGCGGCGACTGCTACTCCTATTGCATGCTCGCGGCCGGCCACCTCGACCTCGTGATCGAGACCGAGCTGAAGCCCTACGACATTGCCGGTCTGATCCCGATCGTCACCGGCGCCGGCGGCGTCGTCACCACCTGGGACGGCAAGCCGGCGCAAGGCGGCGGCCGCATCATCGCAGCCGGCGATCCGCGCGTGCATGAAGCCGCGATGAAGCTGCTCAACGCCTGAGCCTCTCTTCGCCTGATTTCTTGAGTTGCCCGGCGATTGATCTACGCCCATCCTGACCGCAACGAGAAAAGTCAGGGATCGGCGCACATGACGATTTGCGGCAGGCTGCTGGCGGCATTGTTCCTGCTTCTCGCGCCCGTTGCGGCTTCGGCCCAGGAGTTCCCGACCAAGCCGATCCGGCTGATCGTGCCGTTCCCGCCGGGCGGGCCGAACGACATCATCGCGCGCGTGATCGGGCAGAAGATGTCGGAACAGGTGAAGCAGCCGATCATCGTCGACAACCGCGCCGGCCAGGGCGGCGTGCTCGGCACCGACGCGGTCGCGAAGGCCGCGCCCGACGGCTACACGGTTGCGATCGCGAGCGCCGGCGCGCTGGCGATCAGCCCGAGCATGGAGAAGGTCGCCTACGACACGCTGAAGGATCTCGCGCCGGTGACGCTGGTCGCGACCGTGCCGGAGATGCTGGTGGTCGCCACCAACGTGCCGGCGAACAACGTGAGCGAACTGGTCGCGCTCGCCAAGGCGCAGCCGGGCAAGCTCAACTTCGCCTCCTCCGGCCCCGGCAGCCTGCCGCATCTGGCCTGCGAATTGTTCAAGCTGACCGCGAAGATCGACATCGTGCACGTGCCGTATCGCGGCGCTGCGCCGGCGGTGAACGATCTGCTGGGCCAGCAGGTGCAGATGACCTTCCTCGACCTCCCCGTGATCCTGCCGCAGATCAAGGCGGGCACGCTGCGGCCGATCGCGCTCGGCGGCCGCGAGCGCGCCCCGACCGCGCCCGACGTGCCGACCACGACGGAAGCCGGCATGCCCGACCTGATCATCGAGAACTGGTACGGCATGGTCGCGCCCGCCGGAACGCCGCCGGCGATCGTCGCAAGGCTGAACAAACTCGCCGCAGAGGCGATGGCTGATCCGGCGGTCAAGGCAAAGCTCGCCGAGCAAGGCCTGACATTGGCCGGCGACACGCCGGAGCATTTCCGCGACTTCATCGCCAACGACATCAAGCGATGGGCGAAGGTGATCGCGGATGCAGGCGTGGTGACGACGAAGTAGGGCTAATAGTCGAGCCGGCCGCGCAGCTCCTCGAACGGAATCATGACGTGCTTACGAAACGGCGGGCGTTGTTGCAGCGTCCGATACCAGCGCTCGACCGCCGGCAGCGGCGGGCGCGTGATCTCGAGCTCGAAATAGCGATAGAGCGAGGTTCCGGCGGTGATGTCGGCGAGCGACAGGTTCTCGCCGAGCAGGAACGGATTGCCTTCAAGGAGGCGCTCCAGCTTGGCGAAATGCTGCTCGCAGCGGGCGAGCGCCGTCTTAATCGCCGGCCAATTGCGCTGCGCTTCAGGCGTGCGGAAGAACCCCCAAAACACGCCGCCGAGAAAATCCGGCTGCAGGGCGGTCTGCGACCAGTCCATCCAACCGTCGACCCGCGCCCGGACGACGGGATCGTCGGACCAGAAGCAGCCGTTGCCATGGCGCGCGGCGAGGTAGCGCAGGATGGCGTGGGATTCCCAGACGGTTGCCTCGTCATCCCTGATGACAGGCACGCGGCCATGCGGGTTCATCGCCAGGAAGGCCGGCGCATCGAGCCCGCCGAAGGCGCCGCCGGCATCGATGTGCTGATGCGCCAGATCGAGCTCACCGATCAGCCACATCACCTTCTGCACGTTGAACGAGCTGCGCCGTCCCCAGACCTTGAGCATGGTGCTTTCCTTGCTTCCGTCAGCGTTGCGCTTCGGCCCGCAAATATTCCACGAGCTGCTTGGCGGCGCGCGGCAGCGCCTTGAAGCTGCGGGCGCAGATCGTGAGCCGGCGATTGGCCCAGCCGTCGCGGATCCTTATCGTCGTGATCGGCATCGCCGCGGCGCAGCGCCGGGCCGCGGTTTCCGGGACAACGGCAATGCCGACATCGGCTGCAACCATCTGGCAGATGGCGTCGAAGCCGCGCAGGCGGGCGCGAAAGCGCAGCCGCGCACCGAGCTTTGCCGCGTGGCGGGAAATATGGACCTGCAACGCCGACGTCGCCGTGAGGCCGACGAAATCGCGCCCGACCACCTCCTGAAAATCGATCTGGCGGCGGTTGCCGAGATCGCTGCGCCGCGACGCCACCAACATCAGGCGGTCCTCGCTGAACAGGAAGCGCTCGACGCTGTCGGGCAGCGCGTGCTCGGCGGCGAAACCGAGATCAGCGGCGCCGCTGGCGATCGCGGTCGCGATATCGGTGCTCTCGCGCTCCTCGACATCGACGCTGATATCGGGATGTTCGTGCAGGAAGGCCGCGAGCGCGCGCGGCAGATGCTCCGACAGGCCCGAGGTGTTGGCGAGCAGCAGCACGTTGGCGCGCACCCCGCTGGCATAGGCGGCGAGATCGCTTTGCAGCGCCTCGACATTGTGAATCACGATGCGGGCATGGCCGAGCAGGCTTTCACCCGCCGCCGTCAGTTCGACGCCGCGGCGGCCGCGCTTGAGCAGTGCGACGCCGAGCGCCTCCTCGAGGCCTTTGATCCGCTCGCTGGCGGACGCTAGCGCGAGGTTTGCGCGCACCGCGCCCTGCGTGATACTTCGCGCGTCGGCAACCGCAATGAACAATTGCAAGTCGATCAGGTCGAACCGCATGATTTTCCCGCCCTCGCCCTTCGGGCTACCCGAAGGCTAACTCCGTAACCTCCAGATTGTGCCGATCGCGTCTATCGGTCAATGTCCCGCCATGGTCGACCATCTGCTGATCTTCATCGCTTTCGCCTTCCTGCTCGCCGGCTTCGTCAAAGGCACGCTCGGCCTCGGCCTGCCGACGGTCGCGATGGGGCTGTTGGCAACCACGATGGCGCCGGGCCAAGCGATCGCGATCGTGATCGTGCCGGCGATCGTGACCAATATCTGGCAGACCTTCGTCGGCCCCTATCTGCGCGATATCCTCAAGCGGTTATGGCCGCTGATGCTCGGCACTGTGGCCGGAATCTGGATCAATGCCGGGCTGTTGACCGGGCCGTACGCAGCGTACGGCACCGTCGTGCTTGGTGTCCTGCTGGTGATCTACGCGATCGTCGGCTTGAGCCGTTTCAACTTCAAGGTCGCGCGGCGCCATGAGAAATGGGTCGGCGGCATCGTCGGCGTCATCACCGGGCTGATCTCGGCCGCGACCGGCGTCCAGGTCATCCCCTCGATGCCGTTCATGCAGGCGATCGGCATGGACAAGGACGAGCTGGTGCAGGCGCTCGGCGTCTTCTTCACCACCGCGACCCTGGCGCTCGCGTTCAACCTCACGGCCTCAGGCCTGCTGACCGCGGCGACCGCGCTGCCCGGTGCGGTGGCGATGGTGGCGTCGTTCATCGGCATGTTCATCGGCCAGGCGGTCCGCACACGGATGCAGCCGGACGTGTTCCGCCGCTGGTTCCTGATCTCGATGATCCTGCTCGGCATCTATCTCGCCGGTAGCGCGCTGCTCAAGATCCACGGCTAGATTCTTGTTTGACGCGTTTTCTTCACGCGAACCGGTAAGCCACTTCGCTCGAAAACGCTCTGGCGACGGCTAGCGCGACTCCAGCATGGCGACGCGGACGCCGAGATAGATGAAGAGCGCGCCGAGCGAGCGGTTGATCCAGGCGATCACGCCCGCCGATTGCCGGATGCGGCCGGCGGCCTTCGCCGCAAAGGCCGCAAGGCCAAAGCACCACAGCGTGCCGCCGGTGATGAAGATCAGCCCGAGTACCAGGAAGGCGAGCGTCTTGTGGGCCGAGTCCGCCGCTACGAATTGCGGCAGGAAGGCGAGGAAGAACAGCGCCACCTTCGGGTTGAGGATGTTGGTCAGGGCGCCTTGCCAGAACACGCGCGAGATCGAGGTCTCGCCGGCCTGCCCCGCGATCTCGGCGATCGGCTTGGCGCGCGACAACAGCATCTGCAGGCCGGTGAGCACCAGATAGGCGGCGCCGATCAGCTTGACGGCCAGGAACGCCGTCGACGACGCCATCAGCAGCGCCGACAGCCCGATCGCCGCGCCCAGCACATGGACCAGGCAGCCGCAGCTGATACCGATTGCCGCAGCGGCGCCGCCGCGCCACCCGAGCTGAATTGTGCGCCCAATGATATAAGCGGTATCCGGCCCCGGCGTGACGTTGAGCAGCAGCCCGGACAGGACAAACAGCCAAAGTTCGTGAATTCCCAGCATGCGGCGAGATTAACCCATGTAAGTAACGAACCGGAAAGGACGGTCAGCCAAGCTGCGCCATCCCAGCGACACACGAATTCAGTAGAGAAACGGACTGTACGATCCGTTGGTCGCATGCCAATTCCTGCTACTATGCATTATAGGTGCCCACAAACCGAGCTTCCGCCGGACCCGGCCTGTCTTGTAAGTATCGGATTCGGTCACCTCGGCTAAGTGGCCATTCCAGGGCACAGGAGACATGGAAAGACGGCTCGCTGCCATTCTTTGCGCTGACATCGCCGGCTATTCCCGCATGATGGGTGTCGACGAGGCGGGGACGCATGCCTCGTTCAAGGCACACCGCAGTGCGATCTACCCGATTATCCTCAACCATGGCGGCCGAATCGTCAAAAACACCGGCGATGGCTTCCTGCTGGAATTCCCGAGCATCATCGGCGCGATTGAGGCCGCCGTCGCGATGCAGACCCTGATGGCCGAGCGCAACGAACATCTGCCGGCCGACCGTGCTATGCATTTCCGGATGGGCGTCCACATGGGCGACGTCATGGCCGACGAGGACGAGGTGTTCGGCGACGACGTCAACATCGCAGTCCGTCTCGAGACGGTCGCTACGCCCGGCGGCATCGCGGTGTCGGACAAGGCCCGCACCGAGGCGGGACGGCGGCTTGCCGTCAGCCTGGTCGATGCCGGCCCGCATCGCTTCAAGAACATCGCCGAACCGGTCAATGTCTGGACCTGGGCGCCGGCCGGGACCGACGCGCAGGAGCAGGCTCCGGAGGATGGGCCGCATCTGCCGGGGCAATACCGCACCGCGATCGTCGGCGTGCTGCCGTTCGACAATCTGAGCGGCAGCGCCGACGAGTATTTTTCGGACGGCCTGACCGAGGATCTGATCCACGCGCTGTCGCTGCAATCCTTCTATCGCGTGCTGAGCCGCAACTCGACCTTCGCCTACAAGGGCAAGAACGTCTCGACCCGCCTGATCGCGCGCGAGATCGACGCCACCTATCTGATCCAGGGTTCGGTGCGGCGCGCCGGCAACAAGATCCGCGTCACCGCCGAGCTGATCGCACCCGAGAAGGGCGAGCAGCTGTGGACCGGCCGCTACGACCGCGACATGGGCGACCTGTTCGCGATGCAGGACGAGATCACCGCCAATCTCTCCGCCGCGGTCGCGCAGGAGATCTATCGCGCCGAGGCTTCGGCGCCGGCACGCTCGCCGAACTCCGAGCTGACCGCGTGGGATCGCTTCCTGAAGGGCCTGTCGCACTACTATCAGCAGACCCAGTCCGACTGCGAGACCGCGATCGCGCTCTTCAAGGAGGCGATCGAGCTCGATCCCGCGCTGTCGATCGCGCGCGCCTATCTCGCGCTGATCCAGATCCAGAGCATCCAGTTCGGCTGGATTCCGAGCACGCGCGAAATGTGGGCGTCGTCGGTCAGCCTGGCCGAGAGCAGCGTCCGGCTCGACCCGCGCTCCTCATTCGCATTTTCGCTGCTGGCCTATCTGCATGCGATGCAGGGTCACTACGAAGCGGCGATGGACGCGATCAAGCGGGCGATCGAACTCAACCCCTACGACATGGGCGCGCGCGGCGTGCTCGGTATCTGCCACATGGTGATCGGCGACCATCGCCAGGCGGTCGAACTGTTCTCGACGGCGGTCCAGCGCGGCAACAGCGACCCGCGCTATCAATGGGGCGCCTTGAACGCGTTCAGCCATTACCTGCTCGGACAGTATGACGCATCGCTGTCGTGGTCGCGCGAAACGCTCTACCTCAACCCGAACCATCTGCAGGGCCTTGCGGTGCGCGCCGCGGCGCTCGCCCAGCTCGGCCGCACTGAGGAGGCCGCGCAGGCGGCCGAGGCGCTGCTCGCCAACCATCCCAAGCTGACGGTCGAACGTCACTTGCGCAATTTCCACTGGAAGAATCCGGCCGACATCGCGCATTATCGCGACGGCCTCTTGAAAGCCGGCCTCCCGTTCGGCAAAATCGCTCTGGTTGCATCCGCATCGAAGTTCGCCGTCGATTCCTGAGCGAATTCATCCACCGGTAATGGATGCTTTTTAGGCTGATGCTTTTCAGGATGTGGTTTGATGTCCGATACGGCTGCAAGCGCGGCGCCTGCCCCGCAGATCTCTCCTGACAATCCCTGCCCGTTCCTGCGCGCGCTGGTCGCCGGCAATTATGTCGGCGGCCACATCGTGCCACTGCGAGAGCTGACCGAGACCATCGACCGCGCCACCGGCAAGACCGGCCTTCCGGCGCTCAGCGCCGGCGCCAAGATATTCATGGTCGCGCAGATGGCCAACGGCGTCGGACCGTTCAGCCAGGTGCGCAGCCTGTTGCAGGGCGCGATCCTCGACCAATTGCGCAACGGCCCGCTCGACAAGCACGGCGCCGGCTCCCGCATCCTCGATCAGCATGCCGTCGTGCATGAGGACGAGATCGCGCGGCTCGCCACCTTCGGATCGGACTACAAGGCCCCTGACGGCAGCGTCGAACGCGGGCTGTCGGCCGCCGAGATCAAGACCTTCATGGCTGCGAACTTCCAGCGCGCCAAGGACGTGCATCCGCCATCCTACGCCATCCTGCACTGCTACTATCCGCTCCTGATGCTCGGCGAATGGCCGGTGCTGCTCGACATCATGGGCAAGGGCGAAGGCAAGGACCGCTATCTCAGCGTCGCCGAGGTCAGGACCCTGTTCGTCGAGAAGCGCTTTCCGGACCGCATCGTCGCGCTGCTCAACGGCTGAGCCGCGAGCTCCACACCGATTGACCGCTCACTTGAACAGCGGCGTGCCCGGCACGAAGGCGTCGAACGCCGCCCAGAACTGCGCGCGGTAACGATCCTGCTCCTGCAGGATCTCGTGCTTGGAGCCCGCGATCACGAGGTGCGAGCCGGCGCGCAGATGATAGGCGAACTCCTCAATCGCCGCCGTCGACACCACCTCGTCATTGCTCGCCGCCAGCATCAGGATCGGCTGGCGGATTTCGGAGGGATACGACATGCCGCGGAAGGTGCGCATCGCGGTGAACGCAGTGTCGGCCCATGCGATCGTCGGTGCGGCGATGCCGAGCGTCGGGTCTTCTTCCAGGATCGCCGCGTTGCGGGCGTGGCGCACCGGATCGCTGGTTACGGGATTGCCAATGAAGGGCGCGAGGCCGACCAGTTCGCTGCTGCCGCCCGGGATGTAATTGCTGCCCTGTCCGGTGAGGCGCATGATCCGAAGCAGCGCGCTCGGGAAGAAGGAAACGCGACGGCCCGGCAGGTCGATCATCGGCGCCGACAGCACCATGCGGTCGAACCAGCGCTTGCCGGCATGCGCGATGCGCAGCATCACCGCGCCGCCCATCGAATGCGCCAGCGCGAAATAGGGCGGCGGGCAATCCGGCAGCACCACCTGCTGCACGAAAGCTTCGACGTCGGTCTCGTAGTCGGCGAAGTTGCGCACATAACCCTTGCGTGGATCGCGCAGCCGCCGCGACGAATGGCCCTGCCCGCGCCAGTCGATCATCGCCACCGCAAAGCCGCGGTCGCGCAGGTCGCGCACGGTCTCGAAATATTTCTCGATCATCTCGCCGCGCCCGCCAAACACGCAGACCGTGCCCTTGCGGCCGGGCGGCGGCGCCCAGCGCGCAAAGCGCAGCTCGGCTCCGTCTGATGTTTTGATAGTGCCGCTGACCACGTCGTCCGGAACCGGGTTGGCGGGAATCGAGACGAGCGTCATGCGGGAAACCGACGTGGTGAGACAGGGTGGAAATCAAGGACGCCAGCGCCAGAAAAGCGACGCGGTTTCCGCCTCTTGAACGCGACGTGACCCCTCCCATATCACCCTAGTGCAGGCCGCTACCAGTGTTTCGGACCCGAAACATCAGGCTGCACACATCTAAGCCCGGCCCGATGGCGGGCGGGTAACTGAAACAGTCGCTCACTGGAGGACTATTCTATGCGTAGCTACGACCTCACTCCGTTCTATCGTTCCACCGTCGGCTTCGACCGCCTCTTCAACCTGCTCGATCAGGTGACCTCCGACGGCAGCCCCGGCTATCCCCCCTACAACATCGAGCGCACCGGCGAGAATGCTTACCGGATCAGCGTCGCGGTCTCCGGCTTCTCGCAGGCCGAGCTTTCGATCGTCGCGAAGGAGAACACGCTGACGATCAAGGGCGAGAAATCCGCCAACGAGAACGCCGGCAACGGCTCGGAAGTGCTCTATCGCGGCATCGCCTCGCGTGCCTTCGAGCGCGTCTTCCAGCTTGCCGACTTCGTGCAGGTGAAGAACGCCTCGCTCGAGAACGGGCTGCTCCACGTCGATCTCGTTCGCGAGATTCCCGAAGCCAAGAAGCCCCGCAACATTCCGATCGGCGGCGGCGAGAAGGCCCCGCAGGTCGTCGACGGCTCGGCGAAGGTCGCAGCCTAAGGAATGCCCCCCGCGTCAGCAGATATTGGCTGAACGCGAAAACGCCCCGGGAAACCGGGGCGTTTTTTTGTTGCCGGCTGCCGCTATTCCAACCCCTGTACCTTCGGCATCTCCTGGGTCGGCAGGATCGCGGGCGCGGGCGGCGCCGGCGCGGTCTGACCGACGGTCGGGACCTCGGCTTGCTGGACCGGCTTCGGCGCCGCGGCGGCCTGGATCTCGGCCGGTTTCGGCGCAGCCGCGGCCTGCTCGGCCGGCGCGGGTGCGGCGGCCTGGACAGGCGCAGGCTGCGGCGTTGCGGCCTGGGCCGCGGGAGGCCGGGTCGCCGGAGCAGCAGCGGGAGCCTGGGCTTTGGCGTTGAGCGGGCTGCGCTTCGGCACGCGGCTTGCGACATGCGGGATCGGGAGCGGCGGCCGTGGCACCCTCGCCTGGATCGCCCGCGGCACCGGGCCGACCGGGCCGTAGGTCGCGCTCATCTCCTCCTCGTAATTGTCGCCGAGCCGGTAGGCCGGGGTGAAGCGGATGATGTGCCCGTCGCGGGCGTCGATCACCAGGCGGCCGTCATCGCCGCCCTGGTCGATCACCGAGATCGTGTAGACGAAGCCGCGCTGCTGCGGGGCGCCGAGCGGCAAATAGCCGTTCTCGCGCAGCACGGTGTAGACCTCGACCGGCGGCAACAGGCTCGGGACCCGGCCAAACCGCGGCGGCGGCGGAACCTCGGGCATCGCGGCATAGGGCCCGTCCATGTCGGAGACCCTGACGAAAGCCGGACTGCCGATCCGGACTGATGTCACCAGCTGCGCCTCGGCCGAGGCTGCGCTGAGCGCGAGGGCAGCGGCCGCAACCGAACCTGTGAACAACTTCATCGCCGTTACTCCTGTCTGCCCCGCCCTGGGAGCGTTCCCGCTCTCTTGCTGGCTTGCCCGGGGGCAAAATTTCAGTTTGAAATCCGGCAGTCCTTGGTCGCTCCTTGGGCCAGATCACGGCGTGTTTGCTTCGAATCGGGGGCGCGGCGGGCCCGCCGAGCCGTTCGTTCCGAGCATGCGGGCAAGGACTTCCTCGCGCTTGTGTGATAGACAAAAATTTGGCAAGGTCGAGGTTAGGACAGCAAGGCTGTCTCAATTTCGAGGCCATCCCGGCATGGGGATTGCAACGAGAACCTCCGTAAGGAGGGCCTCGGCGCCCCGGGCTCCGAGAATGCTGCAGGCAGGGCCGTCCCGCAGGGGACGTTGAAACGCCCGTCGTCTGAATTTAGGAAAATGCGGCTCGCGGCGGACGAGCGGTGGCCCGGTGGGTGCCGCAACGTCCAAGGTGCGCCAAATACGGTGAGGCCCCTTACGAAAGGGAGAGGACACATGAGCGGGTCGGAATTCGAGCGCGAAATCATCGTGGCAGGTACGCTGTCGGCGACCGCGGACTCGAAAGCCGCCGAACCCGCGCGTGAGCTGCACACATGGCGTCCTGAAGCCGAAGGCCTGTTTGATCCGAGCCTGGAGAAGGACTCCTGCGGCGTCGGCTTCATCGCCAACATCAAGGGCCAGAAGTCGCATCAGATCGTCTCCGACGCGCTGAGCATCCTGTGCAACCTCGAGCATCGCGGCGCCGTCGGCGCCGACCCGCGCGCCGGTGACGGCGCCGGCATCCTGGTGCAGATTCCCCACACCTTCTTCGCGCGCAAGACCTCCGAGCTCGGCTTCAAGCTGCCGCAGCCCGGCGAATACGCCATCGGCGCGCTGTTCATGCCGCGCGACGCCGCGTGGCGGAACGTGATCAAGAGCATCATCGCCGACGAGATCAAGAACGAGGGCTTCAAGCTGCTCGGCTGGCGCGACGTGCCGTCAGACAATTCCTCGCTCGGCGTCACCGTGAAGCCGACCGAGCCCTACCACATGCAGGTCTTCATCGGCCGCAATGGTGCGGCGAAGAACGAGGACGATTTCGAGCGCCGGCTCTACATCCTGCGCAAGTCGATCTCGCAGGCGATCTACCAGCGCCGCGACCGCGGCATGGCGGGCTACTATCCGTGCTCGTTCTCGTGCCGCACCGTGATCTACAAGGGCATGTTCCTCGCCGACCAGCTCGGCAAGTACTATCCCGACCTGCACGAAGCCGATTTCGACAGCGCGCTCGCGCTGGTGCATCAGCGCTTCTCGACCAACACCTTCCCGACCTGGTCGCTGGCGCATCCCTACCGAATGATCGCCCATAACGGCGAAATCAACACGCTGCGCGGCAACGTCAACTGGATGGCGGCGCGGCAGGCCTCGGTGCATTCGGAGCTCTACGGCAAGGACATCAGCCGGCTGTGGCCGATCTCCTATGAAGGCCAGAGCGACACCGCCTGCTTCGACAACGCGCTCGAATTCCTGGTGCAGGGCGGTTACTCGCTGCCCCACGCCGTGATGATGATGATTCCGGAAGCGTGGGCCGGCAATCCGCTGATGGATGAGCAGCGCCGCGCCTTCTACGAATATCATGCCGCGCTGATGGAGCCGTGGGACGGCCCGGCGGCGATCGCCTTCACCGACGGCCGCAAGATCGGCGCCACGCTCGACCGCAACGGCCTCCGCCCGGCGCGCTACCTCGTCACCAAGGACGACCGCATCGTGATGGCGTCCGAAATGGGCGTCTTGAAGATTCCGGAGGACCAGATCGTCACCAAGTGGCGGCTGCAGCCCGGCAAGATGCTGCTCGTCGACCTCGAGCAGGGCCGCCTGATTCCCGACGACGAGATCAAGGCCGATCTCGCCAAGAGCCACCCCTACGCCGACTGGCTGCATCGCACCCAGATCCAGCTCGAGGAGCTGCCGGACGCGCCGGCCAAGGGCGTGCGCTCCAACCTGCCGTTGCTCGATCGCCAGCAGGCGTTCGGCTACAGCCAGGAAGACATCAACATCCTGATGACGCCGATGGCGTCGACCGGCGAGGAAGCTGCCGGCTCGATGGGCAACGACACGCCGATCTCGGCGCTGTCGGACAAGCCGAAGCAGCTGTTCACCTACTTCAAGCAGAACTTCGCGCAGGTGACCAACCCGCCGATCGATCCGATCCGCGAGGAAATCGTCATGAGCCTCGTCTCGATCATCGGGCCGCGGCCGAACCTGTTCGATCTGCAGGGCGTCGCCTCGACCCAGCGCCTCGAAGTGCGGCAACCGATCCTGACCGACACCGACCTGGAAAAGATCCGCTCGATCTCCGACGTCGCCGAGACCCACTTCAAGTCGCGCACGCTCGACACCACCTTCCACGCCGGCTTCGGCGCGGCGGGCATGGAGCAGGTGCTCGACGAGCTCTGCGCGCGCGCCGAGGGCGCGGTGCGCGAGGGCATCAACATCATCATCCTGTCGGACCGCATGACCGGCACCGACCGGATCCCGATCCCGTCGCTGTTGGCCTGCGCCGCCGTGCATCATCATCTGATCCGCACCGGCCTGCGTACCTCGGTCGGCCTGGTCGTGGAATCCGGTGAGCCGCGCGAAGTGCATCACTTCGCCTGCCTCGCCGGCTACGGCGCCGAGGCGATCAACCCCTATCTCGCGTTCGAAACCATCCTCGCGATGAAGGACCGGCTGCCCGGCGCGCTCGACGACTACGAGATCGTCAAGCGCTACATCAAGTCGATCGGCAAGGGCCTGCTCAAGGTGATGTCCAAGATGGGCATCTCGACCTACCAGTCCTATTGCGGCGCGCAGATCTTCGACGCGGTCGGCCTGAAGGCGGACTTCGTCGCCAAGTATTTCGCCGGCACCCACACCAGGATCGAGGGCGTCGGCCTCGGAGAAATCGCCGAAGAGACCGTGCGGCGCCACACCGACGCGTTCGGTGAGGGCCAGATCTACAAGACAGCGCTCGATGTCGGCGGCGAATATGCCTACCGCACCCGCGGCGAGGACCATGCCTGGACCGCGGAATCGGTCTCGACATTGCAGCATGCCGTGCGTGGCAACTCGCTGGAACGTTACCGGGCGTTCGCCAAGATCCTCAACGAGCAGTCCGAGCGTCTTCTGACGCTGCGCGGCCTGTTCCGGATCAAGAGTGCCGAGGACGACAAGCGCAAGCCGGTCAAGCTCGAGGACGTCGAGCCGGCCAAGGACATCGTCAAGCGGTTCTCGACCGGCGCGATGTCGTTCGGCTCGATCTCGCGCGAGGCGCACACTACGCTCGCGATCGCGATGAACCGGATCGGCGGCAAGTCGAACACCGGCGAAGGCGGCGAGGAGTCCGACCGCTTCAAGCCGATGCCGAACGGCGACAGCATGCGCTCGGCGATCAAGCAGGTCGCCTCGGGCCGGTTCGGCGTGACGACGGAATACCTCGTCAACTCCGACATGATGCAGATCAAGATGGCGCAGGGTGCCAAGCCCGGCGAAGGCGGCCAGCTGCCCGGCCACAAGGTCGACGCGACGATCGCGCGCGTCCGGCATTCGACGCCGGGCGTCGGCCTGATCTCGCCGCCGCCGCATCACGACATCTACTCGATCGAAGACCTCGCCCAGCTGATCTACGACCTCAAGAACGTCAATCCGGACGGCCAGGTCTCGGTCAAGCTGGTGTCCGAGGTCGGCGTCGGCACGGTTGCCGCCGGCGTCGCCAAGGCGCGCGCCGACCATGTCACCATCGCGGGCTTCGAGGGCGGCACTGGTGCCTCGCCGCTGACCTCGATCAAGCATGCCGGCTCGCCCTGGGAGATCGGCCTTGCCGAAACCCACCAGACGCTGGTGCGCCAGCAGCTGCGCAGCCGCATCGCGGTGCAGGTCGACGGCGGCTTCCGCACCGGCCGTGACGTCGTGATCGGCGCGCTGCTCGGCGCCGACGAATTCGGCTTCGCCACCGCGCCCCTGATCGCGGCAGGCTGCATCATGATGCGCAAGTGCCACCTCAACACCTGCCCGGTCGGCGTGGCGACCCAGGACCCGGTGCTGCGCAAGCGCTTCACCGGCCAGCCCGAGCACGTCATCAACTACTTCTTCTTCGTCGCCGAGGAAGTCCGCGAGATCATGGCGCAACTCGGCTACAAGACGTTCGACGAGATGGTCGGCCAGGTCCAGATGCTGGACCAGACCGCGCTGGTCTCGCACTGGAAGGCCAAGGGTCTCGACTTCTCCAAGCTGTTCGTGCGGCAGAAGGAGGAGAAGGGCCAGACGATCTATCACTCGGAGAGCCAGAACCATCATTTGGAAGCCGTGCTCGATCGCCGGCTGATCGAGCAGGCGCAGGCCGCGCTCGACCGCGGTGCGCCGGTCAAGATCGAGGAAGAGATCAACAACACCGACCGTTCCGCCGGCGCGATGCTGTCGGGCGCGGTGGCCAAGATCTACGGCCATGCCGGCCTGCCGCTCGACACCATCCATGTCGGCCTGAAGGGCACCGCCGGACAGGCGTTCGGCGCCTGGCTCGCCAAGGGCGTCACCTTCGAGCTCGAGGGTGAAGGCAACGACTATGTCGGCAAGGGCCTCTCGGGCGGCTGCATCATCGTCAAGCCGCCGAAGATCTCCGGCATCGTGCCGGAAGAATCGATCATCGTCGGCAACACCGTGATGTACGGCGCGATCGCGGGCGAGTGCTACTTCCGCGGCATCGCCGGCGAGCGCTTCGCGGTGCGCAACTCCGGCGCGGTCGCGGTCGTCGAAGGCGCCGGCGACCATTGCTGCGAATACATGACCGGCGGCATCGTGGTGGTGCTCGGCAAGACCGGGCGCAACTTCGCGGCCGGCATGTCGGGCGGCATCGCCTATGTGCTGGACGAGAGCGGTGACTTCGACAAGCTCTGCAACCTCTCGATGGTCGAGCTCGAGCCGGTGCTGTCGGAGGAGATGATCAACGCCGACACCTACCATCACTCCGGCGATCTCGAGGCGCATGGCCGGGTCGACGTGTTCCAGAACCTGCTCGACTCCGACGTGGAGCGGCTGCATGTCCTGATCACGCGTCACGGCAAGCTGACCGGCTCGAAGAAGGCGGCGGAAATCCTCGCCAACTGGAAGGCCTGGCTGCCGAAATTCCGCAAGGTGATGCCGGTGGAGTACCGCCGCGCGCTGAAGGAAATGAAGGCCAACGCCGACGCCGAGCCGAAAATCGCGATCGGCGCGTAGTATTACCGCGCGTCATTCCGGGGTGCGCCAGGCGCGACCCGGAATCTCGCAAAGCCACTTCGGGACTTCGGGTCTGCGCCCCTCAGCGCAGCCCGGAACGACGGACAACTGAGATGCAGGGGCATCGGGTTTCAATGGGTAAGATCACAGGTTTTCTCGAGATCGAGCGGCATGACCGCAAGTACGAGCCGGTCGCCGATCGACTCAAGAACTTCAGCGAGTTCGTCATTCCGCTGAGCGAGAAGGACACGCGCGACCAGGCCGCACGCTGCATGAATTGCGGCATCCCCTATTGCCACGGCACCGGCTCGACGGCGCCGGGCACGCCGGGCTGCCCGGTCAACAACCAGATCCCCGATTTCAACGACCTCGTCTATCAGGGCAACTGGGAAGAGGCCTCGCGCAACCTGCACTCGACCAATAACTTCCCCGAATTCACCGGCCGGATCTGCCCGGCGCCGTGTGAGGCGTCCTGCACGCTGAACATCGACGACAACCCGGTCACCATCAAGACCATCGAATGCGCGATCGTCGACCGCGCCTGGGACAATGGCTGGCTGAAGCCAGAGATCGCCGCAGAGAAGACCGGCAAGAAGGTCGCCGTGATCGGCTCCGGCCCCGCGGGCCTCGCCGCAGCTCAACAGCTCGCGCGCGCCGGCCACGAGGTGCATGTCTACGAGAAGTTCGCCAAGGCCGGCGGCCTGCTGCGCTATGGCATTCCCGACTTCAAGATGGAGAAGGGCATCATCGACCGCCGCGTGGCGCAGATGGAGGCCGAGGGCGTCACCTTCCACTACGGCAAGGCCGTCGGTGGAAGCACACCGGGCGCGATCGACCCGCAGGAGCTCGCCAAGCAGTATGACGCCGTGGCGCTGACCGGCGGTGCGGAAGCCCCGCGCGATCTGCCGATCCCGGGCCGCGACCTTTCCGGCATCCACTTCGCGATGGACTTCCTGCCGCAGCAGAACCGCCGCGTCTCCGGCGAACCGCTGAACGGCGCAGCCGACATCCTCGCCGGCGGCAAGCATGTCGTCGTGATCGGCGGCGGCGACACCGGTTCGGACTGCATCGGCACCTCGTTCCGGCAGGGCGCCAAGTCGGTGACCCAGCTCGAGATCATGCCGGCGCCGCCCGAGCACGAGAACAAGGGCGTGACCTGGCCGAACTGGCCGCTGAAGATGCGGACCTCGTCGAGCCAGGCCGAAGGCGCGGTGCGCGAATTCGCCGTGCTGACGACCAAGTTCGAAGGCAAGGACGGCAAGGTTACAAAGCTGCATTGCGTCAAGGTCGACGACAAGTTCAAGCCGCTGCCCGGCACCGAGTTCACGCTCGACGCCGAACTGGTGCTGCTGGCGATGGGCTTCGTCCATCCGGTGCACGAGGGCCTGCTCAAGACGCTTGGTGTCGAGCTCGACCAGCGCGGCAACGTCCGCGCCTCCCTGCAGGACTACCAGACTTCGCGCGCCAAGATCTTCTCGGCCGGCGACATGCGCCGCGGCCAGTCGCTCGTGGTCTGGGCGATCCGCGAAGGCCGCCAGTGCGCGCGTTCGATCGACAGCTTCCTGATGGGGAAAACGGATCTGCCGGGGTAGGTACCCCGGCAGTCACGCCGAACTGCATCTCACAAACTCAGTCGTCATCGCCCGCGAAAGCGGGCGATCCAGTATTCCAGAGACGTTAGAGATTGAGCCGATAGGCCGCGGCGTACTGGATGCCCCGCCTGCGCGGGGCATGACGCTTCACGCGGCGCGACTTGCGCATCCTCACCGCTAGTTCTGCACCCGCACGCCCAGCATGACGACCGTCGACGCCGAGCTCTGTCCGGCGAGGTTCGAATCCAGCCAGTCGCGGCGCAGGGTGCCCTTGATCCAGAGGCTGCGGGTCATCTTGTAGATCAAATCGGCCGACACCGAGTAGGTGGTGTCGTTGCGGTTGTCGCCCTTGTACTCGAGCGTGCCGTAGGTGAACTTGCCGATGCCCGTCAACCAGCGGCGGAAGTCGTGGTCGACTTCGACGGTGTAGGTGCGGGACAGCACGCCCGAGGTGCCCGGCAGCGTGGTCTCGCCGAGCTGGGTGTCGGAATAGAATTTGGCCGTGGTCAGCGGCGTCGCGGTCCAGGTCAGCGAGGCCGTCGTGAGCAGGCCCTCGAGCCGGTTGAGCCTTGTGTCGGCGTAGTCGCGCATCGCGTAGCCGATCGAGACCTCGCCGAACAGCAGTCGCGTGAACTCGAACGAGGTGCCGGCCTTGGCATAGCCGCCCGATGAATCGCGCGCATAGCCGGCGCGGTCGAGGAAGAGATCGTGGACGCGGCTGTCGCCCTGCACCTCGACGAAGGGCTTCACCGCGGGATTGAGCTCGTAGCTGACGCGGCCGATGCCGCCATATTGGGTGAAGTTGCGGTCGTCGTTCGACGACGAAGTGCCGTCGGTCAGCTTCGACCATTGGTAGTCGGTGCGGTCGACGGTGGCGCCGAGCGAGACCTGCATGCGGTTGAAATGCTGGTCGATGCCGAAGGTGCCGCCGACCGTAGAGTAGAGCGGATACTTGGCAAGGCCGGCCTGCACGTTCGGGCTGCCGGGATTGTCGGTCGAGACCAGCAGGCGGGCCTGCGCCGTAAGATGCGTGTCCCTCGAGACATCGAGACGGCCGTCGACATGGCCGGTGAAGCTCGGACGATCGACGTCGAGCGGCGCCGACAGCGGCGTGCCGTCAATCGGCGTGAGCTGCGAGCCGTAGCCGGTGAACGAGCCGCGCAGATCGGCGACGACGGCGTGGCGCTCCCAGTCCGACATCGCGACGAATTCCGGTGCGACCATGTAGAACGCCTTGCCCTGCGGCTGATACAAGCGGCCCGGATTGGTATCGTAGCCGGCCATCACCTCGACCGCGGTCTTGACCATGAACGAGCCGGCGTAGTCGCCGACCGCGCCGAACGGATCGTCGTCGAGCTTGAGCCGCCTGCGCGCCGGCTGGCCGACGACGGTGCCGGCCATCGCTGGCGGCACCGGCGGCTTGCTGGCGGTCTCCGACGGCGGGATCGACAGCCGCAACTGCCCGGCCGCAGTCAGCGGCGGTGGCGTCGGCACCGGCGAGCCGGGTCCCGGCGGCGGCTTCGGCTTGGCCTGGCCCGGATAATATTTCGGCTTCAGCCGTTTTCGATTGAGCGAGTCATAGCCTGATGTCGAAGCGCCGTTGGCAGCCGGAAGACCGTAGGTCGGGATCTGTCCGACGCGCTCCCGCGTTGTCGCCGACGACGATGCGCGCCGGCTGGGATCGGCGTCCGGCAGCTTCAGGCCGTTGAGCGGATCCATGGCGTCTGCGGTGGTCCGGCGCAGCGGAGAATCCGGGGTGATCACCTGGCTCTGCCGGTTCGGGCTGAACAGATCCGGCGTCACGGTCTGGGCGTTGGCGAGCCCGGTCGTCGCAGTTACCGCAAGAACGGTCAGCAAAAGACACGGCGAAACCACGCGAACGGGGCGTCCGCGCCGATTTGGGCCGCTTACTGGCCGCCGCCACACGATGGAAATACTCCAACGAATTCATGTACTTGACGTACGCATCTCGCCGGGCGGCGAAAAACGTCGTTAATGGAGTTAAAACAATTATGGTTAATGAGCCGTTGAGGATCCGCCGCCGCGCGTCGCATCGCGGAATCGAACGTGCTAAGGGAGACGCCCGGGTGCAAAACCCCTCCCCTGGAATCCGTAATGGCCAAACCGAAACCGCTGATGACCAAATCATCCGGCCCCGATGACGGCGCCGTTCAGTCGGCGCTCCGCACCCTCGATGCCGAGGCGAGCGGCGTCGCGGCAATCTCCGCGGCACTCAAGTCCGACCTCGGCGCGCCGTTCACGGCAGCAGCCGAGCTGATCTGCAAGGCCAAGGGACGGCTGATCGTGACCGGGCTCGGCAAGTCGGGCCATATCGGCCGCAAGATCGCGGCGACCTTCGCTTCGACCGGCACGCCGGCGTTCTTCGTGCATGCGGCCGAAGCCAGCCATGGCGACCTCGGCATGATCACTGTCGAGGACGTGATCCTCGCGCTGTCATGGTCCGGCGAGCAGCCGGAGATGCGCAACCTGATTGCCTATGCGGCGCGCTTCGGCATCCCGCTGATTGCGATGACCGCCGACAAGGATTCGACGCTGAGCAAGGCCGCCGACGTGCAGCTGACGCTGCCGAAGGCCCGCGAGGCCTGCCCGCACAATCTGGCGCCGACCACGTCCTCGCTGATGATGCTGGCGCTCGGCGACGCCTTGGCGATCGCGCTGCTCGAAGGCCGCGGCTTCACTTCGACCGATTTCAGCGTGCTGCATCCGGGCGGCAAGCTCGGCGCACTGTTGAAATATGCCCGCGACCTGATGCACAGCGGCGACGCGCTGCCGCTGAAGCCGCTCGGCACCAAGATGTCGGACGCGCTGGTCGAGATGACGTCGAAGGGCTTCGGCTGCGTCGGCATCGTCGACAGCCACGGCCATCTCGCCGGCATCGTCACCGACGGCGATCTGCGCCGGCAGCTGACGCGCCCCGACCTGCTGACGCTGTCGGTCGACGAGGTCATGACCAGGACCCCGAAGACGATCGGCCGCGATACGCTCGCCGGCGAAGCGCTGGAGCTGCTCAATGCCTCGAAGATCACGACGCTGATCGTGACCGATGCCAAGAAACCGGTCGGCATCATCCATCTGCACGATCTGCTGCGCGCCGGCGTGGCGTAATCAGAACTCTTTCAATTCGTCATTCCGGGGCGCGTCTCTTGGCGCGAGCCCGGAATCCATACTCACGATGGTGGTCATGGATTCCGGGCTCGCCGCTTCGCGTCGCCCCGGAATGACGCTCACTTCGGAAACCGCGCTGCCGTCGCTTCCAGCGGCAGGGCCAGCGCGTTGGCGAGGTAGGACACGGTGCGGTAGAAGCCGCACAGCAGGATGATCTCCAGCACCTGATCCGCATCATAATGCGCCGAAAGTGCCGCGAATTCCGCGTCATTGAGCGTCGCCCGCGCGTGCAGCGCGTCGACCGCCGCGATCATCGCCTGCTCGACCGGCGACCAGCAGCCGGCATCGGTCGCCCCATGCACGGTGGCGTGGACTTGCTCTTCCGACAGCCCGGCGGCGGCGCCGAACGCCGTGACATGGACGCCCCATTCATATTCGCAAGCGTTGAGCGCGCAGGTGCGGTCGATGACGATCTCGCGGTCCCGCAAGGAGAGCGGCCCGCGGTCGAGCAGGCTGCCGCCGCGAAACTTCTCCCAGGCGCGCGGGTGGCCGGCCATCATGCGGAACAGCACCAACGGCGGCTTGCCGCGCATGATGCGGTCGAAATGCTGTTGAACGTCCGCCGCATAGGGCGGATCGAGCGGCGCAATGCGTGACATGGGTTGGTCCAGTTGCTACATTTAATGTAGCAACACGCTACAATATTTGTAGCGATGCGCAAGAGAGATTCGAGAGGGATTCGCGACATGCCGAAGCAGGCTGCGACTGCAAGACCCGGCGTCCGCGGCTCGCGGAGCGGCCGCCCGATCATGGCGCTGCTCGATCTGTTGGGGCGGCGCTGGACCTTGCGCATCGTCTGGGAGCTGCGCGAGGGCGCACTGACCTCGCGTGCGCTGCGCGCCGCCTGCGACGAAGTCTCGCCGACGATCCTGCAGACGCGGTTGACCGAGCTGCGCGAGGCCGGCTTCGTCGAGCTGACGGATGATGGTTACGGCCTCACTGCGCTCGGCCGCGAGTTGTTTGCGACCTTCACACCGCTCAACCGTTTCGCCGAGCGCTGGAGCAGGCAGGCTGGCAGCTAGACTGCGGCCACCGTCAGGCTGGCGCCGTCGGCGCGCACCACCTTCACGCGGCTGCCGGCCGGCGCATCGGGGCCGGCGACGCGCCAGACCGTGTCGTCGATCCGCACCGTGCCCGATCCGTCGATGATCGGCTTCTCCAGCGTGAATTCGCGGCCGACCAGGGCTTCATTGCGGCGGTTGAGGAACGGGTTGCTCTTGCTGGCCTCGGTCGCGCCCCTGGCAAAATGCCGCCATGCCGGCACCGCCAGCGCGGCGAACACCGCGAACATCAGGAGCTGCATCTGCCAGGACGGCGTGAACACGAACGACAACAGGCCCACCAGCAGCGCCGCGAGCCCGAGCCAGAACAGGAACACCCCGGGCGCCGCGAGTTCCAGCGCCATCAGGATGAAGCCGAAGATCAGCCAGTTCCAGGTACCCAGTGTCGAAAACATCTCGGCCATGACGTGACCTCTCAACAATCAAAAGCCCCGCTCCCCTTGTGGGAGGGAGGTTGGGATGAGGGGTGACGGTTTCTCCGCGGAGAGAGACCCCTCACTCGGATCGCTGACGCGATCCGACCTCTCCCACAAGGGGAGAGGTGTAAAGCGTATGCGGAGCCAATCATCTTTGGATCTCTACCGCTGCGGCGGCACCGGCGGTGGTGGCGTCGGACCAGCCGACGGCACCGAGCCGCCGCGCCGCGCTGCGGCGGTGGCGGATGCAGCGCTCTCGCCGAAGGTGGCGCGGGCGATCTCGCCGATGCCGGCCAGCGAGCCCAGCACACTCGACGTCTCGATCGGCAGCATCAGGACCTTCTGGTTCGGCGACTCCGCAAGCTGGCCGAACGCCTTGATGTATTTGTCGGCGATGAAATAGTTCAGCGCCGCGACGTCGCCCTTGGCGATCGACTCCGACACCATCTGGGTCGCCTTGGCCTCGGCTTCGGCAAGCCGCTCGCGCGCCTCGGCGTCGCGGAAGGCGGCCTCGCGGCGGCCCTCGGCCTGCAGGATCTGACCCTGCTTGGCGCCCTCGGCGCGCAGGATCTCCGACTGCCGCTGGCCTTCCGCCTGCAATATGTCGGCGCGCTTGACGCGCTCGGCCTTCATCTGCCGGCCCATCGCCTCGACGAGGTCGGCCGGCGGCACGATGTCCTTGATCTCGATGCGGTTGACCTTGACGCCCCACGGCGACACCGCAGCATCCACCACGCGCAGCAGCCGCTCGTTGATCTCGTCGCGATGCGACAGCACCTGGTCGAGATCCATCGAGCCCATCACCGAGCGGATGTTGGTCATGGTCAGGACCGTGATCGCCTGGTTGAGGTTGGCGACCTCGTAGCTCGCCTTCGCCGCGTCGAACACCTGGTAGAACGCGACGCCATCGACCGTCACGGTGGCGTTGTCCTTGGTGATCACCTCCTGCTCGGGGATGTTGATCACCTGCTCCATCATGTTGATCTTGCGCCCGATGCGATCGAAATAGGGCACAATCAGATTGAGGCCGGGCGACAGCGTGCGGGTGTATTTGCCGAACCGCTCGATGGTCCAGTCATAGCCCTGCGGAACGGTCTTGATCCCGGCGAACAGCGTGACGATGACGAGAAGAACAAACGCGATCGCGAAAATATCGAAGCCAGTCATGAAGTCCTCCAGGCACGGTCGTGCATTGGTCGGCAGGACCGCTTCGCCGGTTCAGCCGGCTGTTGTTCTCCCTAGCACATAGGAAGCGGTTGTCGGACTGCCAGATGCACGAAGACCCAGCGAACCGCTGTGTCCGTTGTCACGGATCGTTAACAAAGGGCTTCAGCGCCTTAGATCCAGCCCTGAAGCTCGCGCAGCACGAGCTGGCGGATCACGTCCATGCCGCCGTCGCTGTCGTTGAGGCAGGGAATGGCCGCGAACTGCTCGCCGCCATTGTGCCGGAAGATCTCGGCGTTCTCCTGCGCGATCTCCTCCAGCGTCTCGAGGCAGTCGGCAGAAAAGCCCGGCGTGACCACGGCCATTCGCTTCACGCCGTCCTTGGCGAGTTTCTCGACCGTCTTGTCGGTATAGGGCTGCAGCCACTCGGCATTGCCGAAGCGCGACTGGAAGGTGAGAAGCAACCGTGAGGCATCGAGCCCGAGCCGCCTGCGCAGCGCGTTGGTGGTGGCGATGCACTGCGCCTGATAGGGATCTCCCTTGTCGACATACTCCTTAGGCATGCCGTGGAACGAGGCGAGGATGACCTCCGGCTGGAACGGCAGCGTCGCGAGATGTTGGTTAATCGAGACCGCGAGCGCCTCGATGTAATCGGGGTCGTCGTAGTAGGGCGGCGTTACCCGCAGGATCGGCTGCGCGCGCATGCCGGCCAGCACGCGAAATGCCTCGTCGCAGACGGTTGCCGACGTCGCCGCGGAGTATTGCGGATAGAGCGGCACCACCAGCAGCCGGCCGCAGCCTTGCGCCGCCAGCGCCTCGATGCGCTCCTTGATCGACGGATTGCCGTAGCGCATCGCCCAGTCGACCACGACGTGGTCGTGATCGGCGATCGCCTCCGCCAGCTTGTCGGCCTGCGACCGCGTGATGGTCTTCAGCGGCGACTCGTTCTTCTCGGTGTTCCAGATCTTCAGATAGTCGCGCGCCTTGCGGGCCGGACGGACGCGCAGGATGATGCCGTTGAGGATCAGCTTCCAGACCAGCCCCTGGTCCTCGATCACCCGCGGATCGGACAGGAATTCTCTGAGATAGACCCGCACGCCCGCGGCATCAGCCGTATCCGGCGTGCCGAGATTGACCAAAAGCACGCCGACGCGCTCCGGCTTCGGCGCCGCGGCGGGCTTCGCGCTCTCGAACGGGATCACCGTGCTCATGATGGCCTTGCGCTCAAAAGTCCTTCGCTTGGGGGCTTTGGGCTTCGCGCGTTGCTCCAACCTTGTCAAGCCGAGTGCGGGTTGGCTACGTTCCCGGCCGGAATACGGGAGGAACCATGACGATCGCCGAATGGTGCGTCCTCGGGACGCTGCTGCTCTCACTGCTGACGATCGTATCGGTGAAATGGACCGGCATCCGCGGCTTCGACAATTCGAAACCTCGCGATCCCGGTTTCTACGACGACCCGATCCGCTCGCGGGCGCTCGGCGCCCACCAGAACGGCATCGAAGCCTTCCCGTTCTTCGCCTTCGCCGTCTTGCTCGCCGAATTCCGCGTCGGCCCGTTGCGGCTGATCGACGAGCTCGCGGTGCTGTTCCTGATCGTGCGGATCGCCTACGTCTTCACCTATATCGGCAACCGCCCGACGCTGCGCTCGATCCTCTGGAGCATCGGTTTCGCGATCAACATCGCGATCTTCCTGTTGCCGGCCATCAGGGGATATCTGACGCGGTGATTTGCCTCTCTCCCCGCCTCCGTTCTCACGTGAGGTGAGTACGCCGGTCAGGCTCCCTCTCCTCGCAAGCACGCGAGGTGACCTCACAGACACGTCGCGCGTTCGGCTGCGACATAGCCGAACAGCAGCCCGAGCCCGAACAGCAGGACGAGCGCCGCAGCGGCGAACTCCAGGCCGCGCATGATCACCAGGCTGCCGCCGTCGCGCGCGCCGCTCAAGCGCTCCGCCACACCGCGCGCCGACACCGCAACCAGCGCGATCGCCGCCACCGTGATCGCGGTGCCGAGGCCCATCACGAAGGTCGCGGCAACACCGGCCCAGAACAGGCCCTGGGCCAGCGCGAACACCAGCACCAGAATGGCGCCCGAGCACGGCCGGATCCCGACCGTGAGGATGGCACTGAGGCCGCGCCGCCAGCCGCCGGGCCCGCCAAGCTCGGCCGGCGTCGGTCCGTGTGAATGGCCGCAATGCTCGTCATGGACGTGCCCAGCGTCATGACCCTGATCGTGATCGTGGTCATGATGGTGATCGTGATCGTCATGCGCGTGGCGATGGTGATCATGGCCATGGTCGTGGTGGGCGTGATCATGGTCGTGACCGTGCGGCTGCGCGCCGGCCATCGCCAGCGCCGGACGCGGCAGCCGGAGCGCGCGGAGAAAGCCACCGCCCTTGACCCAGACCAGCCGGGCGCCGAACGCTGCGATCAACGCGTAGCTGGCGATCTCGATCGCCTTCTCCGCCCCGCACATCGTCTTCGCCGTCGCATTGAGCAGCCAGGCGCAGACGCCGACGATCAGAACGGCGACCAGCGACTGCATCAGCGCCGAGGCGAACGACAGCACGATGCCGCGCCGCGCGGTCTCGCGGTTGGCGACCATGTAGGACGAGATCACCGCCTTGCCGTGGCCGGGACCTGCGGCGTGGAAAATCCCGTAGGCAAACGAGATCGCAAGCAGCGTCCAGACCGCCGAGCCGTCGGACTTCGCGGCGCGGATGGTCTGCGACATCTCGCGGTAGAATTCCGACTGCTTTGCCAGTAGCCAGCCGACGATGCCGCCCTGCGGCTCCGCCGCGCGCGGCGCGCCGAACGGATTTTGCGCCAGCAGCGCATGGACCGCACCGTCGAGCACCACGACTGCTGCCAGCACCGCGGCCGATACGGCGAAGCCCCGCATCAGGCGGGAGGCGATCGGCGTCATGGGCAATCCACCGTGATCTTGTTGGCGAACATCATGCCGAAATTGGCGTTGCCGCCGTCGAGGAAGTTCTGCTCGCCGAGCTTCTGCGCGGCCGCAGTGCCGTCACTGTTCGGCCGCTCGAACTGCATCTTGCAGTCGGCCGCGGCGCCGACCAGCTTGACCGGCTCCTTGTCGGCGAACTGGAAGTCGATGAAATAGGTCGGGTCGAACACTTCGAGCGAGAGCTTGCTGGCCTTGAACGGCGTCTTGACCGGCAGGGTGAAGTGCAGCGTCAGCGCCGAATCCTTGTATTCGAGGAAGTAGTCGACCGGTTCGGTGAACTTCTGCTTCTTGCCGTCGCCCTTGGCGAAGGTGAAGTAGGCGTATTCCTTCAGCGACTCGACATTGGTCTGCGCCAGCGGCGCCAGCTCCTCCCGGCTGTAGGCGCCCTTCACCTTGGTCTCGATGCCCTGCAGCGCGTAGGTCGAGAACATGTCGTCGAAGGTCCAGGCGTGGCGGACGCCGGTGATGGTGCCGTCAGGCGCGTAGATCACTTCGCTCCTGGCGACGATCCAGACATGCGGATGGGCCGAGGCCTCCGCCGTGCCGAGCACGGCGGACACCACGAGCACGAGCCAGGCGATCGGCCGGCTGAGGGACAGCCTCACCTTCAGGCCGCCTCTGGCGTCTCGAGCAGGCCGCGCCGGCGCAGCAGGGCGTCCGGCTCGGGTTCGCGGCC
Organism: Bradyrhizobium sp. UFLA03-84; assembly: GCF_002289535.1. NCBI lineage: Bacteria > Pseudomonadati > Pseudomonadota > Alphaproteobacteria > Hyphomicrobiales > Nitrobacteraceae > Bradyrhizobium > Bradyrhizobium sp. UFLA03-84. Next base: position 22,073 of record NZ_NSJY01000010.1, on the reverse strand, counting down.
GCGGAAGGCCACATAGGCCTCCTCCGGATCGCGCGAGCCGCCCGACGAGTAGATGTCGTCATGCAGCCGCTTGGCGGTGGCGGGATCGAAGATGTCGCCGGCCTCCTCGAAGGCGCCGAACGCGTCGGCGTCCATCACCTCCGACCACATGTAGCTGTAATAGCCGGAGGCATAGTGATCGCCGGAGAAGATATGGCCGAACTGGGTCGGCCGGTGCCGCAGCGAGATCTCGGCGGGCATGCCGATCTTCTCCAGCTCCTTCTGTTCGAAGGCGCGGACGTCCCAGCTCGCCGCCGCCGGCTGGGTATGGAATTCGAGGTCGACCAGCGCCGAGGAGACGAACTCGACGGTGGCAAAGCCCTGGTTGAACTTGCGCGCGGCGAGGAAGCGCTTGAGCAAATCGTCCGGCAGCGCCTCCCCGGTCTGGTAGTGGCGGGCGAAGCGCTGCAGCACCTCGGGCCGCTCCTGCCAGTGCTCGTAGAGCTGCGAGGGCAGCTCGACGAAGTCGGTGAACACGGATGTGCCCGACAGTGACGGATACGTCACATTCGACAGCATGCCGTGCAGGCCGTGGCCGAACTCGTGGAACAGGGTCCGCGCATCGTCGGGCGACAGCAGCGACGGCGCGCCGTCGGCGCCCTTGGCGAAGTTACAGACATTGATGACCAGCGGCGCGACATCGCCGTCGAGCTTCTGCTGGTCGCGCAGCGAGGTCATCCAGGCGCCGGAGCGCTTGGAGGGCCGCGCAAAGTAGTCGCCATAGAACAGCGCCTTGTGCTGGCCGTCGCGGCCCTTGACCTCCCAGACCCGGACGTCCGGGTGCCAGGCCGGGATGTCCTTGCGCTCCGCGAAGGTGACGCCGAACAGGCGGGTGGCGCAGTCGAAGGCGGCCTCGATCATATGGTCGAGCACCAGATACGGCTTGATCGCGGAATCGTCGAAATTGGCTTTGGCCTGCCGGAGCTTCTCGGCGTAGTAGCGCCAGTCCCAGGCCGCCAGAGTGAAATTGCCGCCTTCTTCAGTGATCAGCGCCTGCAGCGCGTCGCGGTCGGCGAGCGCGCGCGCCCGTGCCGGCTTCCAGACCCGCTCCAGCAGGCCGCGCACCGCCTCCGGCGTCTTGGCCATGGAATCCTCGAGGCGGTAGGCCGCGTAGGTCGGGAAGCCCAGGATCTTCGCGGTCTCCTCGCGGAGCCTGAGGATCTCCACGATGGTCGCGTTGTTGTCGTTGGCGTTGCCATTGTCGCCGCGGGCGGTGAAGGCCTTGTAGACCTTCTCGCGGAGGTCGCGCCGCTGCGAGCTCTGCAGGAACGGCTCGACCGAGGAACGCGACAGCGTCACGATCGCCTTGCCGGCCATGCCGCGCTCTTCCGCCGCAGCCTTGGCGGCCGCCACAAATGTGTCGGAGAGGCCGGCGCGGTCGCCCTCGCCGAGCTCCATGAACCACTCCTGCTCGTCACCGAGGAGGTGGTGGCTGAACGAAGTGCCGAGATGGGCGAGCCGCTCGTTGATCTCGGCCATGCGCGCCTTGGCGGCCTCGTCGAGCCCGGCGCCGGAGCGGTGGAAGCGGGTATAGGTGCGCTCCAAGAGCCGCATCTGCTCGCCGGTCAGGCCGAGCGAGGCGCGCTTTTCGTGCAGCATGGCGATGCGGCCAAACAGCACAGCGTTCATCATGATCGGATTCCAGTGCCGCGCCATCCTCGGCGACACCTCCTTGTCGATCTCCAGGATCGCCGGATTGGAGTGGGCCGAGACCAGGTCGTAGAACACGGCCGAGATCTTCGACAGCAGCTTGCCGGAGCGCTCCAGCGCCGTGATGGTGTTGTCAAAGTCGGGCAGCGCCGGATCATGGGTGATCGCAGCCACTTCCGCCGAATGGTCGGCGAAGGCCTGCTCGAAGGCGGGCAGGAAATGCTCCGGCTTGATCTCGGCGAAGGGCGGTGTCTCGAGCGGCGTCTGCCACGCCTTCAGGAGGGGGTTGGCAATAGCCTCTGCGCTGGTTTCTGACATCGAATGTCCCGTTTTTCGCCTTGAAAATACGGCCCAATCTATATCACGCGATACGGCATTTTTGGGCCTTTTGCGCTTGATAGATGGGCCCTTTTCGGAGAGATTGCGCCCCCTGAACAGGACCTATTCCATGACCATGCAGCCCTCCACCTCCGGCAACCGCAGCATTGCCTGGCCGAGCGTCATCACCGTCATCTCGGCGGCGATCCTGATCGGCGCCGAAGTGTTCGGCGCGGCGTTCGCCGGCGGCTGGGCGCTGGCGATCCTGTTCGGGCTCAACGACACCGGCACGCACATCCTGCAGGCCGTACTGTTCGGCCTCGGCGTCCTGATCATGATCGCCTTCATCCGCGCCGCGCAGCGCGTCGAGCCGTTCACGCGTCGCGCGTGAACTTGACGCGATTCAAGAAAGCGCTGCGGCACAGGGCTAAAACGCACACGCTTCGTTAGACATTCTTAACAGCCATTCATCTTCAGCGCGTCCAACGCGTGCTGCGCGCGAGATCGCAAGCACGCGTTAGGGAAATTTGTCGCTATCGCAAAAAAATTCTTGCGCCGCGAAGTCAAAAGACTTATTTCCTGCCTTGCCCAATTTCGCACGTGCCTGTGGTCGTGTGTCAGTCGGTAGGTATCCGGACAAGAGGCCGGACAGCCGCCAAGGGGTGGAAGAACCGAGGGTCGCTTACGTCCGAGAGGACACGAGGCGGCCAGCATCTCTCTCCAGAGATGCCTTGTTGAAGGTCTCGCCACTCTTTGCAACCGTGACTGGCAGCCGGAGGCGAACCGGCGCACCCCGCTCTCCACGGGGGACGCGACTTAAAGCAACGACGGATCGGGCTTTTTTGGTCTCTACCGGCGGTCCAACGCCGGCGCGGGCTACTGAAAAGGCTTGTCCTTCATTGCCAGGTGAGCGGGCGGGAAACTCTCCCAACCAATCCACGGCAGCACAGTCTGGTTTGAGTCTCGTGGCTTCGTTGCGCCTCCATCGCGCGATGTGGCCGGAGCGCTCTCACCCGACGTCACGTTGATGCGGATCCCGTCGCTGGGACCGTTGGAGAGTGCCATGACTGAACGTATCCAGGAATTCCTGCGCAACCGCCGCCAGGATGGACTCGACACCGAGCCGTGCCTCGTCGTCGACCTCGAAGTCGTGCGCGACAACTACCAGACGTTTGCGAAGGCGCTGCCGGACAGCCGCGTGTTCTACGCGGTCAAGGCCAATCCGGCGCCCGAAGTGCTGTCCCTGCTCGCCTCGCTCGGCTCCTGCTTCGACACCGCGACCGTCGCGGAGATCGAGATGGCGCTGGCCGCCGGTGCGACGCCGGACCGCATTTCCTATGGCAACACGATCAAGAAGGAGCGCGACATCGCGCGCGCCTTCGCGCTCGGCATTCGCCTGTTCGCGGTCGATTGCGCCGCCGAGGTCGAGAAGGTCGCCCGCGCCGCTCCCGGCGCCAAGGTGTTCTGCCGCATCCTCTATGACTGCGCCGGCGCCGAGTGGCCGCTGTCGCGCAAGTTCGGCTGCGACCCGGAGATGGCGGTCGAGGTGCTCGACCTCGCCAAGCGCCTCGGGCTCGAGCCGTGCGGCATCTCGTTCCATGTCGGCTCTCAGCAGCGCAAGGTGAAGGCGTGGGACCGCGCGCTGGCGATGGCGTCGACCGTGTTCCGTGACTGCGCCGAGCGCGGGATCAACCTCACCATGGTCAACATGGGCGGCGGCTTCCCGACCAAGTATCTCAAGGACGTTCCGCCGGTCCTGCAATATGGCCGGTCGATCTTCCGCGCGCTGCGCAAGCATTTCGGCAACCAGATCCCGGAGACGATCATCGAACCGGGCCGCGGCATGGTCGGCAATGCGGGCGTGATCGAGACCGAGGTCGTGCTGATCTCGAAGAAGAGCGACGAGGACGAGGTGCGCTGGGTCTATCTCGACATCGGCAAGTTCGGCGGTCTCGCCGAGACGATGGACGAGTCGATCCGCTACGCCATCCGCACCCCGCATGACGGGGCGGACATGACGCCGTGCGTGCTCGCGGGCCCGACCTGCGATAGCGCCGACGTGCTGTACGAGAAGCTGCCGTATCCGCTCCCGGTGACGCTCGAGATCGGCGACAAGCTGCTGATCGAAGGCACCGGCGCCTATACGTCGACCTACTCGTCGGTGGCGTTCAACGGCATTCCGCCGCTGAAGACCTACCACATCTAAGCCGCCTCCCGATCGAGGCCTGATGAACCGGGAGCCGGCCCAGCCGGCTCCTTCCCGATCATTTTTGATTTTTCTGAACGACGCTTGCCGCGGCGTGCGCCATGCCGTTGCAAGCGGGGACTGACGTGCCATGACTGCAAAACGGAACGACCCCGTTGCCTTCATCCGAAAAGCCGCTCCGTTCGCGATCCGTGCGGAGCGTGCCTCGGACGTCGTCGCGCGCGAAGCGTTGCTGGATGCCTGCTTTGGCGAGGACCGCCATACGCGCACCTGCCAGCGCCTGCGTGACGGACGCGCGCCCGCCCAAGGCCTGAGCCTTGCGGCCGTGCGCCAGGACGGCCGGTTGGTTGGAACCGTGCGGCTGTGGCACGTCAGCGCGGGGGGCCGCAGCGCGCTGATGCTGGGGCCGCTGGCAGTCGACGACGACTGCCGCGGCCTCAGCGTCGGCGCCGCGCTCGTGCGGCGCGCGCTGGCTGTCGCCAAGACCCGCGGCCATGGCGCGGTGATCCTGCTTGGCGACGCGCCCTATTATGCCCGTTTCGGCTTCACGGCCGCCAAGACCGGCGAACTGTCGCTGCCGGGCGCCTTCGCGCGCGAGCGGCTGCTCGGCCTCGAGCTGGTCGAGGGGGCGCTGGACGGCGCCTGGGGCATGATCACGCCAACCGGCGCGGCGCTGCCCGAAGGCAAGGCAACCCGGACCCGGAAGGCACCGCTCGCCGTGCCGCACGCGGCGTAAGGCGGGCGCCATGGCAGAGAACCTTCCCGCAATCGACGGCGCGCGCCCGCGTTGGCGCGGCCTCGTCACCACGGTCATGCTGGTCCTGATCTCGGTGATGATCGTCAGGGACATCCTGATCCGACGCTGGGCCGGCTCGCCGCCGTCACCGCCGGACGCCACGCAGCAGTCCCGTTAACCGCCGGCCGTCAGGCCAGAATCCAAGGTCGGAATTCGAGGGGTTGCGCGGGCAGCGAAAATCCCCGTAAACCCCGCGAAACGCCTTTTTCCGTCGAGGTCCAGCATGCCCCGCCGCCTGATTTCCACCGGCTCGCCCTTCGAGAAGACCGCCGGCTACAGCCGTGCCGTGATCGACGGCGATTTCGCCTTCGTCGCCGGAACCACCGGCTACGACTACACCACGATGACCATGCCGGCAGATGTCACGAGCCAGTCACGGAACTGCTTCAAGACCATCGAGGCCGCCCTCAAGGAGGGTGGCTTCACGATGGCCGACATCGTCCGTGCGACCTACTACCTCACCGACGCCCGTGATGTGGATGCCCATTTCGCGGTCTGCGGCGAGGTTCTCGGCGACATCCGCCCGGCCGCAACGCTGCTGATCGTCGCAGGGCTCTACAAGCCCGAGATGAAGGTCGAAATCGAAGTCACCGCAAAGCGACGTAACCCCTGATCCACTCTACCCGCCGCTAGGCGCTCTCCTGGAGAAAATGATGAGTTCCTCCTCGCAGATCTACGCGAAGATCACCGGCCCGATCGTCATGGTCGGCTTCGGCTCCATCGGCAAAGGCACGCTGCCGATGATCGAGCGGCATCTCGACTACGACAAGTCGCGCATCACCGTGATTGATCCCAAGGACGAGGGCCGCAAGGCCCATTGCGAGAAGCACAACGTCAAGTTCATCCAGAAGGCCGTCACCAAGGACAATTATCGCGAGCTGCTGACCCCGCTGCTCACCGAAGGCGGCGGCCAGGGCTTTTGCGTCAATCTCTCGGTCGATACCGGCTCGACCGACATCATGGAGCTCTGCAACGAGCTCGGCGCGCTCTATATCGACACCGTCAACGAGCCTTGGCTCGGCTTCTATTTCGATGCGTCGAAGGGGCCGGAAGCGCGCTCCAACTACGCGCTTCGCGAAGTGACGCTGGCCGCCAAGAAGGCGCGCCCGGCGGGCTCGACCACGGCCGTCTCCTGCTGCGGCGCCAATCCCGGCATGGTCTCGTTCTTCGTCAAGCAGGCGCTGCTCAATGTCGCCGCCGATCTGAAGCTCAACGCGCCGAGGCCGAAGACCAAGGCCGAATGGGCGGACCTGATGCGGCAGGCCGGCATCAAGGGCATCCACATCGCCGAGCGCGACACCCAGCGCGCCAAGTCGCCGAAAGAGCCCGATGTCTTCGTCAACACCTGGTCGGTGGAAGGCTTCCTGTCGGAAGGCGTGCAGCCGTCCGAGCTCGGCTGGGGTACCCATGAAAAATGGATGCCCGAGAATGCCCATACCCACGAAGCCGGCTGCGGCGCCGCGATCTACCTGATGCAGCCCGGCGCCAACACGCGGGTGCGCACCTGGTGCCCGACCCGCGGCGCGCAGTACGGCTTTCTCGTCACCCACAATGAGTCGATCTCGATCTCCGACTACTTCACGGTGCGGGACGCATCGGGCAAGGCAGTCTACCGGCCGACCTGCCACTATGCCTATCATCCATGCGATGATGCCGTGCTGTCGCTGCATGAGATGTTCGGCCGCGCCGCGAAGATGCAGGAGAAGCACCACATCCTCGATGAAAACGAGATCGTCGACGGCATCGACGAGCTCGGCGTGCTGCTGTTCGGCCATGACAACAACGCCTACTGGTACGGCTCGCAGCTCTCGATCGAGGAGACCCGCGAGCTCGCGCCCTATCAGAACGCGACCGGCCTGCAGGTCACCTCCGCCGTGCTCGGCGGCATGGTGTGGGCGCTGGAAAATCCGAACGAAGGCATCGTCGAGGCCGACGAGATGGATTTCGATCGTCTATTGGAAATCCAGCTGCCGTATCTCGGCCCGGTGAAGGGTTTCTACACCGACTGGACCCCGCTGACGGATCGTCCGGGCCTGTTCCCGGAAGACATCGACACCAGCGATCCCTGGCAGTTCAAGAACATCCTGGTGCGCTGACAAGCGCACCTTTCGCCTCCCACGATTGCCTTTCGGCGTATGGCCTTCGGCCGGCCGCGGTGCTAGCGAACCGGCCGGCCGCAAGCCATCTGGGAGGATCGCATGAAGAAACTTGCCTGCATCGCGGGAGCCGCTGGCCTCCTGATCGCGTCCAGCGCTCTGGCCGCGGACACCGGGCAGTTGCCCTGCAAGACCACGCAGGAGTGCAACGAAAACGCCGCCAAGATCGGCGCCAACGCGCCGAGCGGCGCGCTGCCCTCGACCAGCAAGGCGGACGCCGCCGAGGACCAGTTCTACTGGCTCAACAAGATCAACAAGGCTTCCACCGTCATGCTGGTGGAAGAGAACATCTTCCCGAAGGACGTCGGCCAGCTGATCGCCAAGGGCGTGGACTATACGATCAAGCAGGCCCAGCAGCCGGACGGCAAACGCCCGAGCGACGTGCTCCAGATCGAGAAGATCATGACCGACAAGGTCGGCGAGCAAGCCTCCGTCATCCATGCCGGACGCAGCCGCCAGGATATGTACGCGACCTTCCGCGCCGCCAAGCTGCGCAACCAGACGCTCGATTTTGCCGATGCTTTGCTCGGCTTGCGTGGCAAGCTGCTCGCCAGGGCGGCCGACAATCTCGATGCGCTGATGCCTGGCTATACCAACGGCGTGCAGGCGGTGCCGGTCACCTACGGTCACTACCTGTTGGCCTATGAGGAATCGTTCGAGCGCGACCAGCAGCGCGTCAGCGAGGCCTATCGCCGGCTCAACCTCAGCCCGATGGGAGTCGGCGTGATGTCCGATTCGATCTGGCCGCTGAATCGCGCGCGGCTCGCCCAGCTGCTGGGCTTCGACGGCATCGCCGAGAATTCGATGGATGCCAACCAGGTGATCCCTTTCGACAACCAGCTCGAGGCCACCGCGATCGCCAATTCAGCCGCCATTCGTATCGGCGTGATGATGCAGGACCTGCATACGCAATACGCCGAGGTGCGACCGTGGCTATTGCTGCAGGAGGGCTCGACCTACACCAGCAGCTCGATGCCGCAGAAACGCAATCCAGGCCTGATCATGCAGGCGAGGATCGCCGCTTCGGACGTGGTGGGATTGTCGGGTGCGGTGTCGATCCGCGCGCACAACGTCATGTCGGGCATGGTCGACTCCAAGGCCGAGTTCGAGGATATCGGCCTGTTCCCGCGTGCCATCAAGATGGTCACCGCCACCGACCGGGTGTTCGATGCGATCGTGGTCAACAAGGCGCGCGCCAAGGAGGAGCTGGAGAGCGACTGGACCTCGACGATGAACCTCGCCGAGCTACTGCTCGAAGCGCACAAGATTCCGTTCCGCGTCGGACACGGCTTCGCCTCGCAGATGGTCAGCTACGCACGGCCACTGGACCTCACGCCCAAGACCATTCCGTTCAGCGAAGTGACCGACCTGTTCGCCAAGACGCTCGCCAAGTTCAACATGCCCGCGCAGCCGTTCCCGATGAGCGAAGCCGAATTCAGGGAGGTGATGTCTCCGGAATGGATCGTGACGCACACCAAGGGCGTGGGCGGACCGCAGCCGGCCGAGACCGCGCGCATGCTCAAGCAAGCGCAGCAGCGCCTCGATGCCGACAAGGCCTGGCTTGCCGCGCAGCGCGACAAGCTTGCGAAGGCCGACGCCGCACTCGATCAGAGTTTCGCGGCGCTGTTGCCAAAGGACAACGCGCACTAGCCGCAACACATTGGGGTGCGCCATGGCGCACCCCGTCACCTCGTCATCTCGCCATGTAGTCGAACGCCACCGAGCCGAGGCCGAGCGTCAGATCGGCCTTGTAGTGCAGCGCCGAGACCACCTCGCGCACCGGCAGACGGGCGACGTCGCACAGTGCGTGAGGAAACAGGCCGAGCGCGGCGGGGCCGGTCCATGCCTCCTTCAAGGTGATGTCCTCGAGATGAAACCGCACCAGCTCGCAGATCCGCGGGCTGCCGTCGACATGCGGGATGATCTTGAGAATAAAGTTCGGCGCCGTCATCGATTTCAGCACGGTGTCGTGGTCGACCTTGCGATGCTTGTAGCCCATGGTGGCGGAGGCGCACAGCACCGAGCCATAATGCAGCGAGCCGACCAGGACGTCGCTCTCGACCTCGATCTTCGGCTTTGCCAGTTTCTTCGGAAATCCCCACAGCTCGCGGCCGCCGGCGATCGGGCCCTCGTCGTCGAGATACATCGCGTGGGTGTAGGCGCCCAATTCGCCCTTGTAGCGGACCGGGATCACCTGCCCGGTCTCGGTGTAGTCGCCGAAGCCGGTCGAGTCCGGCATGCGGATGAATTCATACCTCACCACGGGCTCGGCAACCTCGAGCGGTTCCGGCACCACGGCCGCGAGGGCTTCCGGGTCGGTCTTGTAGGTGATGATGAAATATTCGCGGTCGAAGAACCGGTACGGCCCCGGCGGAAACGACGGGTTGGTGAGCGGCATCGAATAGGCGGTGCGCCGGACGTCTTCGATCTTCATGGATAGCCCCATCTGTCGTTGGCAAGACGACGGATTATGGCGGGCGGGGATGACGGAGGCGAGACCGTATAATCGGCAGCGTCAGTCAAATGCGCGTCACATGCGCTGACCGGAGAGCCTATTTCTTCTCGATCGGTGGTGCGGTCTTCTCGGCGGGCGCCGGCGGCAGCACCGGCTTGGCGCCGGCCTTCTGCGCCTCGGCATCGGGACGCGCCGGCTCCGGCGCCGGCGTGGTCGGCCGCTCGCCGCCGGGTTTTGACTCGGCCGGCGGCGCGGTCTTCGGCGGCTCCGGCGTCGGCGATGCCTGTAGCGGCTGGGTCGCCTGCGCCAGCTCTTGCGGCGACGATGCGTTGATTGCGTGCAGCGACAGCACCGCGATCGCGACGCCTGCCGCCACCAGCGTGGAGGCGATCACCACGTCCGCCCGCAACTTGCTTCGATCCGCAGCCATCTCGTTCACCCCGCGTCGTGTCAGCGAGGTCAACGATCCGGCCACCGCATGGTTCCTGGGCGCCGCCTGCGGGGAACCGCCTCAATCCGTGGTGCTGATTTCCCAGGTCGCGTGGCGCACGCCGGGCTGATGCTGCATGTCGACCACCACCGCGTTCAGCTCGTTGGGTTCGACCGCGGTCGAGACCAGCTCCGCCACGATCTCGAGGAAGTCGTCGCCGGCCTCGACCACGTTGACATCGGCGACCGGATAGTTCGCGGCCTCGAGCTTCTCCACGACGGCGTCGCGCACATCAGGTAGCACCTCCGCGGTGACCACGACCTTGAAGTAGTAGGTCGCCTCCAGCGCCTTCTCGTTGAGCGGGATGCGGTTGATGGCGTTGACCAGCGGACGCAGCAGCGTATTGCCGGCGATCACGAACACGGTCAGCGCGGCTGCCTGCGCCACGAGGTCGGCGCCGGCGCAGGAGCCGACCGCGGCGGAAGCCCACAGCGTCGCCGCGGTGTTGAGACCGCGCACGTCCATGCCCTGCTTCATGATGACGCCGGCGCCGAGGAAGCCGATCCCCGACACCACATAGGCGATCACCCGCACCGCGCCGTCGGCGCCCGCCAGATGCATCGCGAGGTCGACGAAGGCGGCCGCGCCGACCGCGACCAGCACGTTGGTGCGCAGGCCCGCGGTGCGCTGCCGGTACTGCCGCTCGGCGCCGATCAGGGTGCCGAGCACGAAGGCTGACGTCAGGCTGACCAGCGTGTCGAGGAAGTCGGCGAGCTGGAATGTCGTGAGGAATCGCATGACGCTGCCGGTACCCAGTTCGCTCGAATACGCCTCGGATGCAGCGATCTCTTACATTTCCAGGATGCCCGCGTCACCATCTTCCGTGCCGAAGGCGAGCAGCGTGCCCTTGGCATTCCAGCCCAGCGCCGACACCGCCGTGCCGGTATTCCGCCGCACCAGGATCTCGGCGCCGTCCTCGAGCCGGACCATCAGCACGGTGCCGTCGGCATAGCCGACCGCCATGATGTCGTTCTTCGGATGGCAGGCGACCACGGCGACCCGCGCCGGCATCGGCGCCAGCATCGCCGGCTCCTTGCCCATCGGCCCGTCCTTGCTGGTGAACGGCCAGACGATCACGGTATCGGCGCCCGAGGTCGCAAGACCCTTGCCGCCGACGCTCCACGACATCGAGCGCACCCGGCCGGGATAGCCGCTCATCCGCATGTGCCGGTTGTCGGCGAGCCGCCAGCCGTGCATCGCGGCCTCGTGCATCGCCGTGACGAGAAACTTGTTGTCCGGGCTGAAGGTGACCGCGAGATGCGAGCCGGCCCATTCCAGGAATTCCGGATTGGCGGCCATGTTGGGAAACCACAAGGTCACGCCGTTGTAATGCGCGATCGCGAGCCGCAGCCCCTTCGGCGCGAACGCCAGCCCGCCGACGGTCGACGGCACCTCGAAGGTCTTCTCCTCGCCCTTGGGATTGCGCACGAAGGCGGTCTTGCCCGCCGACCACGCCACGGTGCCGTCGCCATGCAGCGCGACATTGTCGATCCAGCGCCGCTTGGCGTCGGTTGCGACCGTCGAGGTCTCGCCCTTGGCATCGATCGCGATCAGCTTGCCGTCGTCACCACCGGTGACGAGCCGCTTGCCGTCGGAGGCCGCGCACAGGATGGCGCCGAAATGCGTCTCGGTCCGCGTGATCTCGCCGTCGGCGGTCGCGATCGCGACACTCTCCTCGGCGCCGACGAAGAACGCGCGGTCGCCGAGGAAATGCACGGAGCCAACCGCCGCGCCGAGCGGAAGCGGCTTGACGCGGTCGGTGATCGAAACGATGGAAGAAGGGGCCTCGCCCGGATCGAACTCTTTCATCACGTGGTGATGCACTGCTCGAAGCCGTCGCGGATCGCCTGCTCCGGCAGTTCGCGACCGATGAACACGACGCGGCTCTCGCGCTTCTCGCCGTCCTTCCATTTGCGCTGGTGGTCGCCCTCCAGCATCATGTGGACGCCCTGGAACACATAGCGGTCATCATCGCCGGTGAAGGCGAGGATGCCCTTCGAGCGCAGGATCTTCTGGCCTTCGGTGGCAACGAGGTTCTGCAGCCAGGGCATGAACTTGGTCGGATCGAGCGGCTTCTCCGAGCGCAGCGACAGCGATTGCATGTCCTCGTCGTGATAGTGCTTCAGCCCGCCATGGCCATGGTCGTGATCATGGTGATGGTGGTGATGATCGTGGTCGTGGTGATGATGATCGTGATCATGGTCGTGATCGTCGCCGGCCTCGAGGAAATCCGGTTCGATCTCCAGGATGCGGTCGAGGTCGAACGCGCCGCGCTCCAGCACGTCGGTCAGCCCGACCTGGCAACGCTCGGTGCGGTGCAGTTTTGCGTACGGATTGATGCCGCGGATGCGGGCCTCGACCTCGGCGAGCTCGGGCTTCGAGACCAGATCGGTCTTGTTCAGCACGATCACGTCGGCGAACGCGATCTGGTTCTTGGCTTCCGGCGCATCCTTGAGGCGGTCGCTCAGCCACTTGGCGTCGGCGACGGTCACCACTGCATCGAGCCGGGCGTTCTTCTGCACGTCCTCGTCGACGAAGAAGGTCTGTGCGACCGGCGCCGGATCGGCAAGGCCGGTGGTCTCGACGATGATGGCGTCGAACTTGCCCTTGCGCTTCATCAGGCCGTCCATGATACGGACGAGGTCGCCGCGCACCGTGCAGCAGACGCAGCCATTGTTCATCTCGAACACTTCCTCATCGGCGCCGATGATGAGGTCGTTGTCGATGCCGATCTCGCCGAACTCGTTGACGATGACGGCGTATTTCTTGCCGTGGTTTTCCGACAGGATGCGGTTCAACAGCGTGGTCTTGCCGGCGCCGAGATAGCCCGTCAGCACGGTCACAGGAATTTTTTGCGAAGCTTCAGCCATAACAACTCCGGGAACTTGGGTTCGCGCTCAACCCCGGCAGGGAGGCCCCTGCCCCTACTCGGCGAGCGCGCTGGTCAGGGCCTTTATATTGTGCCTGACCATATCAATGTAAGTGGGTGCCTGGCCCTTTTCGCCCGTCAAACTGTCCGAATACAGGGTGCCGCCGACCCGGGCGCCGGTCTCGGCCGCGATCCGCTCGATCAGGCGCGGATCGCTGATGTTTTCGAGAAAAACTGCCGGAATTTTCGCAACCTTGATCTGGGCGATGATGGCGGCGATGTCGCGCGCGCTGGGCTCGGAATCCGTGGAGACCGAGAGCGGCGAGAAGAACGTGATCCCGTAGGCGTCGGCGAAATAGCCGAATGCACCGTGGGTCGAGATCACCTTGCGCCGCGCCTCCGGTATTTTCGCCACCGCCTCGTGCACGTCGCGGTCGAGCGCCTCCAGCCTGGCCAGATAGGCGTCGGCGTTGGCCTTGAAGGTGGCCGCCCGGTCCGGCGCCACGGCGATCAGCCCGTCGCGAATATTGACCACGTAGATCTTGGCATTGGCGACGGATTGCCAGGCATGCGGATCGTCATGGCCGCCCATTTTCCGTGGCATGATCCCCTTGGTCGCCACCGCGACCGGTGCCTTGCTGCCGGACGCCTGCAGCAGCCGCGGCAGCCAGCCCTCGAAGCCAAGGCCGTTGATCACGAGAAGCTTGGCATCGGCGACTTTCTTGGCGTCCGCCGGCGTCGGCGCATAGACATGTGCGTCGCCATCGGGCCCGACCAGCGCTGCCACGTCGACGTCATTGCCTCCGACATTGCGCACCATGTCGGCGAGGATCGAGAAGCTCGCCACCACATTGATGCGGTCGGCAGCGCGCGCCGTGCCGCTCGCCAGCACCAGCGCCAGACAAATCAGCCCAAACAGACGGCGCATGATCATGCCTCGAGATGGCGACCAGGAAACAGCTGCCGCACCAGGCCGCTGACATTGCCGAACAGCAGCGACACGATATAGAGCCCCGCCGCAACCAGGATGATCGCGGGACCGGAGGGAATCCGGGTCTGATACGACAGCACCAGCCCGGCATAGCCCGACAGCATCCCGCTCGCGACCGCGATGCAGATCATGGTGGTGATGTCGCGCGACCAGAACCGCGCGATGCCCGCGGGCAGGATCATCAACCCGACGCCGAGCAGCGTGCCGAGCGCGTGGAAGCCGTTGACGAGGTTGACCACGACCAGCGCGAGGAAGGCGAGATGCGCCGGCGCGCCGGCCCGACTCACGGTGCGCAGGAACACCGGATCGACGCATTCGATCACCAGCGGCCGATAGATCACCGCGAGCACCAGCAGCGTGAGCGTGGCATTGAACGCGATCACCAGCAGCGTCTGGTCGTCCATCGCGAGGATGTTGCCGAACAGCACGTGCAGCAGGTCGATATTGGTGCCCTTGATCGAGACGATGGTGACACCGAGCGCGAGCGAGACCAGATAGAAGGTCGCGAGCGAGGCGTCTTCCTTCAGCTCGGTGGTGCGGGCGACGAGGCCCGCGAGCAGCGCGACGGTGAAGCCCGCGATCAGGCCGCCGGTCGTCATCGCGAACAGATTGAGCCCTGAGATCAGGAAGCCGATCGCGGCGCCCGGCAGGATCGCATGCGCCATGGCGTCGCCGACCAGGCTCATCCGCCGCAGCATCAGGAATACGCCGATCGGCGCGCCGCCGAGCGACAGCGCGATCACGGCCGCCAGCGCGCGGCGCATGAACTCGAATTCGGTGAAGGGCGAGATCAGTGCGTCGGTCAGCATCGGCGTCAGGCAGCCCTCGAGCGCGGATCGGCGGCGCAGGCCGCGGCACTGTCGTCGAAGGCCTCGCACATCCGCATCGCGACCGTCAGATTGTCAGCCGTCAACGTCTGCGCGGTCGGGCCCCATTCCACCGGGCCGCGCGCCAGGAGCAGCGTTTCCGGGAAGTTATTGCGCACCATGTCGAGGTCGTGCAGCGCCGCCAGCACGGTGCGGCCCTCGCCGTTCCAGCGCTTCACCAGATCAAGCAGATCGGCGGTGGTCTTGGCATCGATGGCGTTGAACGGTTCGTCGAGCACGATCAGGCGGGCGTCCTGCAGCAGCACGCGCGCGAACAGCATGCGCTGCATCTGGCCGCCGGACAGCGTGCCGATCGGCCGGTTCTCGAAGCCGTTGAGGCCGACCGCGGCGAGCGCCGCCAAAATCTTGCCGCGCGAGGCCTTGCCGATACCGCCGAAGAAGCCGGTCGAGCGCCACAGCCCGGTGCCGACGAAATCAAACACCGAGATCGGAAACGTCCGGTCGATGTCGGCGGATTGCGGCAGATAGGCGATGTCGCGGTGCTCAAGCCCGTCGAGATCGATCACGCCCGACAGCGGCTTGAGCACGCCGGCAATGCCGCGCAGCAGCGTCGACTTACCGGCGCCGTTCGGTCCGATCACGGCCAGCAGCGCGCCCGCCTCGACGGTGCCGTTGAGATGGTGCACCGCCGGGTGGCGGTCATAGCCGAGGGTGACGTCGCGGAAGGTGACAAGAGCAGCCACGGGTCTCACCTCATCGCCAGCCAGACCACGGCCCACAGGCCGGCAGAGACCGCGAGGGCGGCGAGCAGCCGGGCCGGCACGGGCATGCGCAGGATCGACCAGTGCGCGGTCTGGGCCGGATGCGCGGCCGGGCCATGGCTGTGCCCATGGGGATGGGCGTGGCCGTGATGGTGGTGGTCGTGGGTGTGCGTATGCGCCATTAGACAGACTGTTATATTATAACATAACGCGAGTCTACCGACAGGGAACTCATGGCCGATCCGCAAAACCGGGGGAGATTTGAGCTGCGTCGGCACCGGATCCACCGGGAGGAACCGCCGGTGGGCCATATACAGCTCTCCGACGTCGTCCTGGCGAAAGCCAGCACCCATAACCACCGCCGTCGGTGATGAGCGGGACAGCGGCCCCAGCGCGGAGCAACAATTCGCAGTTTGGGAAATGGGTCCTGGCTTTCGCCAGGACGACGATGCGGATGGTTCTCGCTGCAAGATGTCAAACACGCGGTGTCATCACACGCGAAAGCGGGTGATCCAGTATTCCAGAGACGACTGTGCTTGAGCCGAGAGGCCGCCGCGTACTGGATCGCCGGCCGAGCCGGGCGATGACACGTGAGGATGAGGATGCAGCTTCGCGTGCTACTGGCACACCGGCGCGGTCAGTTTTGGGTCAGCTGGTCTTGCTGACCAATACGCCCGCTGATTGAGCTCCGCTTCGTTTGTCGCAGGAGCACAGACGTAGCTCGTCTTGCCGACGCAGATGGGCGAGCCAATCGAGTAGATGAGGTTGTCGTAGATGCAATAACTGCCGATCCCGGACGGCAAATCAGTCGGCGGCGTTGTGGAGCCGCCAAGATAGGGTTGCGGTGGGGCGCCCGGCGCCCTGTCTTGGGCCGCGGCCGCATGAAGGGAAATCAAAAGCGTCAGACACGTGACGATGCGGAGCATGATCCCTCCGGTCAAAAAATCCCTGCGAAGCGTCGGGCGACTTCCGGCGCAGGATGCGCAAGGGCAAGGCGCAACTAGCAGGCCAATATGACACTCGCTTTGCAAGTTGGTGCGCCCCGATCGCAAACAGGTTCAGGCAGCCGGCCCTGCTGACACCATGCTGGCAGCAGGACGGGCGTACGGAGACCTCGTGCGGGTGCAACCCCGGGCAGGGATTGGGAGGCAGCGTGACATGCACGATCGCTCGACCGAGGTCGCCCGCGAGCGATCGAATCTGATCACCTTCGTTCTTGGCCTGGGCGCATTCCTGATCCTGTTCGATGTGACCGCGGTCGTGGTCGCGATGCCGGGCATTGCCGGCGATCTCGGATTTGCCGTCGCCGGCTCCGCCTGGGTCATCGACGCCTACAGCCTTGCCTTCACCGGCGCGCTGCTGGCATCAGGCGCGCTTGCGGATCGCTTCGGCCGCCGCCGCGCGATGCTTGGCGGCAACATCGTGTTTCTGCTGGCCTCGATCGGCTGCGGCGCGGCGACGAGCGGTCCGTTGCTGCTCACGGCACGTGCGCTGCAAGGCGTGGGTGCCGCCTTCCTGGGTACAGGCGCGCTCGCGCTGGTCGCCGGCGCATTCCCGCACCAGCATCGGCGGGCGCAAGCCTTCGCCACCATTGGGACGATCTCGGGCGTTGCCATGGCTCTGGGCCCTACGCTGGGTGGATTGCTTGCCGCCTGGTTCGGCTGGCGCTGGATCTTCTATGCCAACATCCCTTTTTGCCTGACGCTGGCCTTCGCTGTGCCTCGGGTCGTCACGGAGACGCGCGAGCCCGGCGGACGCCCGCTCGATCCCTGGGGTATCGCGCTGCTGACACTGTCGCTGGGTCTCGCGATCGACGCGCTGTTGAGGCACGACGCGCCGCCGACCGTCAGGGCGGCCGGCCTGATCGCGAGCGCAGCGGCAGCATTCGCATTCGTCCGGCAGCAGTGGCGCAGCCGCAATCCGGTGCTCGACCCGCGCGTGTTCGCGGCCGCGCCGATGATCGGGGTCGGCGCGTCCTTGACTTCGATTCAGTTCGGCTACTGGGCGGTGTTGGTCTATCTGCCGCTGTTCCTGAGCACGGGCCTGCATGTCAGCATGGAAGTGGCCGGCATGGCCTTGCTCGCGGCGACATTGCCGATGCTGCTGGTCCCGCTGCTGGGTGGCCGCTTCGTCACCCAATGGGGCTGGCGGCGTTTCTTCATGGCCGCCTTCGGCATCATCGCTTCCGGAGATGTGTTGCTGGTGATCGCGGCGTTGTCCGCCGAAACAGCGATGCGCGGCATCGCAACGGTCGCCGGCATGCTGACGATCGGCGTTGGGGCGGCGCTGGCGAACCCGCAACTGGGGAGCGTCGCGCTGGCGCTCGCGCCGCCGGCGCAGGCCGGCATGACCTCCGCGATGACAATGATCGTCCGCCAGGCCGGTTTTGCCATCAGCATCGCCGCGCTGGGGGCGATGCTCGTGACAACGGAGGTGGCATCGGCGTTTGCGGCTCCATTCGTCCTCGCGGCCATTGGCGCGGTCGCCGGCGCGATCGCAGCGGCTGCCCTCTATCCTGCACCGGAAACCGGGGCGTCAGAACGCCGGGAGCGTTAGGGGACCAACCGCCGCGTCAATGCGCCGACGCGGCATTGGTCTTGTCATAGATCACACCGCAAGCGCGATGCCCGTAGCAGGTGCGCAGATGGCATCCTGGATCCAGCGCACAGCCGCCATAGACGATCGCGAAATAGCCGACGATCGCGACCACCGTCGCGCCAAGCAGGGATTTCGTCCAGGCATCCATGGCGGTCTCGTCCGTTCGCAGGTATCCGAGCAGGCCCTGCGAGTCTTTGTGCAGGCGAGACGTCACCAGGTTCGGTTCCACTTCAGGCGTCTCGCGCGTAACTCTTCAGTCGCGCCTCGAGCACCGCGATCACCTGGTCGCGGACCGGATCGCGGGAGCCTTTCAGCCAGGCGGCGGCGAGCGGCAGGCGGCCGGCGGCGCTTCCGCGCTTGAGCCTCAGGGGAACGAAACGCACGCCCGGGATCGCCATCCGCGCGGTCCAGCGCGGCACGATGGCGACCCCGAGCCTTGCCGCGACCATGTTGACGATGGTCTGCTTCTCGTCGGCGATCTCCTGGATGCGCGGCGTCAGCCCGGCCTCGTCGAACAGTTTGGTCGTGAGATCGTGACTATGCGGCCGTGAGCGCCGCTCGGGCACGATCAGGGGCTGATCCGCGATATCGGGCAACACGATCTGCTTGCGCCGCGCCAGCGTATGCTTGTGCGACAGCGCCACCACGGCGGTCTCCTGCAGCAGAGGAAAAAACTCGATGCGGCGGTCGGGCCGCTCCGGCGGGCGCACGAACGCGAGATCGAGCGCACCGGACAATAGCTTCGGCAGCAGCCGGATCGTCTTCTCCTCGAGCAGTTGCACGGCAACGTCGGGATGGATGGCACGGACGTCGCGCAGCAGCGGCGGCAGCAGGCCGGCCGCGGCGCTGTCGATCGCGCCGATCCGGAAGCGCCGCGCCTGCGGCTTGCGCAGCCGGCGGCGAAAGCCATCCTCGATCGCCTCGGCGCGGCCGAGCAGTGCGCGTGCCTCGCGCAGCAACGTTGCGCCGTCCTCGGTCAGCGACACCGCACGCGTGGTGCGCGCGAACAACCGCACCCCGAGGTCCTCTTCCAGCAGCTTGATGTGACGGCCCAGCGCCGACGGCATCATCTGCAGACGTTGCGCGGCGCGGCCGAAATGCAGTTCCTCGGCAGCCGCCACGAAGCAGCGAAGCTGGTGCAGTTCCAAGGCGTGTTCCTGTGCGTTCTCATCCGCCATTCGACGGCTGCGGCGATTATATCATTTTTTTGTATAAACCCACACGGATTGAACCGGAAGGGCGCGGCCTTCTAGGCTTCGCGGTGGTGCGGCGACACGCGCCGTCCCAACAACAAGACAAGCACCGGGGAAGCCCATGGAAAGCCAGCTTGGCACGCGCGTGTTGCGCAAGATCTCACTGCGCATCGTGCCGTTCATCATGCTGCTGTACTTCGTGGCCTTCATCGACCGCGTCAATATCGGCTTCGCTTCGCTGACCATGAACAAGGACATCGGGCTGTCGCCGACGGTCTATGGCTTCGGCGCCGGTATCTTCTTCTGGGGCTACTTCCTGTTCGAGGTGCCCTCCAACATCATCCTGCACAAGGTCGGCGCGCGGATCTGGATCGCGCGGGTGATGATCACCTGGGGTATCGTGTCGGCGGCGATGGCGCTGGTGCAGGGCGCGACCAGCTTCTACGTGCTGCGCTTCCTGCTCGGCGCCGCCGAAGCCGGCTTCTTCCCCGGGATCATCCTCTACCTCTCCTACTGGTTCCCGGCGCGGCAGCGCGCGGCCGTCACCGCGCTGTTCATGGCTGCGGCGCCGCTCTCGACCGTGCTCGGCTCGCCTGTCTCCGGCGCGCTATTGGAGATGGACGGAATGCTCGGCTTCAAGGGCTGGCAATGGCTGTTCGTGCTTGAGGCCGTGCCCGCCGTGCTGCTCGGCTTCGTGGTGCTGGGCTTCCTCACCGACCGGCCGGAGCAGGCGAAATGGCTCGCCGACGACGAGCGCGCCTGGCTGGTCAAGACCATGAAGGCCGAGACTGACGGCAAGGCCGCGACCGCGAGCCACAGCATCTGGCGCGGCCTCGCCGATCCGCGCGTGCTGGCGCTGGCGCTGGTCTATTTCGGCACCTCGGCCGGGCTCTACACGCTCGGTGTGTGGGCGCCGCAGATCATCAAGGCGTTCGGCCTGTCGTCGATCCAGGTCGGCTTCCTCAACGCGGTGCCGGCAACCATCGCCGTGATCGCGATGGTGTTGTGGGCGCGGCATTCCGACCGGACCGGTGAGCGCACCTGGCACGTGGTGCTGGCCTGCCTGATGGCCGCGGCGGGATTGGCGCTTGCCGGATTGTGGACCGGGCTCGTTGCCGTGATCGCCGCGCTGACGCTGGTCAATATCGGCATTTCCTCCTCGAAGCCGCCACTGTGGAGCATGCCGACCATGTTCCTGTCGGGCTCGGCCGCCGCGGCCGGCATCGCCACCATCAACTCGATCGGCAATCTCGGCGGCTTCGTCGGGCCGGCGATGATCGGCTGGATCAAGGAACGCACCGGCAGCTTCGAGGGCGGCCTCTATTTCGTCGCCGGCCTTCTGGTGCTCTCGGCCGTACTCACGCTGCTGCTGTCGCGCGCGCAAGGCGCGCCGGCCGCGGCCGAACCGCAACCCGATCCCATGCGAACCCGCTAACCCATCCGGAGACAACCCATGCGTACCCATTCCATCGCCGCCATCCCTGCCGACGGCATCGGCCCCGAAGTGATCTCGGCGGGCGTCCGCGTTCTGGAGGCACTGGCCAAGCGCTCCGGCGACATCAGCTTCAACGTCAAGACCTTCGACTGGGGCTCGGACTATTACAAGAAGCACGGCGTGATGATGCCGGCCGACGGCCTCGCCGAGCTCAGGAAATTCGACGCGATCTATTTCGGCGCGGTCGGCGCACCCGACGTGCCCGACCACATCACGCTGTGGGGCCTTCGCCTGCCGATCTGCCAGGGCTTTGACCAATACGCCAATGTGCGGCCGACCAAGATCCTGCCCGGCGTCGCCTCGCCGCTGCGCAATGTCGGCGTCGGCGATCTCGATTGGGTGATCGTGCGCGAGAACTCCGAGGGCGAATATGCCGGGATGGGCGGCCGCGCCCACAAGGGCCTGCCGGAAGAGGTCGGCACCGAAGTCGCGGTCTTCACCCGGGTCGGCGTGACGCGGATCATGCGCTATGCGTTCCAGCTCGCGCAGTCGCGGCCGCGCAAATTCCTCACCGTGGTGACCAAGTCGAATGCGCAGCGCCACGGCATGGTGATGTGGGACGAAATCGCGGCCGAAGTGGCGCAAGACTTCCCCGACGTCACCTGGGACAAGATGCTGGTCGATGCCATGACGGTGCGGATGACACTCCATCCGAAGAGCCTCGACACCATCGTCGCGACCAATCTGCACGCCGATATCCTGTCGGATCTCGCCGGCGCCCTCGCCGGCAGCCTCGGCGTCGCGCCGACCGGCAACATCGACCCGCAGCGCCGCTTCCCCTCGATGTTCGAGCCGATCCACGGCTCGGCCTTCGACATCACCGGCAAGGGCATTGCCAACCCGGTCGCGACCTTCTGGACCGGCGCGCAGATGCTGGAGCATCTCGGCGAGAAGGACGCCGCGGCGCGCCTGATGACCGCAGTCGAGAAGGTCTGCGCGGCCGGCGTGCTGACGCCCGACGTCGGCGGCAAGGCGACGACCAAGGAAGTGACGGATGCGGTGATCGACGCGATCCATGGGTCGAATGTGTGAGGGGTCGCGCCTAACTAACCGCGAACTCCGCCTCTCCCGCTTGCGGGGGAGGCCGACGCGCTCGTCAGAGCGCGGCGGGTGGGGGCTTTCTCCCTGTCTTCTATACACATCTGACGCTGCCGGCGAGCGACCTAGTGATGTTCTTGTTGGGTGTCGCCTTCTTATAATAAAAAAGAAGAAATATGCACGCTGGTCGT